>NZ_JBITRU010000054.1:0-31254 GCF_044540255.1 Streptomyces sp. NPDC086080
ACGGTCGCGCCGCTCATGCCGGGGATTGGCGATCTTCTCACCGGTCGAGAGGGTCAGCAGGTGGTCGAGCCCGACGTCGATGCCGACGGCCGCGCTGGTGGCGGGGAGCGGCTTCACGGACGGGTCCTCGACGAGCAGGGACACATGCCAGCGCCCGGCTGCGTCCTGGGACACGGTCACCGTCATCGGCGCCGGTCCGGCGGGACTGGTCTGTGCCCGCGTCCTGCAGCGCCACGGCATTGAGGTCACCGTGTACGAGGCGGACACCGCGGCCGGTGCGCGCGAGCGGGGCGGCGTCGTCGACCTGTGCGCGGATCTCGGCGGCCGGGCCTTGCGTGCGGCCGGTCTGGCGGCCGGACCGGACGCCGGCGCCCGGACTATTACGCCGTAATAGGTGGACGCCCTGGCCCGGGCCCGGCCCGGACCCGCCTGCCTGCGGTGTGCGCTCGACGTGCCGGAGCTATTACGCCGTAATAGGTGGGCGCCTCGGCCCGGGCCAGGCTGTCCACGGTGTGCGCTCGACGCGCCGGGCTATTACGTCGTAATAGGGCCACGGCGGCGGTGTCCCGGGCGTCGGGTGGCCCGGCCGCCCTGCTGGCTGCCGCCACAACATCCAGCAGGGCTGACGACCGGTCAAGGGCCCTTGCGCACCCGGACGTCACTGCTCCCTACGAGGAGCCCCGTATACCGGTTCACGATCATGGGTGAACGTTGAACCGGAGCCGCTGGGCCGCGAAGAACCAGCTCAGGCCTGCCGGTTGAACGGAGCGCCGGTACGGCTCGGGACCGGCGGGGAGGACTCGCGGGACAGTGCGGCGCGAGCCGTCGTGGCGTCGGTCACGATGCCGGTCAGGAGGCCGGACCCGAGCACCGCGCGCACGGCGCGGGCCTTCTCCCGGCCGCCCGCGACGGCGATGACCTCCGGTGTGTGCCGCAGTTGTTCGGCGTCCACGGCGATCACCCGGTCGGCGAGGTCGGTGCGGACCGGTCTGCCCTGGGCGTCGAACAGCAGCGAGGCCGTTTCGGCGACCACGCCCAGTTCGGCGTGGCGGCGCCGCTCCGGTGCGGACAGGGCGTCGTGCACCGTCGACAGGCCGGGGCCCCAGGCGCCGATGGGCAGCACCGCGGTGGTCAGCGCGCCGAGCCGGTCCAGCGCCGTGGCGATCGTCGGCTGGCTGCGCAGCACGGTCGCGGTCAGGGCGTTGGGCAGGACCAGCGGCGCGTAGAGGGGATGGGCGGCGCCTCCGGAGAGGGCGGCGGCCAGACGGACCGCCTTGACCGACGCGTCGGTGATCGGGCGCTGCGGGTCCACGCCGGTGAGCTGGACCACCGAACAGGGCGGCAGCCGGGTGAACGCCCTGCTGACGGCGGTGACCGCGCGTCCCCAGGCCAGACCGAGCACGTCGTCCTCGTGCAGCAGGCCGGTCAGCAGATGGGCGGCCGGGGGAGCGAGCAGCCGGGTGTACGGTTCCGGCCCGCCGGTGTCGTCCGCGTGCGGGGCGACCACGATCGCGTGCCTCAGCCCGTAGCGGCTCGCGAGCGCGTCGGACAGCTCCGTGTCGAGGGCGGTGGGGAAGGCGATGTCGATACGGACGATGCCGCGGGCGACGGCCAGGTCCAGCAGCCGGGCCACCTTGAAGCGGCTCAGGCCCATCTCCTGCCCGATGTCCACCTTCGAGGCGTTCTCCAGATAGAAACGCTTCGCGATGACGGCCGCGAGCAGCGACTCGGCGTAGGAGTCCTCCGGTGCGTCCTCGACGGGTGCCGTCCTCACAGTTCACTCGCCTTCAGTCGGTCCGGTCGGCGGGCGTGGCCCGGCTCCGGGGCGGTCCTGCCCGGGGGAGTGCCCGGACAACAGGGGTGGACGGGTCCGGTGAGGCCGGCGGGGTGGCCCCGGCGGCCGGCAGGGGCCGCCGGGGCCGTGCCACGTGCGGCCGGGGGAGGGCACGCCGTGGCGGTCCGTCGGAATGAGCCCCGTTGTCCACACGTCGCTCTACGACGAGGTGCGGTGGGCGGTTCACCCGCCCCGTCAGGTGCCGACCATGCCCCGCTCCTCCAGCGCCTTGCGCAGGGCCCGCAGGGCGTAGAAGGCACGGCTCTTGACGGTGCCGGGCGGGATACCGAGGTGCTCGGCCGCCTGGGCCACACTGCACTCCAGGTAGTACATCAGCCTGATGACGGTCCGCTGCTGCTCCGTCAGCTCCTCCAGTGCTTCCAGCACCACATGCAGGGTGAGCAGGGTCTCCGGGGTCTCCCAGGCGGTGTCGAGCTCCTCGGCCGGCCGCAGCTCGAGCGGCCGGATCTGCCGGGAGCGGTGATGGTCGATGACGAGGTTCTTGACCACGGTGAAGAGCCACGGCCGGACGAGTTCGTCACGGGTGCCCAGGTAGGGGGCGTGCTTCCAGGCCCGGGCCGCCGTCTCCTGGAGGATGTCCTCCGCCTTGTGCCAGTCTCCGTCCAGCAGCCGTGTCGCATACCGCAGGAGCAGGGGCCCGTAGCGGTCGTAGACCGTCCGGACGAAGGTGTCGTAGTCGACGTCCGGCGAGGAGTGCCGGGGGTGCGCCCGGCCCGGGGCGGGGGTGGCGGTCCCTGCCTCCAAAGTCCCGTTCATGGGTGGTGACCAATCGTCTTCCGGTGAATCTGTGGCGTGGCTGCCGCCCGAGGGCGGCAGCATGGGGCGACACTCTCCGGAAGGGCTTGGCCAAACCTTGTCGTCTTCTTGTCGCGGTCGGCCGCCGCACCTTGTCGCGTCATCGCGGGGGGTTGGCGAGAGGTTCCGCTCGCGACGTCCGCAGTCCGTTCAGTGGCGAAATGTCACCTGATGGGTCATCGCGTGGAAGGGGGACAGGTCCGGGAACGCGGAGGGAAGCTCATCCGGACGGCCGAGGCGGCTTTCCTTGTGCATGAATGAGCGAAATCGCTATCCCATGAACCTTGTTGATTGCTTCCGGTGAGGGCGGACCGGGGGAAGGCGGGTCAGGACACGCTGTTCGGTGCGTTCGCGGGGTGTTCGGTGAGGACGCCCGTACCACCGCTCCGACGACCGCTGACGAGGCTGCGGCAGTTACAGGCGGCGTGTCGGTGGAGGGGGAACGGTCTCTGCTGGTGGAGAAGACCGTCGCGATGCCGGCGGCACGGGCTGGGCGTCGGGATGGTGGTACTGGAGGGACCCGGGCGGGACGGCAGTGTCCCGTTCTCCGAGGTGGCCTCGGACCTCACGCTCCTGCCGCTGCCGGAGGGCCGTTTCCGAAATTTCCCTGCGCCAGGTCCCCTGCGGACGCGGTACACATACGTGAACGACCCGGCTCCCCTGCCCCGGCGAGCTGTGCGCAGGGGGTGCCGGAGCGGCTGCTGCCGGAGGGAGGCGCATACCATCGGCAGTTCGCCGCGTACCGTTACCGTCTTCAGCGGGGGCAGGGCGGGGGCAGGCAGGGGTGCGGGCGGTCGAGGGGAATGCCGGGGGCGCTCATGTGCCGGGAGGCTGTTTTCGCTTCTTTGTCCGGAGGCGTGCCGAACCGGATAGAATACCCTATGGGGTATCTATGAGGAGGATCTGTGGAACTGGAGATGGCGGCCGACGAGCTGAAGAGCGTGCTCAACCGGCTGCGGCGGGCGCAGGGGCAGATCGCGGGGATCATCCGGATGATCGAGGAGGGGCGGGACTGCGAGGACGTGATCACGCAGCTCGCGGCGGTCTCCCGGGCGCTGGACCGGGCCGGTTTCGCGATCATCGCGACGGGGCTGCAGCAGTGCATGGCCGAGGGTGCCCAGGCGGCCGGGGACCGGGACCAGATGCGGGCGCGACTGGAGAAGCTGTTCCTGTCGCTGGCCTGAGACCTTCGCCGGCCTGAGACCTTCGCGACGGAGAACCGTGCTGAACGCTCTGTCCGCCGCCCGGCCCCGGAGCCGGGTGGCAGGCAGAGCATTCAGGAGAGGGACAGGAAGAGCTTCTCCATCTTCTGGGTGTCCAGGCTGTCGGCGCCGCCCTCCTGGGTCAGGCATTCCCTGAGGCCGGCGGCCACGATGGCGAAGCCGGCCCGGTCCAGCGCGCGGTTGACCGCGGCGAGCTGGGTGACGACGTCCTCGCAGTCGCGTCCTTCCTCCAGCATGCGCACAACGCCGGCGAGCTGGCCCTGGGCGCGCTTGAGCCGGTTGGTGGCCGACCGCACCTGGTCGGTGGGGAGCTGGACCATGGGGTGTTCCTCTCTGCGGACGGTTCGGGGACCGGCTGGGGTCACCGGCCGGGACTGGGGGCGGCGAGGGAGGCGCGCACCTGGTCCATGTCGAGCTCGCGGACGCCGGTGATCAGCTGGTCCAGGGCCTGCGGCGGCAGCGCGCCGGGCTGGGAGAAGACCAGGACGCCCTCACGGAAGGCCATCAGGGTGGGGATCGAGGTGATGTTCGCCGCGGCGGCGAGGGACTGCTCGGCCTCCGTGTCGACCTTGCCGAAGACGATGTCGGGGTGGGCCTGGGAGGCCTTCTCGTAGACCGGGGCGAACATCCGGCACGGTCCGCACCAGGAGGCCCAGAAGTCGACGAGGACGATGTCGTTGCCGGTGACGGTGTTCTCGAAGTCGGCTGCGGTGAGGTCGACGGTGCTCATGGACGGTTTCCTTCCGATGGGACCGGAGTATCGCTTCTTATACCCCCTGGGGTAAAGAACGCGGGGATGGGTCGGGACATTCCCCCGGCGCTCCGGTGCCGTCCGCCACGCGGGGACAAGGTACGGGTGTCCCCGGGATGCCGCTGCCCTGCCGCGCCGAGGGACGGTGCGCCGGGGCAGCGGTGGGCCGGAGCGGGGGCGTGGGGGCCGGGTCCTAGGCCCGGTGCACGGCGCGTCGCAGCGGGCAGCGGGCGACGAAGCCGTAGCAGACGCCCGCACCGGCGCCCAGCGCGGCGAGGGCCGCGAGGATCGGGACGGCAATGTGGGCGGGAGCCTGCTGGAGCAGGACGAAGGTGCCCATGGCCAGCACGAACCAGGCGAAGAGCCGGGAGAGGACGTGGGCGGGGACGCGTCCGGCCAGCCGGGCTCCGGCGAAGCTGCCGACGACAGCGAACCCGGTGACGGCCAGGGTCAGGCCCCAGTTGATCTGGACGGTCGAGAGGTAGCCGGCGAAACCGGCCGCGGACTTCATCGCGATGACCAGCAGTGAGGTGCCGACGGCGACCGGCATGGACAGGCCGCCCAGCAGGGCCAGGGCGGGGACCACGAGGAAGCCGCCGCCCGCGCCGACCAGGCCGGTGGCCAGGCCGACGGCCGCGCCGTCCAGCAGGACCCGTCCCACCGGGAGCTGCTTGTGGGCCCGGTCGGGGTCGACGTTCTTGCGGCCCCGGAGCATGGCGGCGGCGGTGACGATCATCATGACCGCGAAGGCGACCAGCAGCACCGCGTCGGGGATGTGGCCGCCGAGGAGCCCGCCGGTATAGGCGCCGGCCATACCGGCCGCTCCGAACATGACGCCGGTGCGCCAGCGGACCCGCCCGCCGCGGGCATGGTTGATCATGCCCACGGCGGAGGTGACGCCGACGACGAACAAAGAGGTGGCGATGGCCTCCTTGGCGTCCATGCCCGCGACGTAGACCAGCAGCGGCACGGTCAGGATCGAGCCGCCTCCCCCGAGCAGGCCGAGGGAGAGGCCCACCAGCAGCGCGAGGACCAGGACGAGCGTCAGCGTCATGACGGTCACCTGCCCGTGGTGGCGAGCTGGGCGACGGCCTTGCGCGGGTCGAAGGACGATGTGCGGTTCCACGGCATCTTCGACAGCATCACGCCCATGGCACAGGTGTTGCTGAGGGCGGCGAAGGCCAGTCCGCCACCGACGAACGCGGACAGCGCCTGCAGTCCGGGGACCAGGAAGCTGCCGACGGCGCCGACCAGCACCAGGGAGCCGGCGACCAGGCGGACCTGGCGCTCCATGTCCCAGCGCTCCTGGCCGTAGTTGGTCGGGGCGCCGGACTTCTCCCAGGTGGTCATGCCGCCCGACAGGACCGCCAGACCGGGCAGCCCGGCCTCGGCGAGGGCGCGTTCGGCCTGGCCGGCGCGCTGGCCGGAGCGGCACACCAGCACCACGTCGGTGTCCAGGTGCCTGGTCAGCTCCTCGCGGTGCTCGCGCAGGGTGTCCAGCGGGACGTTGTACGCGCCGGGGATGTGCGCGCCCTCGAACTCGGCGGGAGAACGGACGTCGAGCAGACGCGGCGGGTTGGCCGAGTCGAGCCGGGCGCGCAGTTCGTCGATGGTCAGGCTGCGGGGGGTGGGGGCGGTCACGCGTTGATCTCCTGTCGGTTGCCGGAGGTTTCGGGGTTCTCGGAGGTTTCGGGGTTCCGGGAGGGCAGGGCGCACAGCCCCAGGTCGACGGCGTTGTCGAAGCTGTCGTCGACGGCGACGACGTCACGGCCACGGGCGTGGAGCAGTGCGGCGACGACTCCGGCGCGGTATCCGCCGGCGCAGTGCACCCAGACGCGGCCCTCGGGGATCTCCCCGAGGCGGCCCGGCACCTCGTGGACGGGGATGTGCACCGAGCCGGGGATGTACGCCTCGTCGCGTTCCTGGTTGCGGCGCACGTCCAGGACGACGAGGTCGTCGGCGCCGGCCCAGGCGGCCTCGAGACCGGCGAACGTGGCCTGCCGGTAGGCGGCCAGGGGCTCGCCGCCGGCCCAGTCCTCCGGGCCGCCGGTGGCCATGGCGGCCGGGCGGTCGATGCCGATGCGGACCAGCTCGCGCTGGGCCTCGGCCACGTCCCCGGCGGTCTCGCCGAGCAGGGTGACCGGGGTGCCCCACGGGATCAGCCAGCCCAGGTAGGTGACGAACTGGCCGTCCAGTCCGAAGTTGAGGCTGCCGGCCAGGTGTCCGGCGGCGAAGGCGGTGCGGTCGCGCAGGTCCACCACCCACTCGCCGGCGTCGATCCGGCGCCGCAGCTCGGCCGGGTCCGCCACGGACGGCGCGGACAGGTCCGGCGCGCCGGGTCCGTCCGAGTTGGCCGGGCCCATGTGGGCGTAGTAGGCCGGGTAGGCGTCCAGGCCCGCGAGCAGCTGCTCGACGTAGGCCTCCTCGTCGGCGGTCAGCGCGGTGTTGGTGCGCTTCTCCTCGCCGATGGTGCTGGCCAGCCCGGCGGCCTGGGTCGCGGAGCAGAAGGAGCCGAAGCCGTGGGTGGGGTAGACGGCGGTCTCGTCCGGCAGCTCCTGCGCCAGCCGGCGTGCCGAGCGCCACTGGGCCCGCACCAGGGTGTCGGTGTGGTCAGGGCCCAGCAGGTCGGGACGCCCGGTGGAGCCGTAGAGCAGGGAGCCGCCGGTGAACACCGCGACATGCTCCCCGCCGGCCTCCAGCGCGTAGGACAGGTGGGTGTGGGTGTGGCCCGGGGTGTGGATCACCCGCACCCGCATGGTGTCGCCGACCTCGATGACCTGACCGTCGTGTGCCGGGGTCCGCTCGTAGGAGACCTCATCGTCGGCGTTCACCAGGTACTGCGCGCCCACCTCGCGGGCCAGGGCCAGGCCGCCGGTGACGTAGTCGTTGTGGATGTGTGTCTCGAACACGTGGGTGATCCGCACTCCGGCGGCGTCGGCCAGCGCGGTGACGCGGTCGTAGTCGCGCTGGGGGTCGACCACCAGGGCCACGGAACCGTCGTGGGCGAGATAGGTGCGGTCCCCCAGGCCGGGGGTCTCGACGGGCAGAACGGTGATCATCGCGTCTCCTCGGAGAGTGCGGGGGCGGTGGAGGCGGTGGGGGCACCGGGCGCGTCGCCGGTGGCGGCGGGGCGCCCGGCGTCGATCCAGGCGCCGGTGCCGCCGCCGACGCTGTGGGCGTCGTATCCCAGGTCACGGAGCAGCGAGGTCGCCTGTGCGCTGCGGCCGCCGCTCTGGCAGATCACGTAGACCGGCCGGTCCTTGGGCAGTCCGGCGAGGGCCAGGGACAGATTGGGGAGCGGTGCGGACCGGGCGCCGGGGACGTGGCCGGCGCGGTACTCGCCACCGTTGCGGACGTCGACGACGAGGGCGCCTGCCGCGTGCACCTCGGCGAACCGCTGCTGGTCGATCTCGGGAACCATGCGGGGGGAACTCCTGCTCACATAGGCTGCGTGATACCCGGGGGGGGTATGCCTGAGCTCAACCGTAACAGGATCCGGTTTATGCCCCGGGGGGTATACGGATGTGACGTGCCTCACGTATCCGGGTCTTCGGGTGGAGGGTGGAACGGAGGTGTGACCGGGCCGGCGCGTCGCTCCGCCCGTCGGGCCGGGGGCGGTCCAGGTTCCGGGCCGAGTGGCGGGCGCTTCCCGGCCGCCTGCCGCAGACGGCCGGGAAGCGCCGCGGAGCCGGGCTCGTGCCGGTGCCGGGCTCGGTCCATGCCGTGGCCCGGTGGTGCCGGTGTTCGTGCCGTCCGCCCAGGGGGACCGCTGCGGCCTCGGGTGTGGGGCCGTGCCGCGCGGCGGGGTGGTCCGTGCCCGAAGTGCCGCCGCGTGCCGTCTTCCTGGCCGGAGGCGGGTTGCCCTGTCCCCTTGGCGGAACTACCTCGCCGGCAGGAAGCGCATCGGTGGGGCCGGGGTGAAGCGGTCGGTGACGTCTCCGACGAGTCCGCCCGTGAGACCGGTGTCGTGGGCCAGGTCGAGCTTCAGCGCGGGTGCGCCGTCGGAGAGGTCGAGGCCGGACATGCGGGCCCAGACGATGTTGGGCCGTGACGTGGACTCGTAGACGTAGATGCCGTCGGTCAGGTCCGCGACGGTGCGCCACACGGTCTGTGAGGCGTAGGGCTTGTCGGGGTCGGCGATGCGGTACGGCTGGGCGGCGTTGCGCATCACGCTCAGCAGGGAGGCGACCGCCTCGGTGGTGCTGCCGGGCCGCGGGAGCCTGGTCAGGTAGTACGCCGCGCGCGCGAAACGGTCCGCGGGGTCGGTGCCGCCCGGCAGGGGCTCACTGCCGCCCAGGCCCTCGACGGTGCGCAGGCGGGCGAGCTGTTCGTCGAACGGGGGCGAGTTGGTGACCACCGTGTAGGCCCGGTCGTGGTGGACGCGCGGTGTCCCGTCCAGGTACTCGACGATCGCCGAGTCGCCCGACCGGTCGTCCAACGCCAGGTGCAGGGTCACCGGCTTGCCGCTCGACGGGTCGCGCTGCGCGACGATCTGGAGCCGGTAACTCTCGATCCAGGCGGCCGCGTCGGCGACGGTCGCGAAGGTGTCGAGGACGTACTGCATCCAGACCGCCACGCTCAGCGCCGGGCGGCTCGTGTCCCGCTCGCCGTAGTCGGACTCCGGGAGGAACAGCTGATGGGCCGCGAGGCCGGCTTCGTTGAACCCGTCGACGGTCATCAGATCGTGCGCGCCGGCGACCAGGCTGCCGTACGCGGAGGTCCAGGTCAGCGTCCCGTCGAGCCCGTCGTCGCGGGCCATGCCGCGCGGGAACGCCCAGAGGTTCGTCCCCGTCTCCTCCATCCAGTCCATGTTGCGCCCGGCAAGGACGGCCCCGCCCGCATCGGCCCAAAGTGCCCGTGTGCACATGAGTGACTGCCTTCCGGACGTACGTCGTCTGACCTGCCGTGCGGCGGGCGAAGGGCCCACCCGTAGTGGGCATTATGGCGAAGTGGGGGTGAATCGGGCCTTTCGGTCGGGCCGCCACGCCGGTCGGTACGGCGGCGTAGGGGCCGGCGGGCCACGCCGCCCGCCGCTGGTCATGGCCGGGCCGGGATCACACGTGGGCCGCGCCGGCTGCTTCCGTGTCCAGGGCGGTGAGCCGGGCCCGTACGTCCTTCAGGCCCTCGAAGGTGTCCTTCTCCGGGCCGTCGGCGCCCTCCAGGGCCCGGGTCCAGGCCGCCCGGGCGGCGGACCGGTCGCCCATCGCGAGGTGGGTGTCGCCGATGCACGTCAGCGACCTGATCACGTGCTTGCGGTCGTGGCCTTCCTCGAACACCGTCAGGGCCCGGCGGTGGGAGGCCAGCGCCTGACGGTGCCGGCCGACGGCGCCGTAGGCGCGGCCCAGGTTGTTCCAGCACATCGCCTCACGCCACGGCGCGTTCAGGCCCTGGAACACGGAGATGGCCTCCTCGCTGTAGGCGATGCCCTGCTCGGGCCGGCCCAGCAGCGTGTGGAACTTCGCCACCGCGGTCAGGGGGTCGGACATCCACAGGGGGTCCCCCGTCCCGCGGGCCAGTTCCAGCGCGCGTTCCGCCCGTTCCAGGGCCTCCGCGTCGCGGCCGAGCAGGCCGAGCACGTACGAGGCTGCGTACTGGGTGCGGACCCGCTCGATCAGGGTGTCCAGGCCACCGGGGGCGTCGTCGAAGAGCGCGGCGGCACGGTCCAGGTGGATCACGGCCTCGTCCCCGTGGCCCATCTCACCGTGCATCACGCCGAGCATCCGCAGACAGCGCCCCTGCTCGTCGCGGTCCCCCAGCCGGCGGGCCGCCGCCAGGGCGGAGGTGAGCACCTCGACGCCCTCGGACCAGCGTTCGTGGCGGTTCAGGTGCTCCTTGAGGACACGGCCCAGGGTGATGACGTGGCGGTCCAGGCGGCGGGCGACGGCCGTCTGGAACACGCGGGTCAGCACGAGCTGTTCGGCGGTGAACCAGCGCGCCACCTCTCCCGGGTCCCGGGGCCGTTCGGGAACGGTGCCGGGGGTGGGGGGGCCGGGATCCACCGGTCTGGGTTCGTGATTCAGCAGGCGGTTGCCGGCGTGGCCGGTGAAGGCGTAGTGGTCCAGGACGCGTGCGGTGGCGGCGTCGCGTTCGGCACCGGTGTCCGCCTCGTGGATGAGCCCGGCGGCGTACTCGCGGAGCAGGTCGTGCAGGGCGTAGCGGCCGGGCGCGGGCTGCTCGACGAGACGGACCTGGGCGAGCTCGGTGAGCAGGCGGCGGGCCCGGGCCACGGGGAGCGCGGCGAGACTGGCGGCGGCGGGGACGGTGATGTCGGGCCCCGGGTGGAGGGCGAGGAGCCGGAAGAGGCGGGTGGCGGGCTCGTCCAGGGCCCGGTAGGACCAGGAGAACACGGTGCGCGGATCGGTGCCGGCGTCGAGGGTGGTGAGGGCGTCGAGGCGGCCGCCGGTCTCGCGCAGTTCGTCGGCGACGGCGCTCAGCGGGAAGGTCGGGTTGAGGACCGCGCGGGCGGCGATGACGGCCAGGGCCAGCGGCAGGCGTCCGCACAGCCGGACGATGGCGGCCGCAGCCTCCGGTTCGGCACGCAGGCGCGCGGGACCGAGGCGGCGGGCCAGGATCTCGTACGCCTCCGATTCCGGGGGCAGGGCGAGGGGCAGGGGGCGGGCACCCTCACCCGCGACGAGTCCGGTGAGCCTGCTGCGGCTGGTGACCAGGGTCAGGCAGCCGGGCCCGTTCGGCAGCAGCGGCCGGACCTGTTCCTCGTCGCGGGCGTTGTCCAGGACGACCAGGACGCGCCGCCCGGCCAGCGTGCTGCGGAACAGGGCGGTGCGGGCGGCGGTGTCCTCGGGGACGCGCTGCGCGGGGACGCCCAGCGCGGTGAGGAAGCCGTGCAGGACGGCGGCGGGATCCAGCGGGGGCGTGTGCGGGTGGAAGCCGCACAGGTCGACGAAGAGCCGTCCGTCGGGGAAGTGGCGGGCGACCTGGTGGGCGTGGTGGACCGCGAAGGCCGTCTTGCCCACCCCGGCGGAACCGCCGATGAGCACCACGCGCGCCGCGCCCGGCCCGTCACGGTCCGGCGGCAGCCCGGGGGCGGAGAGCCAGGCGGACTCGGTCTCCCGGCCGGCGAACACCTTCAGGTCGTCGGGCAGTTGCGCGGGCCGGCACAGCGGCGCGGGACGGCCTTCCCGAGGGGCCGGTAGGCCGGCGAGCGTCGGCCGTTCCGTGTGCTGTGCGCTCTGCGTGGTGGGTGGCAGGGACGGTTGCGGGGTGCTGTCGCCCGCCGGGGGTGAGTCGGGTGGGGTGAGGGGTGGCAGGTCGTTGCGGAGGATGCCGTCGTGCAGGGCGCGCAGTTCGGGACCGGGGTCGAGACCGAGGGCGTCGGCGAGGTGCCGGCGTACCTCCTCGTACCGCCGCAGCGCTTCGGGGCCACGGCCCGCCAGATACAGGGCGCGCAGGAGCAGGGCCCAGCCGGTCTCGCGCAGCGGGTGCCGGCCGGTCAGCCGTTC
Organism: Streptomyces sp. NPDC086080; assembly: GCF_044540255.1. Classification (NCBI taxonomy): domain Bacteria; kingdom Bacillati; phylum Actinomycetota; class Actinomycetes; order Kitasatosporales; family Streptomycetaceae; genus Streptomyces; species Streptomyces sp. NPDC086080. Next base: position 12,085 of record NZ_JBITRU010000054.1, read on the forward strand.
GGCCGCGGTCACCGCCCGTGGCAGCTGGCCGGTCAGCAGCAGCGCGGCGGCGCGCAGTTCGGCGGCGCCGAGTCGCAGGTCCTCCAGGCGGGCGGCCTCCGGCCGGGCGAACGGATGGCCGACTGCGTCGGCCAGGGCGGCCCCGCGCCACATGCCCAGGGCCTCCTCGACACCGCGCAGCGCGTCGGCGGCCCGGGAGGCCGCGAGGTCCCGGCGGGCCCGGGTGAGCGCCTCGGTGAAGCACACCGTGTCCCGGGCCCCGGGCGGTATCCGCAGGGCGTAGCCGGCCGGTTCGGTCACCAGGACCTCGAAGTCCCGCGATCCGCGCCGCCGTTGTTCCAGTACCCCGCGCACTCTGCTGACCTGCGCGTACAGGGACGGCATCGCCGCGGCCGGGGGCCGCCCCCGCCACAGGTCCTCGCAGAGGGTCTCCGGGGCCACCGCGTGACCGTCGGCGAGCAGCAGTCGGATCAGTAGCAGCCGCTGTCCGCGCCGTCCCGGATCCACGGGCACGCCGTCGCGCCGTACGACCAGCGGTCCCAGTACCGCGACCCGCAGCCCGCGCTCCCCGGCCGTGACCGGGACGGCGGACGGTTCGTCCCGGGTGCCGTCCAGCCCTGCCATGTCCGCCCGTACTCCTTCCCGCGTCCGTCCCGTCCGTCCCGTCCGTCCCGTCCGTGCAGACCGCCGGACGGCGCGCACCGTAACCCGTGGGGCCGCCGTGGCGCCGCTTACCAGGCGGTACGTTTCTGCATATGGACACGTTCAACGGACACGTTCCACGGGCATGTCCAACGGACCTGACGCACGGCCACGCGTGAGCGGCCCTCCGGCGGTGTCCGCTCAGGAGTCCAGGGCGGTGAGCCGCTCCCGTACCTCCCGGGCACTCGTGGGCAGCGCGTGCGATTCCGCGATGCCGAGGGCACGCACCCAGTCCGCGCCCGCCGCCTCCCGGTCGCCCATGGCCAGACGGGTGTCGCCCAGCCGCATCAGCGAGCCGGTGAAGTCCCTGTGGTTCCCCAGCTTCTCGAAGATCCCCAGCGCCCGCCGGTAGGTGCGCACCGCCTCCTCGTACCGGCCGAGCAGATGCAGGGCGCAGCCCAGGCTGTCCAGGGAGATGCCCACCCACAACGGCAGCTCCAGGCGTTCGAACACGGCGACGGCCTCCTCGCCGTACGCCACCGCCGGCCCGGGCTGCTTCAGGCAGCAGTGCAGCCAGGCGAGTCCGTTGAGGCACTGGCCCGTACACCTGTCGTCCCCCGCCTCCCGGGCCATCACGAGGGCCCGCTCGGCCGGCGCCAGGGCCTCCCGGATGTCGCCGGCCTCGTAGCGCGTGAACGCCACGTCGTGCAGGACGCGCGCCTGTTCGGCGCGCGCGCCCAGATCCGCGAAGATCTGCGCGGAGAGTTCCAGATCCTCCAGGGACTGTTCGAAACGCTCCAGACGGCCGTGGAAGTGGCCGAGGAACCGCAGACAGCGTCCCTCTTCCCGGCGGTCGCCCCGGCGCCGGGCCGCTTCCAGGGCGGGGGTCAGGGCGGCGATCGCCTCCGGCCAGAACTCCTGACGGTCCGCGAATCCCGTCAGCAGCCAGGCCAGTCCGGAGATGTGGCGGTCCGATCCCTGGTGCACCGCGGTGCGCAGCAGGCCGTTCAGCACCCGGCGCTCGGCGGTGAACCAGCGGCCGGCCTGTTCGACGCCGGCGAGGTCCTCCGGGACGACGCCCGGGTACGGGGAGCCGATGTCGAGTTCCGACACCGTCTCGTGCTCGAACAGCCGGCCGGCCGCGTGCGCCGTGAACATGTAGTGGTCCAGGACCCGGAGCGTGGCCCGCCGGCGCTCGTCGGCGCCGTCGTGGGCGTGGGTGAGTTCGGTGGCGTAGCCGCGCAGGAGGTCGTGGAGGGTGAACCGGCCGGGCAGCGGCTGGCCGACGAGGCAGGCCCGGGTCAGCACGCCGAGCAGGCGGCGGGTCTCGGGGAGGGGGAGCCCGGCGAGGCCGGCGGCCGCCGGGGCGGTGATCTCGGGGCCGGGGTGGAGGGCGAGGAGCCGGAAGAGGCGGGCGGCGGGCTCGTCCAGGGCCCCGTAGGACCAGGAGAACACGGCCCGGACGTCGGTGGTGGTGTCGAATCCGGTGAACGCGTCCAGGCTGCCGTGGGACTGCCGCAGCTCGTCGGCGACGGTGTGCAGGGGGAAGGCGGGTTCGAGCTCGGTGCGGGCGGCGACCACGGCGAGGGCCAGGGGCAGCCGCCCGCACAGCTGGATGATGTCGGCCGCGGCCGCGGGCTCGGCGGCCAGCCGCTCCTCGCCGAGCCGCCGCGCCAGCGTCTCGTGGGCCTCGGGGTGGGAGGGCAGCGGAAGCGGCAGCGGGCGGGCCCCGTCCGTCGCGATCAGGCCGGTGAGCTGGTTGCGGCTGGTGACGAGGGTGAGACAGCCGTCCCCCGCGGGCAGCAGCGGGCGGACCTGTTCCTCGTCGCGGGCGTTGTCCAGGACGACGAGGACCCGCCGGCCGGCCAGCAGACTGCGCAGCAGCGCGGTGCGGTCGGCGGTGTCCTCGGGGATGCCCGGGGCGGGGACTCCGAGCGCGGTGAGGAAGCCGTACAGCGCGTCACCGGGTGCCACGGCGGGCGCGTGCGGGTGGAAGCCGCACAGGTCGACGAAGAGCTGCCCGTCGGGAAAGGCGGGGGCGATCCGGTGGGCGTGGTGGACGGCGAAGGTCGTCTTGCCGATGCCGGGGGCGCCGCCGATGACGACGACGGAACCGGCGGCCGGGACCGGCCCCGGCTCCGACTCGTCGCTCAGGGCGGAGAGCCAGGCGCCCTCGGTCGTCCGGCCGGCGAACACCCCGAGATCGTTCGGCAGTTGGGCGGGCCGGGCCAGTACCGGCGGCTCGCCCGGCACACCGCCGTCGGCCGGGTCGGCGCTCGCACCGGGAACACCGGCGGCACCGCCGGCATCGGCGGCGGTGACGGGCGTGGCCCGCTCCTCCTCCGCGGGCGCCCCGGGAGCGTCCAGCCCGCCCACGTCACCGGTGCCGGTTCCGTCACCGGTCCCACCGGCGTACTCGCCGCCGCTTCCGCCGTTGGTTCCGCGGCTGTTCCCACCGCCTCCGCCGCTGGTCTCACCGCCGTTTCCGCCGCTGCTCCCGCCGCCGGGGCCGGGGGCGGGAGCCGGGCCCGCCCCCTTCACCCCGTCGGCCGTGATCAGCGGCGGCAGCTCGTGGCGGAGGATGCCGTCGTGCAGGGCGCGCAGCTCGGGGCCGGGACCGAGGCCCAGCTGGTCGGCGAGGTGCCGCCGCAGCTCCGTATAGCGCTGCAGCGCCTCGGGGTGACGGCCCGCCAGGTACAGCGCGCGCAGCAGCAGGGCCCAGCCGCTCTCCCGGAGCGGGTGCAGTACGGTCAGCTCCTGCGCCGCCGCCACGGCCTCCGGAACCCGCCCGTCCAGCAGCAGCGCGGTGGTGCGTATCTCCCGGGCGGTCTGCCGCAGTTCGTCCAGCCGCGCGGCCTCGTCGGCGGCGAACAGCTGGTCCGCGGCGTCGGCGAGCGCGGCACCCCGCCACATGCCCAGGGCCCGCTCGGCCTCGCGCAGGGCCCCCTCGGCCGGGCCCTGCCCGAGCAGCCGGTGCGCTTCGGCCACGGCGCGCTCGAAGCGCACGGTGTCCCGGCTCCCGGGCGGGACGCGCAGGGCGTAGCCGGTGGGTTCGGTGACCAGTATCTCGAAGTCCCGCTGCCGGTACCGGGGTTCCAGGACGGCGCGGATCTTGCTGACGTGGGCGTAGAGGGAGGCGGTCGCCCCGCCCGGATTCCCGCCCTGCCGCGGTGGCCACAGCTCCTCGCACAGCGTCTCGCCGGCGACCGCCCGTCCGTCGGCGAGCAGCAACCGGATCAGCAGCTGCCGCTGCTTGCGCCGGCCGGGGTCCAGCACCACGCCCGCCCGCCGCACCACCAGCGGACCCAGCATCCCGAAGTCGAGCTCATGTCCCACAGCCGTCACCGTTCCCCCCGGCGTGCCGTTCAACGGCGTCACTCGACGCGCGTACACCCCCGTACCCCCTGCGCGGACGGCCCGATGACCCACTGTGGTGAACGCCTGATGCCGTACCGTCCGGTCACCTGTGCGGCTTCCGCGACCCCTGTCGCGGGTGAGCCGCCCGCCCGAGTAGTGCGGCGGTGCCGGTGTGGGGAACGGTGAGGACACCGTCGTCCGATTCCCGCACGTCACGGCGGAGATTAGCAGGGACGGGCAATGACACCGACTGCAATGCCCCTGCGCGCCGTGCTCCCGCGGCCCTCGGGGCGCGAGACACTCTTGCGGAGGTGACTCCACCCACCGCCGAAGCGGCGGGCTTCCTGCGTCGGTGGCCAAGCACCGTCGCAGAGGACCAGCCCGGCCCTGCTGAGCACGTTGAGCGAGCCTACGTCGTTGGCGTTCGCGAGGAAGCCGCACGTGGTGCACTCGAACTTTGCCTGGGTGGCGCGGTTCTCCTTGGCGATGTGCCCGCAGTCGGGGCAGGCAGGACTGGGAGGTCCTGGAGCAGGAGCTGTACGCGGCCGGTGCGGAGCCCGCCGAGGTGGAGGCAGGGTCGCGCCGGCTTCTCGCCGAGGCGCGGGGCCACCAGCTCGCCGAGGCACGCAAGCAGTCAGGGTTGGCCCAGCGGGACGTAGCGACGCGGATGGGGGTCAGTATCGCCCGGATCTCCCAGATCGAACATGGTGAGGGCGCCACCTTGGACGTTATCGCCCGCTTTGTGGAGGCGCTCGGTGGGAGGCTGGATCTGGTCGCGGACTTCGGCGACCACACCCTACGCATGCCGGCCAGTGGCAATCGGGGCAGTGCGGCGGCGTAGTTGTCGGGGCTGCTGCACGGATAAGTGATCCCGGTCCGGCCGGCCCGCTCGGAGCCCGAGGCTGACCGCTGACGAAGCCGTCGGACGTCCCGGGGAACTCGCCCTACCCTGTGCGTCCCAGGTGTTGAGGCCCGCCATTCGTGTCGAGGGTGAGGGCTCAGCTCCCGTCCGTCCAGTACTTCTGGAGTCTCGCGACCGCTTCGTCCTTGGTCATCCCCGCCACCGTGTCCTCGCCAACGCCCACACGGTGGATGAGTAGATGCACCAAGTCGGCGGGAAGGGCCTCGCTGGGCGGCTCGGGGGCACCTCGGTCAGGCAGCTCGCCCTGCTGTACGCACGCCCAGAAATCGTCCTCGCATACGTCCAGTTGGTCCCGCAGGATGTGTCGCCACATCGCGGCGCCGTACGCGGTGCGGTCCACCGGGTGCGAGATTCTGGTGCGCAGGATCCGGCCGTCGTGCAGGGTGAGTTCGTAGGTCACGTGATGGGTGCCGGTGCGCCCGCGTGCGTCCCGGACGCGTTCCCACTTCTCGGCACGGCAGAAACGGTCATGGTTCTCACGGTCGGGCTGGGGCCAGGTCACCGTGGAGCACCCACCAGCCAGTCGCGCAGCTGTCCGTCGTCGCTGAGAGCGATCAGCTGCACCAGGCCCCAGTTGTCCGCGTGGTTGGGTGCGGTCCGCAGCCTGTCCTGCCAGTCCTCGGCATACTCGCGAAGGACCTGGACCATCTCCCCTATGGCCTCGTCGAAGGTAGCCCCGTCGGCGGCCAGCGGCAGGCCTGACAGAAAGACGGACCAGCCGCCCGCCTCGGCGACCACCTCCGCCTTCGAGGGGCACACCAGTGACAGATACTGGCGCAGTCGCTCCACGTCCACGACCGCCGAGAGCCTGGAGTCACGGCGTACGGTCGCCACCCGTCCCTCGTCGGCCGCGTCGAGGAGGTCCTTCAGGTGGGTGCGGGCCTGGGTGTAGCTCTCGTAGTGGACCGCGGCCATGACCTGCCTCCTTGTTCGTCCCGACCTCTCCAGCGTGCACTCATCCGTCACGTACGTCAAGTACTTCACGTACGTGCCATGGGTGCGGTCGCTGGAGGCGCGGCTGCTCCAGATTCGCCGGTCGTCCGCCTCGTCCCGGCGCAGCGGAATCAGCCGGCCGCCGGCCGCCGCGCCGCCGTCCTCGTCTTCCCGCGCATCGACGCCGATGCGGACCCGGCCGAGGAGAACACGGTCCGGACCCTGGCCGCCGACGACTTCCTGAGCGGCGGGACCGAGCGTTCGGGCTCTGACCGGCTGGGGGGAGAGCCCGTCCGCCGCTTCCCACCCTCCAGCCCGGCCGTACCGGCCCGCCCCACGCACCGCCGGGGCTGCCGCTCCCTCACCCTGGAGGATTCAGCACCGCGCATCCGGTTTCCCCGCACGGTGAACCGGTGACTGCCTTTCCTCGTAGGCCGGTTGGGACGCACAGGCGTCCGGCCGGCCGGAGCGGTGACGGCGTTGGCACGCTGCGCCTCCCGCTCTCCTCCCCGGCAAGAACCGTGCCGCTCTGCCGGCACCGCATCTCACCGACAGAAGGAAATTCTTTCGTGAAGCGTTCCACCCAGCGCCTCTCCCTCGCGGCGGCCGCGGCGGCCGCGATGACGCTCCTGCTGCCCGCCTCCCCGGCGGCCGCGATCAACCAGACCGACTGCGGCGACCGGACGGACTTCGTCAAGGTCTGGTACAACGGCGGCGCCAACACCAAGTGCTTCGCCAACGCGGGCACCATCCTCACCGGTCTCGCCGACGTCGAGCGCATCACGTCCGGCAACAACCGGATCCACGTCTGGCTGGGCAACGAGATCAGGGTCATGGAGAAGTGGTCCTCGATCCGCGACATCGAGAACCTCAACTCCCCCCTGTACGCCCTGCAGATCCACTGATCCGACGCGTCTCGGACCCGGTTCACCGTGCGCCGTGGCCGAGGGCCCTCCCGCCCCGGCGCGCGGGCCCGGGACGCGCACCACCCACCGAGTGCCGGCTGTCCCGCCGGTGCCCGAGCACCCAGAGGAACCCCTGTGAAAGGTTCACGGCTCCGCCGCGTCCTGTTGTCCGCGACCGTGCTGGCCGGCGCGCTGACGGCGCTCAACGCCCCCGCGGCACAGGCCCACTACAGCGAGTGTCCCGTCGGGCACTTCTGCATCTGGCAGCACAGCAGCTACGAAGGCCGCTTCTTCTCGAGCGACCGTGACACGCCCAACGTCGGCAGCTACATGAACGACCGTACGACGTCGGTCTGGAACCGGAGCAACCGGACCGTCTGCATGTACCGGCACGAGAACTACGGGTATGACATGGGCTGCTACGAGCCCGGGGGCAGCACCGCGGCCCTGCCCATCCACAACGACCACCTGACCAGCTTCAAGTTCCACTAGCCCCGGCCGCCGGGAGCCCGAAAGACGTCGCGTGCGGCCTCCGAAGGAAGCGGCCGGGGGCCGCACGCGACTCCGTCCACCGAGTCCGAGGAAGGCACCCACCGATGGAGACGACCGCGAACGTGCTGACCGGCCTGGTGGCCGTGCTGCACGTCTACTTCCTGGTGCTGGAGATGTTCCTGTGGGAGAGGAAGCCGGGACGGGAACTCTCCGGCTTCGACGCGTCCCTGGCCCGGGCCACCGCGCCCCTGGCCGCCAACCAGGGCCTCTACAACGGTTTCCTGGCGGCGGGACTGGTCTGGGGACTGATCGCCGGGGACCCGACCGGGTTCCGGGTTCAGGTCTTCTTCCTCGTCTGTGTGGTCGTCGCCGGTGTGTACGGCGGTCTCACCGCCAACCGGCGCATCCTCCTGGCGCAGGCGGTGCCCGGAGCGCTGGCGCTCGGCGCGGTCCTGCTGACCCGGTGACTCGGTGACTCGGTGACCGCGCCCTGTTGCCCCCGCGGCCGGCGTGGCGCGGGGCAACAGGGGGTCAGTCCTCGTCGATCTCGTCCCGGAGCCTGCTCATCGCGGCTGACTCAGCCGGCTCGTCGCATCCCTCGAGAGCCCCGCCGAAGATCTTGTTCCAGTCGACCGTGAGGCCTTCCGCTCCCGGCCCGCCGGACAGCATTCCGGCGAGCGGGTCGAACGTCTCCATGACCTGACGGGCCATCCCGGCACGGGCGCGACGGGCGGCGTCGAGCACGGACGCCGACAGTTCCGCGCCCGTCATGGTCCGGTGACCGTTGCCCGGGAATTCGATCGCGGTGAGTTCGCCCTGGGCGCCGACCGTCAGCTCCACCTTCCCGTCGGCCGACACGGCGGTGACCGTCGCCCGCTGCAGCTCCTCCTCGGCCTGCCGGACAGCCGTCTCGACGGCGTGCAGGTCGTCCCAGGCCTTCTTGACCCGGTCGTCGATGGGCAGTTCCTCAGGCATTCCGGGCTCCTCCGGCTCCTACGGCTCTTACGGCTCCTCCGGTGTCGCGCTCATTCACCGGCCGAGCGCCTGCGGGGCGCCACCCTCGTCGGTTCCCCATACGTCGTCGTGCTCCTCCTCGGCGGTCCACGCGGTACGGGCCCGGCCACTGCTGGTCTGCTGTCCGCGCTCGTTGCCGCCCGACATCGGGGGTGCGAAGGGGACCTGGGCGCTGGTGGCGACCCGCCGGGCGGCCGGGACGGCGTTCTCCCGGCTGTCTCCCGCCCGGCCCGCCCGGGTGGGCCGGCGGACGATGGGGGAGTCGAGCACGTTGCGCTGCCGTCCGGCCCCGTTCTGGTCCTGGCCGCCGCCTCCCATACCGCCGCCCATGCCGCCCATCGGTGGGTACATGGGCGGGGCCATGGCACCCGACCCCGACCCCGGTCCGGACCCGGCGGCGGTCGCGCCGGCCGCCGCCGACGCGTTCTGACCGAGGGCGCCGTACGCCTCGTCGACGGTCGCCCCGTAGGTGTCGTCCCCCGCAGCGGCGGCGGCCCGGATGGCTTCGGCGGTGCCCGCCGGCACATCGCCGGAGGGCAGGTCGGGGCCGTAACCGGCGGACGTGAAGGCGTCGGTGTCGAAGAGGCCCGGCGCGTAGACGGTGCCGGCCCCTGCCGGGAGGGGGGCGGTGTAGGGCTCGGACATGGTGCTGAGCTTGTCCCGGACGATCTCCTGCGGGGTACGGCGGTCCAGCCCCAGCTCCTCGTGCCGGCCGTCGATGCCGGCGATCCGGCTCTCGTACTCCTCCCGTGCCTCCTGCCGGGCCGCCGCGGCGTCGTCCATCGCCCGGTCGTACTGCTCCCGGGCCTGGGTGAGGTCACGGTCGGCCTCGGCCCTGGCCGCCTGCTGCCGCTGGCCGGCCTCGGCCACGGCCCGGTCGTACTCCTCCTTGGCCCGGGCCGGGTCCTCGCCCCGGGCGAGGGCGTTGTCGTAGGCGGCCCTGGCATCGGCGCGGGCCCGGTCGGCTTCCTGCCGGGCCTGCTCGTAGCTGCTCTGCGCGTCGGCCCTGGCCTGTTCGTAGTCCGCCCGGGCGTCCTGCTCCTGCTGGTCGGCCCGGTGTTCGGCGGTGTCCAGGGCGAGCTGCGCCTGAAGGGTCTCGCGCCGGTGCTCGGCCTCCAGCCGGGCGTTGTCCGCGGCGGATAGGTCTGACAGATCGGATAGATCGGACAGGGCGGAATCCGGATCGGCCGCGCGGGTGCCGCCGAGGAGGCCGCGGGCCGCCTCCAGGTCGTCGTCGTTCGCCTCCCGGAGCTGTTCCCGGTACTCCCTGGCCGCGGCGGCAGCCTCCTCGCTCTGCCTGCGCGCCTCTTCCGTGGCCTTCTTCCGGTCGCCGTCGGCCAGGCCGCCGGCCGCCGGGCCGAGAACGGCAGGCGAGGGGATGAGCGCCTGGGCGTCCGCACGGTCCTGCTCGCTCTGCCGACGGGCCTCTTCGGCGTAGAGGTTGGCCGCGGCGCGGTCCTGCTCGTTCTGCTTGCGGGCCTCTTCCGCGTATGCGTTGGCCTCGGCCCGGTCCTGCTCACCGAGCTTGCGCGCATCCTCCTGGGCCTTTCTGGCCTCGGCGGCGTCCTGCTCGTTCTGCTTGCGGATCTCGTCCGAGTACTTCTTGGCCTCCTCGCGGTCCTTCTCGTTCTGCGCGCGCGCATCCTCCTGGGCCTTCTTCGCCGCCTCGCGGTCCTTCTCGTAGTCCTCCTGGACCTTCTTCTGGTGTGCCAGCGCCTGCTCGGAGAGCTCGTTGTTCCCGCCCAGGTCCTGGAGCCGCTTCTTCTGCTCATCGAGGAGCTTCTTGTTCGCCTCCTTGACCGAGACGTCGCCGAGGGAGCTGGTGTCCCGGTCGGTGAGCTGCTGGGGGAAGGCGTCCACGGCGTCGGCGAGCGTCCTGTCCAGCGCGGGGAGCACCTCCTTGGCGATCTCGCCGAGGGCGTCGTCGACGCTCTTCTGCCACCGGTCGACGGCCAGCTGGCCGATGGCCCGCCAGGCGTCCCACTCGCTGAGCCACATCTGCCGGCCGTCGATCTCGACGTAGCCCTTGTAGGCCTCGGTGCGCACCGGGTACGACGTGAACCCGCGGGTCTCGAAGTCGACGAACGCCATCTGGTTGTCGAGGACCTGCGCGTAGATGTCCCAGAGGTGGTCCACCAGCCACCGGTGGGGGGAGCCCATCAGGTGGTGCCACTTGGACCACGCCTGGCTGAGCCGGCGGGCGGCGTCGCGGTAGGCGTCGGCGGTGTCGACCAGCGTGCGTCCCGGGTAGGTGGTGAACACGTGACCGCCGGACAAGGAGAGGGAGTTGCCGTTGCCGCCCTCGCCGGGCGGCGCGAGCTGGTCGACGTAGCCCTCGTAGTTCCGGTTCAGTCTGTGCACCAGGTGCTTGAAGAGGCCGGCCGCGCTGCCCGCCCACTCGGCGCTTCCCTCGCCGATGTCCTTCTTCTCCCAGTCCGCGAGCACCTTCGACTGGTTGATGAGGAACCGGTTGACCCGCTCGAAGGAGAGTGCCACGTCGGTGAAGGAGGGCAGGTGCACGGCGAGGGTGTCGTCCACGGACAGTCCGCTGTGCGAGAAGCCGCGGGTGCTGCCCTCCTTGCCGGCGATCTCCGCCAGGGCCCGGGCGGATCCGACGGTGTACTGGGAGAACTTGCTGTTGTCCCAGGTGAAATGGGAGCCGTCGCTCTTCTCGAGGTGCTTGCTGTCCCACTTCCCGGACCGCGTGAACTGGCCGCCGGCCGGGTAGCGGGTGCTGCCCCCTTCGTCGACGGGCGCACCGATCAGGTGGACGTGGGCCTTGTTGTGGTCCAGCCCGTCGCCGTGCCTGGCCATGGTGTAGAAGGGGATGATGAAGTCGGCGCCCTCCCTCTTCCACCCGCCGGAACTGGCGAACCCGGGGAGGTACCCGGTGCCCGGCACCTTGATGTTCCGGTCCACCCACACATACATGAGCGGTATGTCGTGGCTGCCCTTCATGTCGTCGAACAACGTCTTCCGGTCGGGCAGGGTGTAGCCGGTGAGGGCGTCGACCGCTCTCTTCCAGTAGTCGTCGTTGGTCTTGCCGGCGGGTGCGGGCATGGCGCTTCTCCGTGGGGTGTGGGGTGCCGGGGCGGCCTACGAGCCCAGGCCGCGGCCGCCGGCCGTGCCGCTGCCCGAGGACAGGTCGCTCTCCACGTCCTCCCACACCTCCAGGAAGCTGTCGCCGGTCATCTTCGCGAGGCTGTCCTGCTGGGCCGCGGTGAGCTCCTTGACGGTGTCGGCCATGGCCTCGTCGATGTCGCCGAAGAGGACCTTCTGGTGCCGCAGCAGCCCGGCGAGGGCGTCGGCGGTGCTCTGCACGGCCGAGTTGAGCTTTCCGCCGCTGAGCGAGTCGTCCCCGGCGAGCGGGCCGATGATCAGCGGCTTGGTGGTGTCGATGGTGCTCGAGGTCTTGGCGCCCGAGGCGATGTCCCCGATCGGCTGGACGGAGCCGTCCGCCTTGCCCATCCGGTCGATCTCCCTGATGAAGTCCTGCACTGGGCCGTTCCTGAACTTCTTCAGCCACTCGACGTCGAGCGTCGTGGTCGGTGTGGTGTCGGTCATGTGATCTCCTCGGCGGACGGGTCCGCGCCGGCCGGCCTGTTGGGCTCGCCCGCCCTGACGAACCGTCGGGCCGTCAGCGGCCGATCCGCACGTCGGACCACCGCTGGGCCAGGTTGCCCGCGGTGTAGCGGTAGTGGCCGGAGATGTCGGTGAGCAGGAAGGCGTTGTCGGTCAGGAGCTTGGCCATCCGCGCGTAGGCGGCGTCCCAGAGCCGCTTCTTCTCGTGGTAGACGTCGGCGTCGTCACCTATCCAGGTCTGCTGGAGCGCGTTGAGCTCCAGCTCCAGTGACTGCAGGGTCTTGCCCATCGCCTTGGTCTGCTCGACCAGGTCGTCGGCGGCGTTGTCCATGTGGCGGTAGCTCACATGGATGATGCCGTCCGTGTAGTTCTCGCTCATCGGTCCTCGTTTCGATGCGGGCGTGGGGCCGGGTCCGGATCAGGGTCCCGGGGCATGGGGCCGGGGGAGGAAGGGTCAGCCGGAGAGGGCGTCGAGGACGGTCTTCGTCCGCTGGCTCGCGCCTCCGACCAGGTCGGTGGCCATGGTCTGCGCCTGCCCGTGCTCCTTCATGGTGTTCATCAGCTCCACCTGCATCTCCCCGAGGTTCTTGGCGATGATTCCCGCCTGTTCCTGCCACTGCGCGAGCAGGTCCTGGAACCCTTTGCCGTCGACGCCCCCGTATCCCGAGGTCAGCTTCGCGCCGGTGGCATCGACGTCCTTGCGGATGTTGGAGATACCGTCAAGAGCCATGCCGAGGGCGTTGATTCCGTTGGACGTCGCCTCGCGCGACGACTGCTGCATGTCCATGCAGGCCTCCCACTGTGAAAATCGAATACCGCTTGAGTACGTACGCGAGCACATGGGAACTGCTGAGTCCGGTGGACCGGTCTGCCCGCAGCCAGATCGTAAAAGATGCTAGTGCGTACACGCTGCTTCTCAAGAAATGTTCCGGGCACACCTCGGGAAAGGGTGCTCGTCCGAGCGGTGCGGAATACCCGGCCATTGCTCACCTGAGCATTCGCCGGACGCCGGGGTGAATTGCACCTGGCGACAAAGCGTCGGGCGTGACGTTCCGCCACGGCCCGTCCACCGGCCGTCAAAAGCAAATTTTTTCCGTACGGACGGTGCGGAACTGTTCCGTGGCCCGATCCCTTCCGAATCCCGGCATGCGAAAAGCCCGTGCCGCCGGGGGGCGGCGACACGGGCACTCCCCGCGGCGGTCCCTCCAGGGGGGTGGAGGGGCCGGCCACGGAGAAAACTGCCCCGGGGTAATCCGGTGCACTCACCCCAGGAACGGTGCCGGCCGGGGACCGGTTCACACCGCGCGAGGATTTTTCCGGCCGACACCGACCGCGATGACGGACCGCGATGACCGGGTGGTGACCCGAACCGAGAGTGACGAGGTGAACCGTCGCGGTAGCAGGGACGTTCCCACTCGTGGCAGCGGAGCCCAGGCCGAAGGAGAAGACATGCTGGACTGCGAACGGACCAGGGAAGAACTGGCCGTCCATGCCCTCGCCGGGGACCGGTACGGCAGACCGGACGCCGGGGTCTCGGAGCACCTCGGACAGTGCGCGGAGTGCTCGGCCGAACAAGAGCGGTTCACCGAGGTGACCCTGATGCTCTCGCGCATCGGGCTGCCGTCGTTCGAGGGACTGCCCGCGGCCGTGGCCCGGACCGTCCCGGGACAGCCCCCGGGCGCTCGCGCGCGGTGCGCGGGAACGCCCGGGGAAGAGTGTCAGCCGCGCCGCCAGGTCTGATTGGCGGTGCCGGTGCAGGGCCACAGCTTGACCGGCGTGCCGTTGGCCTCCTTGCCCCACCACACGTCGGCGCACATGGTGCCGGCCTTGAGCGACACCAGGTCCTCGGCGTCGTTGATTTTGAACTTCTGTCCGGCCGACCCGTCGCACCGCTGCAGCCGGAGCGCCGTGCCCTTCGACACCGACCCGCCGTCCAGCCCCATGCACAGGTCCCCGCCGACGCGCAGGGTCCGGTCGGCGTCGTGGAAGGACCAGATCTGGGCGCCCTCCGAGGCTCCGCAGGGCTGGATGACCAGTTCCGCCCCGGCTCCCCGGGTGGTGGCGGTGAGGCACTTGCCGGTGTCGGCGCTGACGATCCGGGCGGAGACGACGGTGACCGCGGCGGTGGCCTGCTTCTCGGACTTCTGGGCCGTCTTCTTCACCGGGCTCTCCTCCCTCTCCCCCTTCTCCGGCTGCCGGGCGGCGGCCTGCGGGCGGGCCGCGTCGCCGTCGGTGGCCGTGACCGGGGCGGAGCCGGAGCCGTCCTCCCCCTTCGGCTGATCCTTCCCGCGCCCGGCGTCGTCGGCGTTCCGGTTCCGGCCCTTCGACGAGCCGGCCGGGGTGTCGTCCTGCGGACTCTCCGCGACGTAGACGTCCGGCTGCTGCTGCACCCCCTGCCCGTCGCCCAGTTCCCGGGAGTCGGCGGCCACGGTGGCGCGGTCCTCGGTCCGCTCGTCCCCGTCGTTGCCGACCAGGACGAGCAGCGGTACGGCGATCAGGACCACCCCGGTGATCCCGGCGGCGGCCAGCATGGGGGCCTTCGGCCGCCCCGGCGCGCCGTCACCGTCTCCGTCACCGTCACCGCTGCCCCGCCCGTCACCGCTGCCCCGCCCGGCTCCGCCGGTCCGGCGGGCGCCGCCGAGGACGGCGGCCAGTCCGGCCAGGGGGCCCCGGGCGCCGTGCGGTGAGGCGGGGGTGCGGGCGGCCGGGGTGGCGGAAGCGGCCGCTGCCTCCGGCCGTTCCCGGCGGTTCGTGTCCGGTTCGGCGGTCTCCTCCCGAGCCGCCGGCTCGTGGGAGGCCGAGGCGGCGGCGGAGGAGGGCTCCGTCTCGTCGCGGCCGGTCCCGACGGCCGTTGCGCCGGCTGCGGCGGTGGTACCGGTGGCGGTGCTTGTGGCGGTGCTTGTGGCGGTGCTCGTGGTGGGCGTTCCGTGGCGCGGGGCGGGCCGCAGGGCCTGCTCCGCATCGTGGCCCACCGAGGGCAGCGCCACCGCGCGGCGGACGGGTGGTCCGCCGTCGCCCGGCCTGTTCTGGGGTGACATCGCTCGTTCTCCTTCGGTCTCACGGTTGTCTGCCGCGTGGCGGCGCCGCATGCGCGCGGTGCCACACGGCCAGAGCGGCGGTCCCTGCCGCCGCCGTACTGTCCGACCTCCGGCGCGCCCGTACGAACCCGTCCGTGCCGGTACGAAACCGCTTGTTCCGGTACGAACCAGTCCGAGCCGATTCCGGGGCCGCGCGGCGGGATGGGTCATCCGCCGTGCCCCACCGGTCCGGTGCAGCGGTCCGGCCAGCCGGGCCCGGCGCCGCCGGGAAGGAGGCCGTCGAGGGCCTTCTCCAGCCGGTCCAGTGCCGAGCGGTCCAGGCCGCTCAGCTCCTCCTCCGCGCCGTCCTGGTAGACGGCGGCGGTTGCCGGGAGCTCCCGCAGCAGGGTCACCGGCGCACCGTGCGTCGCGCGGACACCGAGCACCCGGAAGGCGCTGCCGGGAGCGAAGACGATCTCGCCCGCCCCTCCGGCGGCCGCGGGCCGGTCCAGCAACTGCCGTACCGCGCGGCCGGTGGTGGACCAGATCGCATACCGCACCGGGGAACCCTCCGGACAGGCGCGGGGCAGGGTCAGCGCCCCCACCGGGGCCGGTTCCAGCAGCAGTGCGCCGGGCTCGGGCAGCTCCTCACCGGTGTCGGGCCCCGCGCCCCGGAGGACCACGCCCCGGTAGGACGGGAGCCGGCGCAGCGCGGAGGCCAGACAGGCCGCGTATCCCGGCAGCCGCCCGTTCCCGGCCCGCAGGTCGCCGACGAGCGCGGTGTGGTGCAGCGGGCCGTCCTCGTCGGTGAGGTAGGCGTGCAGCGCGATCAGGTCGGCGCGGGCCTCCTCCAGCTCCTGGCCGCGCAACCCGGGCATCCGGGTGAGCCAGCGCAGCACCGCGGCGGCGTGCCGTTCCCAGCCGGCCGCCGCGAGGGCCCGGAAACCGGCGCGCTCGTCGGCGGTACTGAGGTGATCGGGCCGGTACGGCACGGAGCGGAACCGGACGGGGGCCGCCCCCTCGCCGGGAGTACGGCCGGCAACGGGGCGGTCCGGAGCGGTGCCGGATGTCGGGGGGACGGCGGGCTGGCCGGTGCCCGCGTCGGCGGAGCCGGGATGCGGGTCGGTGGGGCTGCAGGTGGGGAGGGAGACGGGGCGGGGGAGGGGATCCGGTGCTGTTCGGTTGTCGGCGGGCGGGGCAGGGTGGTTCGTCGCGGTGTCGGGTGCCGGGGGGACGGCGGGCAGGCCAGTGTTGCCGTCGGCGGAGCCGGGATGCGGGTCGGTGGGGCTGCAGGTGGGGAGGGAGACCGGGCGGGGGAGGGGATCCGGTGCCGTTCGGTCGCCGGCGGGCGCGGCAGGGCGGTCCGGAGCGCTGCCGGATGTCGGGGGGACGGCGGGCAGGCCGGTGCCCGCGCCGGCGGACGGGGCCGGACGGGGCGGAGCGGAGCTGTCGGGGGCGGGCGGAGTCCGCGGGGCGTGCGTCGGAGCGCCGGTCCTTCCACCGTCACCGTCACCGGAGCCAGCACGGAGCTGTGCGTCCGGCGCGCCGGGGGCGGTGGTGGGCGGGACCCCCGTTCCACCGGCGTGACGGTGCGGGGTCTCCCCGCTCGCGGGGCCGGGGCGTGCGGGACCGGGACTCCGCCCGTCCGGGGCATGGACGGGGTCCGTGCCGCCGCCCGGTCGTGAAGACGGACGGCCCGTGCGCTCAGGACCGTTCGGAGTGTGCCGGTGCGCGGACTCGCCCGTGCTCACCGCCGGGGAAGGGCGGGGCGGAAGGCTCTCGTTCCGGGCGGATGCACCGGGCCGGGGCTGGCGAGGTGGTTCGTCCGGTGCGGGGCGGCGCGCTGCCGCGGACGTGCCCGGGGGCGTCGAGGCGGAGGCGAGGGCCGGACGTCGTACCGCCTGCCCTGCCTGGGCCGCCTGCGCAGCTTCGGGGCGGGCACCGGACACGACCGTCACGCCCGACGGGCCCGCGGTCGGCCGCCCCTGCGCCGCTGTCCCGGCGACAGCCGGTGCCGCCGCCGGGCCGCCGGCCCTGCGCGGACGGGGCGGGGCGGGGCGGGCGGTGACGTAGCGGATGCCGGAGATGCCGTGCTCGGTGGCCAGTTCGCGCAGCGCCCGCTCGCTCATGGTGAGCCGGCCGCGCACCAGCAGCGTGGTGCGCGGCCGGGACCGGAAGCCGAGCTCGATCAGCAGCCGCGTCAGAGCGGGCAGCACCGAGTCGTCCAGTGGCCGCCCGGGGACCCCCAGTTCGAGGGTGAGGGCGTCCGGGTCGACGGGGACGGTGACCACGGGCGGCCGGGGCCCGTCGAGGGGGACGACCGCGAGTCCGGCCCGGGTGACGGCGACACCCCAGCCGTCGGTGAGCCCGGCGAAGTCCGGCCGTCCGCCGGGCATTCCCATCAGGGCGGGGTGCACGGCGGACGGGCGGGGCATCGGCGGACGGCCGCCGGCGCCGGCGGGCCCGCAGACCACGGCGGTGACATACGGCTGCCAGGTCCGTTCCCCGGTGCGGCCGATCAGGGTGGGCCGGACCCTGCCCGGCGCCTCGGGGTCACCGCCCAGCAGCGGGATCCCGGTGAGCACCTCCACCTCACCGGCGAGCATGTCGGCGACCGTCTGGGCGAGCCGCAGCAGGTCGCGGCGCCCTCCGGGGGCCAGCCGGGCCCGCGCCCGGTGCTCGGCGGGCAGGGCGGCCAGCACGGTGGCGACCTCGTCCGCGGCCACGTCCTCCGCGTCGGGCGCGCCGACCAGCACCAGAGGGCGCTCGGGGTGGACGGGCACGGCGAAGCTCAGGTCGTCGGTACCGGGGGTGGGCGCCTCGGCGGGACGTATCACCACTCCGGCGGGGATCTGATGGACCACACAGCCGCCGGAGGTGCGGCCGGGCACCTGGCGCAGGGCGTCCTGCCAGGCCGGCGCGGGGGTCCGGCGGCCCAGCGGCCGGGGCGCGGTGCCGGGGCCGAAACTCCACCAGCCCCCGCCGGGCGCGGCCGGCTGCTGCACGAAGAGCGTTCCCCCGGGAGTGATGAGCACGGCTCCGTCCGGGGCGATCACCTCCAGTTCCCAGGCGTCGGCGATCCGCCGGGCCAGGCTCGGCCGGTCCGTACGGTCGTGCCCGGCGCCGGAGAGCACCAGCCGCACCCGGTCGGTGTCCCGGTCCCGAAGGGTGTCCAGGACATCGCCGAGCCGCGCCCAGTGCGTGGCGGTGTCCCCGCCCGGGGCGGGCGCGCGGACCAGGACGGTGACCGTGTCCTCCCCGCCGACGGCCAGGGCCACCTCCGCCGCCTCGGCCAGCGAAGGGAAGTCGTCACCGGCCGAGCGCAGCAGCACCACGCCGTCGACCTCCTCGACCGGAGCCGGGCCGGCGGGTCGCGCGGGTCGCGTGGCGCTGTCGCCCGGGAGGCCGCCCGCTGCCGGGGCGGCGGCGCGCCGGGAGAAGAGAGAGGTCGTCCACCGGCTCATTCGGGGTTCTCCCCCGTACCGCTCCGCCGGGCGGTCTCCGCACAGGGCCCGGTCCGCTCGCTCATCGTCGCCTCACAGTCCTTGGCTCGCCCGGAAAGCCGGGCACCGCTCCCGTCACCCGGCCGTGCGCCCGCGGACCGGTCGTCATGCGTCTCCGTCCCCCGCCGCGGAGCGGCACGCGCGCTCCGGCGGGGGACCGGGCACCATGACGCGGGCGGGGGACGGAGCGGTCGGCAGGGCCGGAGGGTGCGGTTCGGGCGCGGGGAACATGAGCGGTCCCGTACCGTCTCCGCCTTCCTCACCGACCACCGGCCGGGGCGCCGCACCGCACACGGAGCGCCGCCCCCTCGCGTCTACGACGGCGGAACCGGATCGGTTCACGGCCGCCCGGGGCACTGCCGCGGCGCCGGGACGGCGGGGACGGCGGCCCCCCTGCGCGGGCGGGCCGGCTGCCGCTACCACCAGCCCGCCCGCCCCCGCCGGTGCTGTCGCCCGGCGGGCCCGTGCGCATGCCGTAGCCCGGCGGGCTCGTCCCCGTGACGTCATCCGGGTTCTCCTTCGTGGATACCCCGTCCTTCAGGGCAGGGAGGAAACGAAGCTCCTGCGGAGCAGGGCAGGGAAAGCCGGTTCGCCGCCAGGGCGGACCGGCGTCCACCTCCAACTGCCCGCCCTCCGTCACAAACTGATGCGGTAGAATGTGAACCGTGAAGACCACCCACGTGAAGCGGGCGTTCAAGTACCGCTTCTATCCGACCGACGCGCAGGCAGCCGAGCTGTCCCGCACGTTCGGATGCGTGCGGAAGGTCTACAACCTCGCCCTCGCCGCGCGCACCGAAGCGTGG
>NZ_JBITRU010000055.1:0-21663 GCF_044540255.1 Streptomyces sp. NPDC086080
TCCTGCCGCGTCCACGCTTCGGTGCGCGCGGCGAGGGCGAGGTTGTAGACCTTCCGCACGCATCCGAACGTGCGGGACAGCTCGGCTGCCTGCGCATCGGTCGGATGGAAGCGGTACTTGAACGCCCGCTTCACGTGGGTGGTCTTCACGGTTCACATGCTACCCCATCAGTTTGTGACGGAGTGCGGGCAGTTGAAGGTGGACGCCGGTCCGCCCTGGCAGCGAACCGGCTTTCCCTGCCCTGCTCCACAGGAGCTTCGTTTCCTCCCCGCCCTGAAGGACGGGGTATCCACGAAGGAGAACCCGGATGACCGTGAACAGGAAGGTGGAGGAGGCGATCAGCAGGCCCACGCCGAGCATCGTGTAGGTGACGTGGACCAGGACGCCGGCGGCTACGCCGAGGGCGGCGAGGAGTCCGGTGCGGCGGCCGTGGAGGTAGCTGCCCCTTACCACCATGGCGAAGTCGGCGCCCGGGGCGATCACGGCCAGGACGGTGATGACGGCGACGGCCAGCACCTCCGTCATCACGAGGCGACGCCCTGCTCCTCGGAGTCGCCGGACTCGCCGGACTCCTCGGAGTCGTTCCCGGCGGTCTCCTCACCGAGCAGGTCGCGTGCCATCAGGGTGGCTCCGGCGACCGCGCCCGGCATCAGGAACACGGCGACGAAGGGGACCAGGAACGCGACCGCCAAAGGTGTGCCGAAGCCCCAGACGAGGGTCTTGCGGGAGCGCAGCAGGGCCAGCCGCTCGCGCAGTTCGATCTCGCGCCGCTGGAGCGCGACGGCGGCGAGTTCCTCGGTGAGGAAGAACCCGGTGACGAAGAAGCCGATCACCGGTACGACGGTCTGGCCGGCCACCGGGACGAATCCGAGGGCGAACAGCAGCACGGCCCAGACGAGGGCGCGGGCGACGATACGGACGCTGTCGCGGGCCGAGATCCACAGCTCGCGCGGCAGCGGCAGGTTGGACTCGGGGGCGGTGCCGTCGGGTGAGACGTCCCGGTCGACGTTCTCGGAGAGGCTCTCGTAGAACGGCTGGCCGATGAGCAGGGTCATCGCGGTGAAGGTGATCACGGACAGCAGCAGGCCGAGGGCGAAGAGCACGGCGGTGAGGAAGCCGCGGAAGAGGCCGAGCCAGGGGCTGGACCAGTCGTCGGCGAAGGGGGTCGCCCAGGCGATGAAGTCGGCGCCCCACAGGGCGAGGGCGATCAGCACGGCCGCGTACAGGACGAGGGTGATCAGGCCGGGGAGGAGGCCGAAGCCGAACTGTCTGCCGTGCCGGGCCACCCACTTCTGGCCACTCAGCAAGTACCGGAAACCCACCCCTAGATCGCGCATGGGAGGACTCTATCGGGGCAAGGGCCGCACCCCACGTCCAAGGGTGCGGCCCCCGCCGGCTCCGTGCGTCGGTCAGAGTTTGACGATCATTTTTCCGGTGTTGTCGCCGCGCAGGACACCGAGGAACGCCTCCAGGTTGTTCTCGATGCCCTCGACCACCGTCTCGCGGTACTTGAGTTCGCCCGAGCGGACCCAGGGGCCGACCTCCTGGACGAACTGCGGCTGGAGGTCGTAGTGGTCGTTGACCAGGAAGCCCTCGATGCGGCCCCGGGTCTGGATCAGCCGGGAGAGGTTGCGCGGACCGGGCGCGGGCTCGGTGTTGTTGTAGACGGAGATCGCTCCGCAGATCGCGATCCGGCCGTCCCGGTTGAGGGACCCGATGGCCGCCTCCAGATGGTCACCGCCCACGTTGTCGAAGTAGACGTCGATCCCGTCCGGCGCGGCGTCGCGCAGCTGCCGGCCCACCGGGCCGCTCTTGTAGTTGAACGCGGCGTCGAAGCCGTACTCCTCGACGAGCAGCTTGACCTTCTCGTCGGAGCCGGCGGAGCCGATCACCCGCGAGGCGCCCTTGAGCTTCGCGAGCTGCCCCACCTGGCTGCCGACGGCGCCCGCGGCACCGGACACGAAGACGGAGTCGCCCTCCTTGAAGGAGGCGGTGCGCAGCAGGCCGGCGTAGGCGGTGAGCCCGGGCATGCCCAGCACGCCCAGGTACGCCGGGAGGGGCGCGGCCCCGGGGTCCACCTTGACGGCGTTCTTCGCGTCCACGACGGCGTACTCGCGCCAGCCGAAGAAGTGCAGGACGTGGTCGCCGGCCGCGATCCCCTCGGCGTTCGAGGAGACGACCTCGCCGACGGCACCGCCCTGCATGACCTTGCCCAGCTCGTACGGGGCGACGTAGGACTTGGCGGCGCTCATCCGGCCGCGCATGTACGGGTCGACGGAGAGGTACGTGTTCCGTACCAGCACCTGCCCCTCGCCCGGGGCGGGCACCTCCGCCTCGACGAGGGCGAAGTCCTCGGGCTTCGGCCAGCCGACGGGCCGGCTCAGCAGATGCCACTCGCGGCCGGTGGTGGGGGGCGTGGGGGCGTCGGACATGAGCGGGCACCTTCCTGGAAATATTTCACTACCTGAAACAACCATGCGGCTGAATATTTCAGGATGTCAAGCGACTGGGTACCCTGGAGAGCATGGCCACACCCCGCGACACGTCCAGCCGCCCCGACGCCCTCACGCTGGAGGTCGTCGAACTCATCGGCTCGGTGGTGGCCCGCTACCACGAGGAGTACGAGGAAGCCGCCGCCGGTCACGCGCTGACGGGCGCGCAGGCGAGGCTGCTGAGCCTGCTGTCACTGGAGCCGCTTCCCATGCGGAAGCTGGCGCAGCGGCTGAAGTGCGAGCCGTCGAACGTGACCGGCATCGTGGACCGGCTGGAGGCACGCGGTCTGGTGGAGCGCCGGCCCGACCCGGCGGACCGGCGGGTGAAGCTGGCGGCGGCGACGGCCGAGGGGCGCCGGGTGGCGCGCAGTCTGCGGGAGTCCCTGCGGTTCGCGCGCGAGCCCCTCGCGGGGCTTTCGGAGGGGGAACGGGTGGCGCTGCGGGACGCGTTGCGGACGATGGTGAGCGATAGCTGAGCCACACCGGAGGTTGGGCGGGGGGGTGTTGCGCAGCCCGGCGCTTGCAGGGTGCCGTCGCGCCCACCCGTGCCGCCCTGGGGGTACCTCCCAGGCCCTTAAGGCACTGGGGGAGGCACGACTGCCCGCGGAGGGGCGAGGCCGGTGCCCGCAGAGGGGCGGGGTGGGTGCCCGCGGGGCGGGGGTGGTGCGGGTGGCCGCGGAGGGTGGGGCACCTTGTCCGTCCCGGAGAGCGGAGCGGTCAGGTGCACCACCACAGGAAGCGGTCGCAGGTTTCCGACGGCTCCGGTTCCGGCTCGGGCTCGGGGCTCTTCGTGGTCGGCTCCGGGTCAGGGCTCTCGGGGTCCCCGGACGGCCCGGCCGGCGGAGGTGTCGCGGGATCGGGCGAGGGGCCGTCCGCGGGTGCGGACGAGGCATCCTCCCCGGCCTTCTTCTCCTCCTCCGCGTTCCCCGACTCCTCGTCGTCCGGGGACGCCGAAGCCGAGGACGAGGACGAGGGGGATGCGGACGCCGAGGGGCTGGGGGGCTTCGCGGGCGTCCCCGCGTTCGCGACCCCGCTCGCCGACTCCGTCGGCTCCACCTTCGCCGAGCCGCCGTCGGGCGACTCCCCGCCCACCGCCGGCTCCCGCTTCGTTCCGGGCGCGTCCAGCCCGAGTTCGGCGAGGCTCAGTCCGCCCGCCGCGAGGACGAAACCCGTCACGACCAGCAGCGTGCGGTTGCGCCGCCGACGGTGCGCGGCGGCCTTGCGGTCCCGGCGGCTCTGCCCCGCCGAGGGATCCTCGCCCTCCGGCGCACGCCCCCGGCGCCGGGCCGCCCGCCCACCACGCGGCGCCTCCTTCGGCGACTCCTCCGGCGACTCCCCGTCATCGGGTTCATCGGATTCATCGGACTCACCTTGCGCACCGGACCGCTCGCCGTACGTCCCGCCGTACTCCCCGGTCCGGGCCGCCCCGGCGGCTGCGGCGGGTGCCACGGTCGCGCCCGCCGTCCCGCTTCCGTCCCCCGAGGGCCCGGCGGGTTCCTGCGGCCGGCGTGCGCGGATCGTCTCGACGGGCGTGCCGCAGCCGGGGCAGGCCAGTGCGCCATTGAGGTGCCGTCGGCACGCGTCGCAAAAGTCCATGACGCGGGAAGGTTAGGTTCCGTTCCGGTCCGCTTCATAGGGCTTGCCGTGAAGGTTTGGTGCGGACCATGACCCATAGGTTTCGAATCTGTCGAAACCGATAGGCGCGCAACCCATTGACACCCCCACCACCTCGTCCTTAGTGTCACGCCAGCATTTCGAACGTGCGACGAAATATCGAACACGTCGAATCCCAGGCTCCGATGACAGGGTCCACAACCGCAGCGAGGGGCGAACTGCCGTGCGCATCACCGGAATCAGCACACACGTGGTCGGGACGCCGTGGCGCAACCTGACGTACGTCCAGGTGCACACCGACGAGGGCATCACCGGAGTCGGCGAGACCCGGATGCTGGGCCACACCGACGCCCTCCTGGGTTACCTGAAGGAGGCCGAGGTCAACCACATCCTCGGCGCCGACCCGTTCGCTGTCGAGGACCTGGTCCGCCGGATGAAGTACGGCGACTACGGCCGCGCCGGCGAGATCGTGATGTCCGGTATCGCCGTCGTCGAGATGGCCTGCTGGGACATCAAGGGCAAGGCCCTCGGCGTGCCCGTCTGGCAGCTGCTCGGCGGCAAGGTCACCGACAAGGTCAAGGCGTACGCCAACGGCTGGTACACCACGGAGCGCACCCCGGAGGCGTACCACAAGGCCGCGCGGGCCGTGATGGAGCGCGGTTACCGGGCATTGAAGATCGACCCGTTCGGCACCGGCCACTACGAGCTCGACCACCGGCAGAGCCTGTACGCCGTCTCCCTGATCGAGGCGGTACGGGACGCCATCGGTCCCGACGCCGAGCTGATGCTGGAGATGCACGGCCGCTTCTCCCCCGCCACCGCCGTCCGCATGGCCCGGGAGCTCGCGCCGTTCCAGCCGGCCTGGCTGGAGGAGCCGGTCCCGCCGGAGAACCTCAAGGCGCTGGAGAAGGTCGCCGCGAAGGTCGACATGCCGGTCGCCACGGGTGAACGCATCCACGACCGGATCGAGTTCCGCGAGCTGTTCGAGAGCCAGGCGGTCGACATCCTCCAGCCGGACGTGGGCCACATCGGCGGCATCTGGGAGACCCGCAAGCTCGCCGCGACCGCCGAGACGCACTACATGCTGGTCGCTCCGCACAACGTCGGGGGCCCGGTCCTCACCGCCGCATCCCTCCAGGTCGGCTTCACCTCCCCGAACTTCAAGATCCTGGAGCACTTCAACGACTTCGCGGACGCGGAGATCAAGAAGGTCGTCAAGGGCGCGCCCCAGGTGAACCCGGAGGACGGCTGCTTCCACCTCTCCGACGCCCCCGGCCTCGGCGTGGAGCTGGATGTCGACGCGGCGGCCGAGTTCCCTCAGCAGCAGGCCCGGTTCGACCTGTGGGCCGAGGGCTGGGAGCAGCGCAAGCCCAAGGACACGAATTGAATCCTCCCCCCAGCTGAAGCAGGGGGATTCCTGGCTCACGCCGCCTGCGGGTCAGCGACCCGACAGGTCTTCCACGATCAGCACCAGCCGGGTTGAAACCAGCCCGGGGTCATACAGCAAAGCTCGGAGGTCCATGTGCTGTCCTGGTTCTCGATCAGCACGACGCACGCGCTTGGTTCTCGCAACGTACGGCGTGCAGTTCACCCGGCCGGGTGGGCGGTCTTTCGCCTTGACGGCGAAACCCCGTTTCCTGCCCTGCTTCGCAGGGGTCCGATTCTCCCCCGCAAGCGGGAGGTACCCCCACCCCGGCCTGAAGGCCGGGGCATCCTCGGGGGAGCCAGGTGACCGCCGCCGGCCGGCCGGGCACGGCGGCGGGTGGCACCGCCGTCGTCGTCGACGCACCCGGCGCGTACCGCCTCGTCCCGCACGAGCCGCGCGACCCCGCCCCCGGGGAGGCGCTGGTCGACGTGCACGCCGCCGGGATCTGCGGCAGTGACCGCGAGGTGTACCAGGGCAACCGGCCCGAGGGGTACGTGCGTTACCCGCTGACACCGGGCCACGAGTGGTCCGGAACCGTGCGGCGGGTGGGCGCGGGGGTGCCCCGGGCGCTCGTCGGGCGCAAGGTCGTCGGTGAGGGCTTCCGCAACTGCCAGGTCTGCGACCGCTGCCACGCCGGTGAGACGACACTGTGCTCGGCGGGCTACGAGGAGACCGGGTTCACCCAGCCGGGCGCCATGGCCGGCACGCTGACCCTGCCCGCCCGACTGCTGCACGTCCTCCCGGACGACGCCGACCTCGGCGCCGCCGCGCTGCTGGAGCCCGCCGCCTGTATCGCGGCCGCCGCGCTGAAGGCGAACGCGGTGCCCGGTGAACGGGTGGCGGTGGTCGGCACCGGCACGCTCGGCATGTTCGCCGTGCAGTTCCTCAGGGCGAACTCGCCGTCCGAGTTGCTGGTGGTCGGCAGTCGGGGCGACCGGGAGGCGCTGTCGCGGCAGTTCGGGGCGACCGACTTCCGCACCAAGGACGGCAGGCTCCCGGACGGCTTCGACGTGGTGATCGAGACCGCCGGGTCGGCGGACGCGGCCCGCACGGCGGCCTCGCTGCTGCGGCGCGGCGGGCGGCTGGTGCTCACCGGGATCCCGGCGCCGGGGGCCGACGGGCTCGACCCGACCGAGCTGGTCGTACGGCAGCTGGAGGTGCACACCGTCTTCGGCGCGCCGCCGGACGCCTGGGCGCACACCGTGCGGGTGTTCGCCGCCGGGCTGCTCGACCCGCTGCCGCTGGTGACCCACGAGCTGCCGCTCGCCGAGTTCCCGGAGGCCATCGAGCTGGTGGGATCCGGCGACCCGAAGGTGGGCAAGGTCCTGTTGCGTCCTTGACCGTACGCCGGTACGAGGGCGACCTGACGGCCTCGTACCGGCGCACCGACCTCGTCATCGCCCTCATCTCCGTCTCCGTCTCCGTCTCCGTCTCCGTCTCCGTCTCCGTCCACCGCCCTCGCCCCTCCGTCGCCCCTCCGTCGCCCCCCTCGCCCCGCCCTCGCGGCGATGTCCGCCCGGCCCGCACCCTGAGCCACGAACCTCGTCCGAAATACCGAACACGAAGGACACCCCGTGACCGACGCTTCCGCCAAGGCGCCCCGCCGGCCCGGTGAGCAGGCGCTCACCGCGCTCGGCCTGAGCGCACCCGCCCTCGACCCCGCCGACGCCTCGCCGCACACCTTTCCCGGCGGCGGCCGCTGGCGCACCGAGATCCCCTCGTGCGAGGGACCCGAGGCGCTGGCGGTGGTACTGAAGGAGGCCTCGCGCCTCGATGTGCCGATCCACCGGATCAGCCAGGGCAGCGGCGTCTGGATGCTGACCGACACCGAGGTCACCGAGATGGTCGAGGCCACCGCGGAGCGGGACATCGAGCTCTGCCTGTTCACCGGCCCGCGCGGCACCTGGGACATCGGCGGCTCGACCCGTACGGACTCGCACGGCGCCGGACTGCGCGCCCGGGGCCACGACGCGGTCGCCGGATGCGTCGAGGACGCCGTGCGGGCCACGGAGCTGGGCGTGAGGTGCCTGCTCGTCGCGGACGAGGGGGTGCTGTGGACGCTGCACCGGGCGCGGGCGGCCGGACTGCTCCCCGCCGACACCACACTGAAGGTCTCCGCGCTCGTCGGACCGGTCAACCCGGCCTCGTACGCGGTCTACGAGCGGCTCGGCGCGGACTCGATCAACGTGCCCAGCGACCTGACCCTCGCCCATCTCACCGAGATACGCAGGGTCTCGGCCACCCCGATGGACATGTACATCGAGGCGCCCGACGATCTGGGCGGCTATGTGCGGATGTACGAGGTCGCCGAGCTGATCCGGCGCGGCGCACCGCTGTATCTGAAGTTCGGCCTGGCGAAGGCGCCCGCGATCTACCCGTACGGGCACCAGCTGCGGGACCTCACCCTGGCGACCGCGAAGGAGCGCGTGCGGCGCGGACGGCTGGCCCTGGACCTGCTGGCCCGCCACGGCGCGGACGGCGACATGGCGCCGCTCGGCTCACGGCTTCCGGGGGCTCTGAACCGGTTCGACATCCCGACATAACACTTCGGAAACTCGGCTTCACAGAAGTAGACACAGCCGCGCACAATCCCACACACCCGTTCTCGGCTTTCCCGGCTCGCTCCCCCCCACACACAAGCGCCTCGCTCCTCCAGACGAACCCGCCGACACACCAAGGAATGATGACCATGCGTAACCGCAGAGCCGCAATCGCCGCCATGGCCACCGCCGCCTCCCTCGCTCTCACCCTGACCGCTTGCGGCCAGAACAGTGAGGGCGGCGGCGAGGACGACAAGGGTGGCTCCGACGGAGCCACCATCGGCATCGCGATGCCGACCAAGTCCTCCGAGCGCTGGATCGCCGACGGCGACAACGTCGTGAAGCACCTCGAGTCCAAGGGCTACAAGACCAAGCTGGCCTTCGGCGAGGACGACCCCGACCAGCAGGTCTCGCAGATCGAGAACATGATCACGCAGGGCGTGGACGCCCTGATCGTGGCGGCCATCGACAACAAGTCGATGAACAACGTCCTGCAGCAGGCCAAGGACGCCGACATCCCGGTGGTCTCCTACGACCGTCTCATCCTCGGCACGGAGAACGTCGACTACTACGCCTCCTTCGACAACGAGAAGGTCGGCGAGCTCCAGGCCACCTACATCGTCGAGCAGCTCGGCCTGAAGGACGGCAGCAAGAAGGGCCCCTTCAACATCGAGTTGTTCGCCGGCTCCAACGACGACAACAACACCCGCTACTTCTTCCAGGGCGCCATGAACGTCCTGCAGCCCTACATCGACAAGAAGCAGCTCGCCGTCAAGTCCGGGCAGACCGAGCTGAACCAGGTGACCACCCTGCGCTGGGACGGCGGTACCGCCCAGAAGCGCATGGACGACATCCTGACCTCCGCCTACCGCAGTGACCGGGTGGACGCGGTGCTGTCGCCGTACGACGGCATCTCCATCGGCATCCTGTCCGCCCTCAAGTCGGACGGCTACGGCGCCAAGGACAAGCCGCTGCCGGTCGTCACCGGCCAGGACGCCGAGGTCGCCTCGGTGAAGTCGATCATCGCCGACCAGCAGTCGATGACCGTCTACAAGGACACCCGCGAACTCGCCAAGGTGGCCTCCAACATGGTCGACGCGCTGCTCAACGACAAGAAGCCCGAGACCAACGACACCGAGACCTACGACAACGGCGCCAAGGTCGTCCCGGCCTTCCTCCTGGAGCCGGTCGCGGTGGACAAGGAGAACTACCAGAAGGTCGTCGTCGACTCCGGCTACATCAAGGCAAGCGACCTCAACTAACTCCCGTCCAAAACGAATTGGAAGGCAAGACCATGGCGGGACCCGTCCTGGAAATGCGCTCGATCGTCAAGACCTTTCCCGGCGTCAAGGCGCTGTCGGACGTCACCCTGACCGTCCGGCGGGGCGAGGTCCACGCCATCTGCGGTGAGAACGGCGCCGGCAAGTCGACCCTGATGAAGGTCCTCTCCGGCGTCCACCCGCACGGCACCTACGAAGGGGACATCCTCTTCGAGGAGGAGATCTGCCGGTTCAAGGACATCCGGGCCAGCGAGCGGCACGGCATCGTGATCATCCACCAGGAACTGGCCCTGGTGCCCTATCTCTCGATCGCCGAGAACATCTTCCTCGGCAACGAACACGCGACCCGCGGCCTCATCAACTGGAACGAAACCCTCAGGCACGCCACCGAACTGCTGCGCCGGGTGGGGCTCGACGAGCACCCGGAGACCCGCGTCGCCGACATCGGCGTGGGCAAGCAGCAACTGGTGGAGATCGCCAAGGCGCTGTCGAAGAAGGTGAAGCTGCTCATCCTCGACGAGCCGACCGCGGCGCTCAACGACGAGGACAGCGGCAAACTCCTCGACCTGATCCTGCAGCTGAAGGAACAGGGCATCACCGCCATCATCATCTCCCACAAGCTGAACGAGATCCGCAGGGTCGCCGACTCGGTGACCATCCTGCGGGACGGGCAGACCATCGAGACGCTCGATGTGAAGGCCCCGGAGACCAGCGAGGACCGGATCATCAGCGGCATGGTCGGCCGCGACCTGGAACACCGCTTCCCGGAGCGCACCCCGCACCACCCCGAGGAGGGTGCCGCCCCGGCTCTGGAGGTCCGCAACTGGACGGTGCACCACCCCATCGACCAGCAGCGCAAGGTCGTCGACGACGTGTCGTTGACGGTCCGGCGCGGTGAGATCGTCGGGATCGCCGGCCTGATGGGCGCAGGCCGCACCGAGCTCGCGATGAGCCTCTTCGGCCGCACCTACGGCCGGCACGCGGGGGGCACGGTCCTCAAGGACGGCAAGGAGATCCGTACCAAGACCGTTCCCGAGGCGGTCGGACACGGCATCGCCTACGTCACCGAGGACCGCAAGCACTACGGCCTGAACCTCATCGACACCATCAACCGCAACATCTCGCTCAGCGCCCTGAAGAAGGTCGCCAAGCGGGGCGTCGTGGATGAGCACGAGGAGCGGCAGGTCGCCGAGGGCTACCGCGCGTCCATGAACATCAAGGCGCCGACGGTGTTCGAGCCGGTGGGCAAGCTGTCCGGCGGCAACCAGCAGAAGGTCGTCCTCAGCAAGTGGATCTTCGCAGGACCCGATGTGCTGATCCTCGACGAACCGACGCGTGGCATCGACGTCGGCGCCAAATACGAGATCTACACGGTCATCGACCAACTGGCCGCCCAGGGCAAGGCGGTCGTCTTCATCTCCTCCGAACTGCCCGAGCTGCTCGGCATGTGCGACCGCATCTACACGATGGCCGCGGGGCGGCTGACCGGTGAGTTCTCGCGGGCCGAGGCCTCACAGGAAGCGCTGATGCGTCAGATGACGAAGGACAAAGAGGTATCCCGATGAGCACAGTCACCGACAAGAACCCGGCCACCGCGCCGCCGGGCAAGGGCGGGGCGGGCGGCGGTGACGGCCTGCTCCAGCTGGTGATGGACGGCATGCGCCGCAACATGCGCCAGTACGGCATGCTGATCGCCCTCGGCCTGATCGTGGCGCTGTTCGCGGTGTGGACCGACGGCGACCTGCTGCTGCCGCGCAACGTGTCCAACCTGGTGCTGCAGAACAGCTACATCCTGATCCTCGCGATCGGCATGATGCTGGTCATCATCGCGGGGCACATCGATCTGTCGGTCGGTTCACTGACGGCGTTCGTCGGCTCGATGGCCGCGGTGTTCATGGTCAGGAACGACATACCCTGGCCGCTCGCGGTGGTGCTGTGCCTGGCGGTGGGCGCCCTCGCGGGTGCGGTACAAGGATGGTTCATCGCCTACGGCGGCATACCCTCGTTCATCGTGACCCTCGCGGGCATGCTGACCTTCCGCGGTCTCACCGAGATCTTCCTGGAGGGCCAGACCCTCGGTCCGTTCCCCAGGGGCCTGCAGAAGGTCGCCAACGGATTCATGCCCGAGGTCGGCCCGGAGACGAACTACCACAATCTCACCCTGCTTCTCGGCCTCGCGCTGATCGCACTCGTCCTCCTCCAGGAGATCCGCGACCGCCGGCGCCAGAAGGAGTTCTACCTCGACGTCCTGCCCACCAAGCTGTTCCTGCTGAAGCTCGTCGCGCTCGCCTCCGCCATCCTGGTGGTGACGATGCTGCTGGCCAGCTACAAGGGCGCTCCGATCGTGCTGCTGATCCTCGGCGCGCTGCTCGTCGGCTTCGGCTATGTGATGCGCAACGCCATCATCGGCCGCCACATCTACGCCATCGGCGGCAACCTGCCCGCGGCCAAACTGTCGGGCGTACGGGACAAGAGGGTCACCTTCCTGGTCTTCCTGAACATGGGCATGCTCGCGGCCCTGGCGGGCCTGGTCTTCGCCGCCCGCTTCAACGCGGCCTCTCCCAAGGCCGGCCTCAACTTCGAACTGGAGGCGATCGCCGCCGCGTTCATCGGCGGCGCGTCGATGGCCGGCGGTGTCGGCACCGTACTCGGCGCCATCATCGGCGGTCTGGTCCTGGGCGTGCTGAACAACGGTATGAACCTCGTCGGCGTCGGCACCGACTGGCAGCAGGTCATCAAGGGCCTGGTGCTGCTGGCGGCGGTCGGCTTCGACGTGTGGAACAAGCGCAAGGTCGGTTCGTAGGTCGGCTCGGGCCCCGCCGGACGGCGGGGCCCTTTCCTTTTCGGGAGTGGCACATGGAACTGAACAGACGCACGGTCATCGCGGGAGCCGGAGCGGCGGCGGCAGGACTGGCCGCCGGCACCGCCCTCGGCGGTACGGCCCACGCCTCGCCGGGCAGGGGAAAGCCGGTGCGGACCCTCTTCGGACGGCTCGCCGACGGCACCAGGGTGCACAGCTGGTCCCTGGCGAACGGCGGGACCCGGATGAAGGTCCTCTCCTACGGCGGCATCGTCCAGTCCCTGGACATCCCCGACCGCCACGGCCGTCGCGCCAACGTCTCCCTGGGCTTCGACACCCTGGAGGAGTACGTCGCCTCCAGCCCGTACTTCGGCGCCCTGATCGGCCGCTACGGCAACCGCATCGGCCAGGGCCGCTTCACCCTCGACGGCACCCCGTACCAGCTCTCCGTCAACGACGGCGAGAACAGCCTGCACGGCGGCGACCGGGGCTTCGACAAGCGGGTCTGGGACATCGAGCCCTTCACCCGGGGCTCCGACGTCGGACTGCACCTGTACTACACCTCCGTCGACGGCGAGATGGGCTACCCGGGCACCCTGCGCACGAAGGTCACCTACACCCTCACCCGCGACGGCGACTGGCGCGTCGACTACGAGGCCACCACCGACAAGGCCACCGTCGTCAACCTCACCAGCCACGTCTACTTCAACCTGGCCGGCGAGGGCAGCGGCTCGATATACGACCACGAGCTGTCCATCGCCGCCTCCCGCTACACACCGGTCGACACCGGGCTGATCCCCACGGGCGAACGGGCGAAGGTCGCGGGCACCCCCTTCGACTTCCGCCGCGCCAAGCCGGTCGGCCGGGACATCCGCACCGCGCACCAGCAGGTGCTCTACGGGCAGGGGTTCGACCACAACTGGGTCCTCGACAAGGGCATCACCCGCCGTCCCGAGCGGGTCGCCGTGCTCCGTGACCCGTCCTCCGGCCGTACGCTGAGCATCGCCACCACCGAGCCGGGCCTGCAGTTCTACTCCGGCAACTTCCTCGACGGCACCCTCGTCGGCAGCGGCGGCCAGGTCTACCGGCAGGGCGACGGGCTGTGCCTGGAGACGCAGCACTTCCCGGACTCACCGAACCAGCCGTCGTTCCCTTCGACCGTGCTCCGGCCGGGAGAAACGTACCGGACGACGACGGTGCACTCGTTCGGGGTTTGAATCCTCCCCCAGCTGGAGCAGGGGGATTCCTGGCTCACGCCGCCTGCGGGTCAGCGACCCGACAGGTCTTCCACGATCAGCACCAGCCGGGTTGAAACCAGCCCGGGGTCATACAGCAAAGCTCGGAGGTGCATGTGCTGTCCTGGTTCTCGGTCAGCACGACGTACGCGCTTGGTTCTCGCAACGTACGGCGTGCAGTTCACCCGGCCGGGTGGGCGGTCTTTCGCCCTGACGGCGAAACCCCGTTTCCTGCCCCGCTTCGCAAGGGTCCGATTCTCCCCCGCAAGCGGGAGGTACCCCCACCCCGGCCTGAAGGCCGGGGCATCCTCGGGGGAGCCAGGTGACCCGGATCATGAGCCGTCCTCACATTTTCCACACATGAGCTGAACGGCGGCGCGCGCCGGTCCGTACTCCTGGGTGGCCCGTGCTCCCCCGCGCGGGCCACCCAGGCATGACGGGTCCACGACGTCCCCCACGGACCCGCCGTACACGGAGGTTCCATGGCCGACAACGTCACCTCGTTGTTCCGCAGCACCGCGGCGCACAGTCCGTCGATGGCGGCGCTGGCACGGGAGAGCGACGGGGCCGGGCCGGTGGACTTCTGCATCCCCTGCAATCCGTACTTCCCCACCCCCGCCATGTTCGAGGAGATGGCGGTCCGGCTGCGCGAGATCATCACGTACTACCCGAGCAGCGCCGACACCATCACGGCCGAACTGTGCAACCTGCTCCAACTGCCGCCGCAGGCCGTGGCGATGGGCAACGGCTCGACCGAGCTGATCACCTGGATCGACCATCTCCTGGTCCGTGAGTCCCTCGCCGTGCCCGTCCCCACCTTCGGCCGCTGGACCGACCAGCCCATGGAGACCGGCAAGCGGGTCGACATGTTCCCGCTCCAGGAGTCCAGTGGTTTCGCCCTCGACCTGGCGCAGTACGCGGAGTTCATCCGGGCCAGGGGCACCCGGGTCGCGGTGATCTGCAACCCCAACAACCCCGACGGCGGCTTCCTGCACAAGCACGCGATCGTGCAGTTCATGGACGCCATGGCCGACCTCGACCTGGTGGTGATCGACGAGTCCTTCCTGGAGTTCGCCGACGCGGAGAACGAGCCGAGCGTGGTGCAGGAGGCGATGCTGCGGCCCAACGTCATCGTGCTGCGCAGCCTGGGCAAGAACTTCGGCCTGCACGGCATCCGCTTCGGCTATCTGGTCGCCAACCCGGCGCTCGCGGGCAAGGTGCGGGCGATGCTCCCCAAGTGGAACCTCAACTCCTTCGCCGAGCACGTGGTGTTCATGCTGAAGGAGCACGGTGCCGAGTACGCCCAGAGTCTCCACCAGGTGCGCCGCGACCGGATGGACATGTCCGGCCAGCTCTCCTCGCTGCCTGGGCTGACGGTCTACCCGTCCCAGGGCAACTTCCTCTTCGTGCGCCTCCCCGTGGGCGCCGAGGGAACCGTCGTCCGGGACCGGATGCTCACCGAGCACCGGATCCTGGTGCGTGAGTGCGGCAACAAGATCGGCTCCTCCAGCCGCTTCCTGCGTCTCGTGGTACGTCCCCAGGTGGATGTGCGTCGCCTGGTCACCGGCCTGGAACAGGTGCTCTACGGGACGTCCAGGAGGGGAGCCGCCGTGCCGGAGCAGGCCACGGGGACCGGCTACAGCTCGGGCACGGCGGCAGTGGACCGCCTGGTGAGCGAGACCAACGGGTCGGGCATGCGGGGGCTCGCCGCTCAAGCCGCCGGTGCCGGCGTCCCGGGGCTCGCCGCCGCTCCGGCCGCCGGCACCGGCATGCCGCTCCCCGCCGCCGCGTCCACCGTGAGGGCGGACCCGGGCGGTGGGATGCCGGTGCCGGCTGCGGCATCGACGGGCACGGCGGTGGGAAGGGGAGTGGGCACGGGTGCGCAGGGGATGCCGCAGCCTGTGGCTCAGCCCGTGCCCCAGCAGATGCCCCAGCCCGTGCCCCAGCCCGTGCCCCAGCCCGCACCTCAGCTGTTCCCGGAGCCCGTGCCCCAGCCCGCGCCTCAGCTGTTCCCCGAGCCGGTCCCCCAGCCCGCGCCCATGCCCGCGCCGGTTCCCGCCCAGCCGCTCGCGCCGGCGGCGCAGGCCCCGATGCCCGCCGCGGCGGCGTTCTCACCGCCGGCACCGGCACCGGCCGCTCCGGCGCCCCCGCCCGCCGGTCCGACCCCGCCCGGCGTCCCCGCCCGCGGGGGCCTGACGGCCGCGCAGGTCAGGGGCACCGACGGCCTCTCCATGGCCCCGGCGACGGGCTGGCCGGGAGCACAGGCCGCCTGGCCCAACGCCGCGGGAATGGGCCAGACGGGCTGAGAAGCGCTGCCGGACCACGGCGGGATCACGCAGGGTCGAACCGCAGCGGAGGCCGCCTGCGCGCAGGACTGTCCGAGGGGAGGGCGGGCAGCCGCGCGGCCGGCAGGGTCAGTAGGCGACGGGCCATCCGCTGCTCCAGTTCAGGAGGTTGATGCCGAGCTTGGGGGTGCCGTTGTCGTTGCCGTCGTAGTAGTGGTAGACGATCAGGTCCCCGTCCACGTCGTTCATGATCGACTGGCCGCCGGGGCCGATGACGCTGCCGTGCGACTCCAGTACGGGGGTGCCGCCGTTGTTCGTCATCGCGACGCCGTTCCGGTCGCGGTACGGCCCGGTGACGGCGGTGGCGCGGTCGACCTTGACCTTGTAGGTGGAGGCGGTGCCGGCGCAGCAGGTGTCGTAGGAGGCGAAGAGGTAGTAGAAGCCGTTCCGCTTGACGATGAACGGCGCCTCGACGGCCTTGGTCCCGGTGGGGCGGGAGGCGAGGGAGTACCGGGTGGTGTGGGAGGAGAGCTGCTTGCCGGTGGAGGGGTCGATCCGGATCATCTTGATCCCGGTCCACCAGCTGCCGAAGGACAGCCACCACGTGCCGTCGTCGTCGACGAAGAGGTTGGGGTCGATGGCGTTGTAGTCGCTGGAGGAACTGGAGGTGTGGACGATGCCCTGGTCGCTCCAGCTGCCGGGCTGTCCGGTGCTGGAGATGGCGAGCCCGATGGCGGAGGTGTTCGACCCGAAGGTCGAGACCGAGTAGTACATCAGGTACCTGCCCGCGTGGTACGAGATGTCCGGCGCCCATGCCTCCGGCGCCGAGGAGTAGCCGCGCCACCAGCCCGGCCGGGACGAGAACGCGTCGGCGCCCGCGGAGAAGGCGGTGCGGTCGGTGGAGGTCTTGTTGCTGATCCCGCCGCCGGTGGCGTAGAGCAGGTACTGCCCGGAGGGGGTCCGGATCATCGAGGGGTCGTGCGTGATGACGGAGCCGGTGACCCGTCCGGGGCCGGGGTACGCCGTGGCGGTGGCCGGCACGAGGGCGAGCAGCGCGGCGGTGGGGAGCGCGAGAAGCAGGGTGCGCCTTCGCGGGGTGCGGCTCATACAGGGTTCTCCTTGCGGTGGGGGTGTCAGCACGTTCGTGATACCGAACAGCGATCGCAAGTTCGAACGGACCGTAGAATCGAACCACTTCCGCGTCAATGCCCCGCGCAGCCCTCCCTCGGCACCGGCCCGTCAGACGAGGCGGCGGTAGGTGACGACGGAGCCGATGATCCAGGCGGCGGGGCATCCGACGCCGAAGAGCACTCCCGGGGACAGCAGGGTCGCCAGAGGCTCGGACACGTCCCCGAACAGAGGGAGCAGCGAGAGGACGATCAGCGGGAAGAAGGCCGTCATCCCCCAGGTCAGACCGCCCATGACCGCCATCCGCCGGGCTTCACCGCGATCGATGCGGCGGGTGACGCGGGCCGACTCGGTCCAGTCGGCGCCGCGCAGTTCCACCCAGGCGGCGTGCAGGAACGCGAGCTCGCCCTCCAAGTCGACGGTGTTGCCGTCCAGGTGTATCAACTGCGTCCGCTTGCCGTTGGCCCCGTAGGCGTACGTGAACACCCTGGGTGCTCCCTGCTGCATGCTCGCGCCGGGGTTGGCCTCCACCCGGATGTCCTGGATCTCGCGCCAGGACATCCGTCTCACCCGCATGACGCCCCGGACCCGGATGCCCCTGAGGTCGGCGGTGGTCGAGGAGCGCGCGGCTCCGGCGACCAGCCAGGCGAACAGCGCCAGGACGGCGATGCTCCCGATCCACCGCACCGAAGCGGGCATGTCCTCCTCGGTCCACAGCGGGAACAGCGCGGCGGCGGCCGCGATGACGACCACACCCGCGACAAGGGCGGCCTGCCCACCGGTGGTGCGGTATTCGCGCGGCAATGTCCGATCGCTCATGAGTCCCCCGTTTTTTCCAGCGGAAAACGATTCCGCACGTATGCGCGAGGAGCAGTGTCGAGCCTCGACTGCCGTACCGACAAGGGCTGTTGAGCGATACATCCACAGGGAGGATGGGCGGCGCACCCCCGTTCCGGGCGCGCCGCCCACCGCCGGCCCGTCAGGGCCCTGGCGCCGTCACCGCGTCAGTCCTCCGGGCACTCCTTCCACGCCATGTGGTACGTCGTGCTGATGTCCCCGTCCGTGGAGTCCATGGCCATGAAGCTGACCTGGTCGGGCGCCGTGGACCCGGCGCTCACGCGCAGCTCCGTGTTGATGTTGAAGTTGCGCTGGACCCCGCAGGGCGCGTAGACCAGCTGCGCCCAGTCGGTCTCGTCCGTGGCCTGCCAGTTGTCGTCGTGCGGGCCCGAGAAGGTGTGCGTGCGGAACGCCGTGCTCGGGGAGCCCTGGAAGTAGTACGACGCTCTCTGCGTGCCCGTGGCGCCGGGCCGGAGCGAGGCGAAGCCCCGGTAGTCCGCACTGGCGATGGCGTAGGTGAAGCCCTGGGGGACGTGGACCAGCAGACTGAGCTGGCAGTTCTTGCGGGACGCCGTGGGGTCGGAGTTCCCGCCGGCCTGGGCGAGGTAGTCACTGTAGGTCACGGTGAACGCGGTGTTGTCGGCCGAGACGGCGACGGCCGCCGTGCCCTGGGGGCATCCCGATCCGTTCACTGTGGCGACCTTGATGACGATCTTGTCCGGCGGCGGGTCCTCGAAGGAGGTCGACGGGTTGTGAGCGGGTATCGCGGCGGTGAGGAGTGCGGCCGCCGCCGCACTCATGAGCAGACCACCAGCCATGGTTCTCCATCCTTGGGTGGGGGGTGGAATGTTTGGTTGAACGGTCATGCACATGCCATGCATACGCACGCATGCGCCCCCGGCTTCGTGAAGGAGGCATGGAGGTGCGGTGAAGCCCGGGAGCGCTCGCATCGTATGAAGCTCCGAGACCGGCGGACAGAGCGAACTCCGGCCATTCACTTCCGCCGTGCCCCGGCGGGACACACGGGGCGTACCGGGACACGGATGTGAACGGACGGTGCGCGTTCGTGGACAATGACCCACCAGCACCACGCGCGGCAGCACAACAGGAGGCGCTCCCTTGGAGCTCAGCAGGCGTACCTTCACCGCCCTGGCCGGCACGGCGGCGCTCGGTGCCGCGCTGGCCGGCAGCGGCGGAGCGGCGACCCGCCCGCAGGGGCCGCGGGTCGTACCGACCGGCCCGCCGCCCCCTCCGCCGAGCGCCGACGGCAGACGGCACCGGATCACCCACGACCGGTACTCCCTGCTGGTCGACGGCCGGCGCCTGGTGCTGTGGTCCGCCGAGCTGCACCCCTTCCGGCTGCCGAGCCCGTCGCTGTGGCGGGACGTGCTGCAGAAGCTGCGCGCCCACGGACACAACGCCGTCCAGGTCCCCGTGCCGTGGAACTACCACTCCCCCGCGCCCGGCACGTACGACTTCACCGGGGTGCGGGATCTGAACCGGTTCCTGAACACGGCCGCCGAGGAGCGGCTGTACGTCATCCTGCGTCCGGGGCCGTACCTCGGCGCCGAGGTGGACGCCGGGGGCTTCCCCGGGTGGCTGACGGCCGTCGGGGGAACCGCCCGGACCAACGATCCGGAGTACCTGCGGCACGCCGACGCGTGGCTGAGCGCCGTCCACTCCATCGCCGTCCGGCATCTGTACACCGCTGGCGGCGGCACCGTGCTGCTGTACCGGGTCGAGGACGCCCACGACGTCCCGGCCGGCGATCCGGCGCGGCATGCCCACCTGGCCCGCCTGTACGCGAAGGCGCGGGCCGACCGGATCGACGTACCCCTGTTCCACGGCGACGGGCTGCTGGGCCCGCGCGAGGGCGGCCCGCGGGCGCCCGGGTTCCGGGTCGGCGCCGGATACGGGCGGAGCGGCCATCTGAGCG
Organism: Streptomyces sp. NPDC086080; assembly: GCF_044540255.1. Lineage (NCBI taxonomy): Bacteria > Bacillati > Actinomycetota > Actinomycetes > Kitasatosporales > Streptomycetaceae > Streptomyces > Streptomyces sp. NPDC086080. Next base: position 19,574 of record NZ_JBITRU010000055.1, read on the forward strand.
ACCTCGCCCGGGGGATCACCGCGCACCACGTCCGTCCGGTGTTCGGCGGGACCTCGTGGGGCTGGCTGCCCGGCACCGCCGGCCACGCCCCGGACGGCTCCGGCACACCGATCGACGAGGGACGCCGGCCCACGCCGGAGCTGGCACCGCTCCAGCAGTTCGGGCATCTGGTGCGCACGGTGCCCGACCTCGCCCGGCTGGTCCCGGCGCCCGAGGTGCGGGCGGCGGACGGACGGCTGAGCGTGGACCACCTGGCCAATCACGACACCGGGGCCCAGGTCTACGTGGTGCGCAACGACACCCCCGAGCGGGTCGAGTCGATGCTGCCGGACACCGGGATCGAGATGCCGGTCGCCGTCGCGCCCCACGACGCCAAACTGCTCATGACCGGACTGGCGCTGGGCCGGCGGAACCTGGCGTACTGCACCGCACAGCCCATGCTGAGCATGCCCACCGGGCGGGTGGACGTCGCCGTGTTCGTCGGCCGCGAGGGGGAACAGGCGCACGTCGCGCTGGACTGCGACGGCCCGCCGAACATCGACCGGGCGGACACCGAACCCGCGTGGTCCTACGACCGGGGCAGGCTGAACGTCGTCGTGCCGCTCGGCGTCGGAGGGCTGAGCCGGATCCTCGTCAAGGAGGGGGGCTCCGACACCCCCCTGGTGCTCCTGTTCGCCGACGACGCGACCGCGCTGCGCCTGTGGCCGTACGAGACCCCGTCCGGCTCCCTGCTGGTCTACGGCCCGGCGATGCTGCGCTCGGCGACGCTGCGCGGCTCCACCGTCCACCTCGTCGGCGATGTCGTCGGCGAGACCGGGGTGGAGGTGTGGGGGCCGCGTGGGATCACCGAGGTGACCTGGAACGGCGAGCCGGTGCGTACCTACCTCGGCCGGGCGCGCAGCCTGGTGATGGAGGGCATGATGCCGGACGCGCCCGCCGTGTCCCTGCCGGAGCTGGGCGGCTGGCGGCGGCGCGGCGGGAACCCGGAGTCACGGCCGGACTTCGACGACTCGGCGTGGACGGTGGCCGACCGCACCTCGTCGCACAGCGTCACGCCCGTGCCCAAGGACGGGCCGGTCCTCTTCGCGGACGACTACGGCTTCCACTACGGCGACGTCTGGTACCGGGGGCGGCTGACCGACACGCGCGGCCTCACCTCGGTGTCGCTGTCCTACTCCACCGGGACGCACGGTCTGCTGATGGCCTGGCTGGACGGGCGGCCGCTGGGCACCCATCGCATGCCGGCGCCGGACCGGGACACCGCGGAGCGGGGGACGTGGACGGCCACGGCCACCTTCGCCGTGCCGGAAAGACTGCGCGGGCGGGGGCGGCATGTGCTGTCCGTGCTCGTCCGGCCGATGCGGCACGACGGGGACGAGCGGGCGGAGGACTCCCACAGGGCCGCGCGCGGGCTGACGGCCGCCGCGTTCGAGGGCGGCTCGCGGGAGGTGGAGTGGCGGATCCAGGGGGCCGCGGCGCCGGACCGGGCGCGCGGCCCGCTCAACAACGGCGGGCTGCACGGGGAGCGCGGCGGCTGGCACCTGCCGGGGTACGACGACCGGCACTGGCGTGAGGTGGACTTCCCGCACGAGGAACGGCGGCAGGGCGTGGCCTGGTACCGGACCCGCTTCCGCCTCGACGTCGATCCGGACATGGACGCCTCGGTCGGGCTCACCCTGGAGGACGATCCGGAGCGCGCCTACCGCGTCCAGGTCTTCCTCAACGGCTGGAACATGGGCCAGTACCTCAACGACGTGGGCCCGCGCCGCGCCTTCGTCCTGCCGAACGGCATTCTGCGCACCCGCGCTACCAACACCCTCGCGCTCGCCGTGCTGTCCGACGGGACCACGCCCTCGGGCCCGCGCGACGTACGGCTGACGCTGCTGGGGGCGGCGCGGGGCGGCCTCCCGGTGGAGCGGGTCGAGACGGGGGAGGCGGCGGACCCACCGGGGAGGTGAGTCCACCGCCGGGGGGGGGGGGGGCCCCCCCCCCCGCGGGGGGGGGGCCCCCCCCCCCCCCCCCCCAAACCGCCCCCCCCCCCGGGCCCCGAAGGCGGGGGGGCCGGCCGGGGGGGCGGGCCGGCCCGCCGC
>NZ_JBITRU010000055.1:21672-29537 GCF_044540255.1 Streptomyces sp. NPDC086080
CCCGGGGGGGGGGGGGGGGGGGGGCGGCCCCCGGGGGGGGGGGGGCGCGCGGGGGGGGGGGGGGCCCCCCGGGGGGGGGGGCGCCCCCCGCGGGGGGGGGGGCCCCCCCCGCGCCCGGCGGTGGACGTCCCGGCTCACGCCAGCCGGATCACGTTCCAGGACAGCGGCTCCAGTACGGCGGAGAGCCGGCCGTCGTGCAGTGCCGTGCCCTCGGCCGGGTGGGGGGCGACCCGCTCGGGCTCGGCGAGGGTGTTGCGGGCGTCCGGGTCGGCGTCGGCGAGGACGCTGTGCTCGACGACGGAGGTGAGGCCGAGGCCGCCCAGGGCCACCTCCAGCGGCAGCGGCTCGCCGCGGTCCCGGTTGACGGCGAAGACGGTGACCGTGCCGTCCGGGGCGCGTACGGCGGTGGCGTGCAGCAGGTCGGCCTCGCCGTACTTCTCCGTCCCGTACGTCGGTGAGTCCACCCGTACGTCGAGCACCTCGCCGCGTCCGTACGCCGAGGCCTGGGCGAACGGGAAGAACGTGGTCTGCCGCCAGGCCGGGCCGCCGGGCTCGGTCATGATCGGGGCGATCACGTTGACGAGCTGGGCGAGACAGGCGACGGTCACCCGGTCGGCGTGCCGGAGCAGCGCGATGAGCAGCGAGCCGAAGACGACCGCGTCGGTGACGCTGTAGCTGTCCTCCAGGAGACGGGGCGCCTCCGGCCAGTCCAGGGCGGCGACCTCGGCCTGGGACCGGGACATGTACCAGACGTTCCACTCGTCGAAGGAGAGGTTGATCCTCTTCTTGGACTTGAGGCGGGCGCCGACGTGGTCGCAGGTGGCGACGACGTTGTCGATGAAGGACTCCATGTCGACGGCGGAGGCGAGGAAGGAGTCGATGTCGCCGTCGTGCGGCTCGTAGTAGGCGTGCAGGGAGATGTGGTCGACGAGGTCGTACGTCTCCTCGAGGACCGTCGCCTCCCACGCGGCGAAGGTCTCCATCGACTGGCCGGAGGAGCCGCAGGCGACGAATTCGATGCCGGGGTCCATCTGGCGCATGGCGCGGGCGGTCTCGGCGGCGACCCGGCCGTACTCCTCGGCGGTCTTGTGGCCGGTCTGCCAGGGGCCGTCCAGCTCGTTGCCCAGACACCAGAGCCTGATCCCGAAGGGGTCCTTGTCGCCGTGTTCGGCGCGCAGGTCCGACAGGGCGGTGCCGGAGGGGTGGTTGGCGTACTCCTGGAGTTCCAGGGCCTCGGCGACACCCCGGGTGCCGAGGTTGACGGCCATCATGGGCTCGGCCTGCGGGCCGATCTTCCTCAGGAACCCGATGTACTCGGAGAGGCCGAAGCGGTTGGACTCCGTGGTGCGCCAGGCGAGGTCGAGACGGCGGGGACGGCTTTCGACGGGGCCGACCGAGTCCTCCCACCTGTAGCCGGAGACGAAGTTTCCCCCGGGGTAGCGGACGGCGGTGACGCCGAGTTCCCTGACGAGGTCGAGGACGTCCGTCCGCAGGCCCTCCGGGTCCGCGGCGGGATGACCGGGTTCGTAGATGCCGGTGTACACGCAGCGGCCGAGGTGTTCCACGAACGAGCCGAAGAGGCGGGGGTTGACCTGGCCGACGGTGAACGCGGGGTCCAGGGTGAAACGGGCGGTTCGCATGTGCGCCTTCCGGAGGAGGGGTTGAGGATCACGTGTCCATGGTTCGATATTTCGTATGCCGCTCGTCACTTCGAACGGGACCGTAGGTGTGATGCGCGGGCGCGTCAATGGCTCGGGCGGCAACCCGGGCGGGACCCTCCGCGCCGGTGGCGTCCCGCCCGGTGGTGCAGGGGATCAACGAGCCGGAGTCCGCGGGCCAGAGACGGCGGACCCGGCGGATCGGGTGTTCGTCCCACTTCGGCGCGACGCCTCGCCGGCTGCCACCGCCGTGGAGATCGCCAGGGACCCCGAACCGGAACGCGGGGCGCCTGATCCCCCGCACCACGACACGGGACGCGACCCCTGCCCGCCCGTCGTCGCGTCCCGCGACGCGTCCCGCGGACGCATGACGCGGACACGCCCTGGCGCGTAGGCTCGAACGGCTTTCGGTGCGGCGGGCGATGAGAGTGAGGGAACGCGATGGGGTTCGCGGACGCGGCCATGGGGCCCGCCTCCTTCCTCGGCGCGTTCTACACGTCCTTCTGGTGGATCCCGGCCGGCGTGCTGGCCGCCGCCCTGGCGATCAAACTGCCGACGATCATCCGGCTGTGGAAGGACCCGCTGCTGCGCGCGGTCGGCGGACTGCTGCTGCTCGCCTGCGCGGTGTTCGTGTTCGTCGCGCCGTCGACGATCGCCCGGGTCAACCGGGTCACCGGCGTGCCGAACATCTCGGCGCCCTGGGTGTACTCCCTGCTGACCGCCTTCTGCGCGGCCTGCCTGGTGCTGATCATCGCCTGGCGCGACGGTCTGCCCGAGCACTCCGCCTCCACCCGCCGGGCCACCCGCTGGGTCGTCTCCGTCTACGGCGGTGTGATCGCCCTGCTGTGGGTGCTGTTCGCCCTCGCCGACGTGCCGGTGGAACGGACCCGCGACCTGGACACCTACTACGCGACCACGCCGTTCATGCGCGAGGAGATCCTGCTGTATCTCCTCGCGCACACCACCGCCGTCCTCATCACCTCGAAACTGATCTGGAACTGGATCCGCACCGACGGACTCGACGCCTGGCTGCGCTGGGGACTGAAGTTCCTGGGCATCGGCTACGCGCTGAACCTCGCCTTCGACGCCGCCAAGCTGACCGCCGTGGGCGCCCGCTGGACCGGGAACGACCTGGACTGGCTCAACCTGCACGTGGCGCCGGCGCTGGCCTGTCTGTCGGCCGTGTCGATCGCCGTCGGCTTCATCCTGCCGCACGCCGGCCAGTACCTGCACGAACGCCAGCGGATCCGGCTGGCCTGCGTCCGGCTGCGGCCGCTGTACCTGCTGATGCGGAGCGTGCACGGCTCCGGTCTGCCGTTCGTCCTGCGCGCCAGCCCCGAACTGCGGCTGACCCGGCGCGAGACGTTCATCCGTGACGTGCTGCTGCCCCTCGCCCGCCGCACCGACGAGCGGCGGCGCGAGGCGTCGTACGCCGTCGCCCTGTCCATGGGTTTCCCGCCGGAGCGGGCGAAGGCGTTCGCCGCGGCCGTGGTGATCCTCGACGCGGTCCGGGCCGGCCCCGGTACGGAGAGCGGCGAGGGCGGCCACGGTCCCGACACCACGGAACTCCTCGGCGAGATAGGCGCCCTGTCGTGTGCGCTGCGCCACCCCGACGTGATCCGGGAGATCGGTGCCCGCGCGGGGGCGGCCGGGGACACCGTGGCGGTCACCGAGTGACCGTGCCGCACGAGGAACTGGCCGGGTGGGCAACCGTCTTGGCATAGTGCACAGGTGACCGAACGACACCCGGAACATCAGGGAGACAGCGGTGCGTACCAGGAAGGAGATGCGTCGTCTCGCTGACGCCCTCATCGACCCCATCGAGGTGGCGGTGCCGGCCGATCCCGAGGTGCTGTTCGAGGCGCTCGTCGCGTCCGTCAGCGCATGGCGGGGACGCGATGTGCTGGTCCACCGGGCGACGTTCCCGCCGCACACCGCGAGCGGACTGTGGCTGGAGCGCGAGGACCACGACGACGTGGTGGTGGACGAGCGGGCCGCCGCCTGGCACCAGATCGTGATCTTCTGCCACGAGGTGTGGCACATGCACCGCCGGGAGGCGGGCGCGGACACCGGCGGACACCCCGTGCCGGTCGCCGCCCGGACCGACTTCAGCCTGGCGGAGGAGCAGGAGGCCGACCGCTTCGGCATGCTGATGGGCCGCCGGCTGCGCGCCTGGCTCGAGGCCACCGCCGGCCCGGGGTACGCCGTCAAAGGCGGCGCCGGTTCCGGGGATCCACAGGACCTCGCGGGGCGGATCGGGGCGGCGCTCAACTACCGGGGGACGAAGAGATGAGCGGCCTCCTCAACTACGTCAGCTGCGGGGTGCTGTGGCTCGGGCTGCTGGTGAAGGCCCCCGACCTGCTGCGGCACGGGCGCGACCCGTATCTGCGGGCCATCTGCGCGGTGCTGGGTCTTGCGGGGCTGTGCTTCTTCCTCGGGGCACCGCCGACGGTCGGCGCGGTCAACCGGCTCGGCGGTGTACCGAACCTGGCGGCGCCGGTCACCTACGCGGCGATCACCGGGTACTGCGCCGCCTCCCAGGTCCTGATCGTGCACTGGCGCGGAGGCCCCCGGGTGCGCCGCACCGCCCACCGCTGGATGCTCGCCTACGCCGTCGTCGTCCTCGGCATCGCGGTGACGTTCGCCCTCGGTGACGCGCCGGTGGAGCGCCGTACCGACCTGGACACCTACTACGCGACGACGCCGTTCATGGCGCAGATGATCGTGCTGTACCTGCTGGCGCACCTCACCACCACGACCGTCACCACGGTGTCCGCGCTGCGCTGGGCGCGCGGGGTGCGGGGCGGGCTGCGGGCGGGACTGGTCCTGCTCGGCACCGGTGCGCTGTGCGGGGCCGGTTACAGCGTGGCCAAGCTGATCGCGGTGGGCGCCCGCTGGTCCGGGCGGGACTGGTCGTCGCTCGGCACCACCGTCTCCCCGGCCGCCGCCGGACTCGGCGCCCTGCTGACCGTGGTCGGCGTGCTGGTGCCGCTGGTGACCCCCTGGGCCGCCGAGGGGCGACGGGCCCGGCGGACCTACGCCCGGCTCGGGCCGCTGGAGCGGGCGCTGGACGATCTGCTCACCCGCCGCACCCTGCGCCTGCCCCGCCCCCGGTTCGCCTCTCCCACCACCCGGCTGATGTGGCGCCAGACCAGCATCCACAACGCCCTCGGCCATCTGGACGCCTACTTCGACCGGGAGTTGTACGACCGGACCCGGGCCGGCGCGCTGGCGGCGACGGAGGACCCCGAGCGGGCGGAGGCCGCCGCCTGGGCCGCGGTCATCACGGCGGCGGTACGGCAGGAGGCGGACGCCGGCCGGCCCGGCCCGCCCCTCGGGGGCACCGGCCGGCTCCTCGACGGAGTGCCGGAACCGGCCCTGCTCGTCCGGATCGCCGACGCGCTCGCCGCAGCCGTCCCGCCGCCGGCGGCCACCGCCGTGCCGAGCGGCAGGACGACGGCGGGTACGGCGTGAACCGGGCCCCGTGCGAAAGGAGCCGGCCGGCATGAGTCTCGTCGTCTATCTGGCGGCCTTCGTGTTCGGGATGACCTCCGTGCTGCTGTTCCGCCGCCCGCGCAGGGCCATGCGGAACCCACTGACCGTCTCCACCTGCGCGGCGATCGTCCTCGGCGCGCTGGTCTTCGTGTGCGCCGCCCCGGCCACCCTGGCCACCGTCAACGAGCTCACCGGCATCCCCAACTTCGGGGCCCCGCTGACCTACGGCATGCTCTGCGCGTACAGCTGCTCGGTGCTGGTGCTGCTGATCAACTGGCGGGGCGGTTCCCGGGACCGGGTGCGGCGCCGGGTGCTGGGCGCCATCGCCGCCTACGGTCTGCTGATGACCGCTATCGTCGTCCTGTTCTCGCTCGCCGAGGCGGACACCGAGCGGCTCAGGGACCTCGACACCTACTACGCCGACACCCCGTTCATGCGGGAGATGATCCTGCTCTACCTGCTCGGGCACAGCGCGGCGATGCTGGTGATGTGCGCCGTCTGCATCAGATGGGGGCGTGAGGTCGACGGGCCGCTGCGGACCGGGCTGCGGCTGATCCTCGTCGGGGCACTGCTGGACCTGGTGGGCTTCCAGGCGGCCAAGTACACGGCGATCGTGGCGCGTTGGACGGGCCACGACCTCGACTTCCTCTCCACCACGCTCGCCCCGCCGATGGCCTCGCTGGCCGCGCTGCTGTGTTCGGCGGGATATCTGCTGCCGTCCGCGCTCGCCCAGTGGCGGGCCCTGGGCGACCACCGCCGGCTGGCCCCGCTGTGGTCCCTGGTGAAGTCGGTGTCCTGCGCGCCCAGGCCGCCGACAGGCTGGTGGCGGCTCCCCCGGGCGCGCCTGCAGTGGCGCGAGGTGTCGATCCACGACGCGCTGCTCGCGCTGGCACCGTACTTCGACCACCGGGTCCGCGAGCGGACCCGGGACTCCGCCCTGCGCGCGGGCCGCTCCCCGCACGAGGCACGGCTGGCCGCGGAGGCGGCCATGCTCGCCGACGCGGCACGGCGGGCCACCGCCCGCGAGGAACCACCCCGGACCGGCGGGCCCCGGGCCGACGGCACGTACCGGCTGCACGCGACCGAGGTCTCCGGCACCGGCGGGCTGGTGGAGCTGGCACAGGCGCTGCGCCACCCGCCCTCCCGTACGTCCCTTCCTGGATCCGTGACCGAACCCGAGGAGCCCCATGTCGCGTAGAGCTGTCGTCATCGGCGCCGGTCTGGCCGGAATGCTGGCCGCGGCCGTCCTGTCCACCGCGGGGGCGGACGAGGTGATCGTGCTGGACCGGGACGAGCTGCCCGACGGTCCGGAACACCGCAGAGGACTGCCGCAGGGACGGCACGCCCATCTGCTGATGGCGGGCGGCCTGACCGCCATGGAGGAGCTGCTGCCGGGCGCGGGGCTGCGGAAGCGGCTGCTCGCCGCCGGGGCACACGAGATATCCCTCAGCTCGGGCATGCTGGCGCTCACCCCCGAGGGCTGGCTGCGCCGGTGGCGGCGCGAGGGCCCCGTCATGCTGACGTGCAGCCGGGCGCTGGTGGACTGGGTGCTGCGGGAGACGGTCCGGGAACGGACGTCGGTGGAGATCCGCCGGGCGGCCGTGGTGGGGCTGACGGGGTCCGCGGAGCGGGTGCGCGGGGTACGGATCGCGACGCCCGGCGGGGACACGGACCTCGACGCGGATCTGGTCGTGGACGCGAGCGGCCGCGGGACACGGGTGGTCGGCTGGCTGGGCGGGCTCGGGCTGACCGGTGTCCGGGAGCGGGCCGTGGACGCCGGGCTGGTGAACGCCTCACGGGTGTACCGGGTGCCGGAGGGGGCGGAACGGTTCCCGCTCACGATCGTGCAGCCCAATCCCCATCTGTCACGGCCGGCCCGGAGTGCGATGGTCATGCCGATCGAGGGGGGCCGCTGGCTGGTGAGCTGCGGCGGCTCGCGCGGGGGCGAGCCGCCGGCCGACCCGGAGGGGTTCCTGCGGTACGCGCTCGGGCTGCCCGACCCCATCGTGGGACGGCTGATCTCCGGGGCGGAGCCGCTGACGGAGGTGCATCTGAGCCGGTCGACCAGCAATGTGCGGCGGTATCTGGAGGAGCTGCCGCACTGGCCGGAGCGGTTCGTGGTGCTGGGGGACGCGCTGGCCACGTTCAATCCGGCGTACGGGCAGGGGATGTCGGTGGCCGCGTTCGGGGCGCGGGTGCTCGGCCGTGAGCTGGGCGGCCCGAGCGGAGGGCTCGCCTCGCCCGGTCTGGCGCGGCGGGTGGTGCGGGGGGCCGCGCGGGTGGCGGACGCGGCATGGTCGATGGCGGTCGGCCAGGATGTGCTGTATCCGGGGGTACGGGGTGGGCGGCCGGGCGTCGGTGACCGGGTGGTGACGGCGTACACCCGGCGGATGATGCGGGCGGCCACGGGGTCCTTTGCGGCGGCGTCGGCGATCTGGGACGTCACGAGTCTGAGTGCGCCGCCGACGCGGATGTTCCGGCCGGGGGCGGTGCTGGCGGCGGTGGCGGGGTCGCCGTTGCCGCCGTCCGTCGAGCCGCCGTTGACTCCCGGGGAGCGGGAGGTGCTGCGGGCGCTGGACCGTACCGGGGGGTGACCGGCACCGGCAGGAGGTGTCCTCGCCCCCGCCGCCCCTTCCCGTTCCCGTCCCCCGGGGGCGCTGCCCCCGGACCCCCGCTCCTCAAACGCCGGAGGGGCTGACTTCAGCCCCTCCG
>NZ_JBITRU010000056.1:0-28556 GCF_044540255.1 Streptomyces sp. NPDC086080
TTCACTCCGCACAGGGGCGACTGGCTGTCGGTCGTCGATCAGGGTCTGCGAGCCCTGGGTGTCACCGCCGTGTCCGTGGACGACTTCGGCCATGGCGCTCCGCCCGCACCCCTGCCGTACGCCTACACGCCGGGCTGCGGGGAGTGGGCGCCGGAGGCGATCGCCGAAGCGCTCCGGCAGTTCGAGGCCACCAAGCGCGCGGTGGACGAGTCGGGGCAGGCCCCGCCCTTGGAACCCGAGGTCGTGGACGCCGTCATGCAGTGCCTCGACTGGATGCGGCAGGCGGAAGCACGACCTGGATACGGCGTCATCGGCTTCCGCTCCTGAAGCCGGAGAGGGTGCGCCGAGGCGGTCGCTCCTCGGACGTTCACGCGTCGTGGTCCGGGTTCAGCCCTCCGATCGCCCTATCAGCCTGGTGAAGCGCCGCAGTCCTCTCCGAGTGGGTGCGAGAGGTGCGTCCTCGGGGGCGACGGCCTCCGGTGCCGCGGGCAGGGCTGCGGGAGCAGGGGCGGTGGCCGGGGTCTCCGGGTACTGAGTGCTCCTTTCCATCCGGCTGCGGACGGCCTGGGCCATGGCGCGGTGGGACGGTTCCCGCAGTAATCCCTCCGCGGACAACTTCTCCCACATGTGCAGCAGTTCCTGTCCTCTGGTCGCCACCTGAGTCTGGTCCTGGAGCCGTTGCCACGCCGCGGTGGCGCGGGCCACCTCGGGCACGGCCCGGTGCAGATCGCTGCCGCAGCGGATGCGTGCGACGGTCAACGCGAGTCCTGTGGAGGTCGAGTAGTCGCCGCGACGATAGGCGATGTACGCCTCGATCGCCCGTGCCTCCAGCGACAGTTCGTCCTCCGCGCCCCGGCGCAGGGTCAGGTGTTCCCGCAGCGCGCCGGCGAGGACGAACGCGGCGTGCAGTTCCTCGCGCTTCGCGTGCTGGATGATCCGCTCGACCCGGGCGAGCGGTGGGAACGTCCGCTCCTCGGCGGTGGTTCGCTCGCGCCCGGGAGGCAGGTCCTCCTCCTCGGCGATGGTCCGGCTGGAGCCGTCGGGATGCACCCGGAGCCGCGCGACCTGGCGCACGCTGCGGTCGATGACGGTCGCCGCCACCGGCGTCCCCAGGGTGCGGGCGAACATGGCCACGGCGTCGAGGATCGCCTCGTTGGGCGGGCGGGTGCCGCCCATCGTCAGGAGGTGGCCGTTGACCACCGTCGAGCCGTCCTCCGCCACGTAGGCGTCGAGGCGGATGAGTGGCTGTGCGCTGAGTGCGGGAAGGTTTCCCCTGTCACGGGGTGCCAGTGCCTGAGCGATCCGCTCGGACTCCGTGTCCGCGCCGATGACCGGCGGTGAGTCGGCCGGTGCCGTCGTGTGCCCGGGTCGTGGAACGTGGACCATAAGTGCGCCTCCGAGGTACATGCCCACGTACGTGATCTCATTCTAATAGATGATCAGGTCGCCGGACCGGCGGATCCCAGGCCGATCCCGGCGGCACCGCCCGGGGCGCGTCAGGCCGGTCATCCCCGCCGCAGCGCGAACCACAGCTCGGTCCGCACGTCCATGTCGTCCAGGTCCACGTCCAGCAGCGCCGCGCACCGCGCGATGCGCTGGCGGACCGTGTTGCGGTGGACCTTGAGCGCCACCGCCGTGCGGTCCCAGCTGCCGTGCAGGCTCAGCCAGCAGCGCAGCGTCTCGGCCAGTGGTTCGGTGAGCGGGGCCAGCAGGGCACGGGCGTGGGCCTCGGCGCGGTCGGCGGGGACGAGGTCGGCCAGGCCCCCGGCGCCCGGCCGGTGGTTGCCGAGCGGGGTGCGGGTCGCCTCCGCGTGGCCCAGGGCGCGGGACGCCTGGGTGTCGGCGTCGGGCAGGGCGGCGGCCGTGGAAGGGCCCGAGACGCCGAGGGTCCAGCCGGGCTGGGGGGCAACCGCCCCCTGGTGACCGGGGAGCAGCACCCGTACGGTCTCCCGGTCCACGTCCGACAGCGCCGAACCCAGCGCCGCGCCCAGGGCTCCCGCGTTCAGCGAGCCGGGCGGGGTGCCGTCGGCCCGCCGGGCGTGGACCACCGTCCAGTCGTCGCCGTCCCCGTCGCCCAGCAGCGGTGCGACGTCCTGCGGCGCCGCGCCCAGAAGGAGGCGTACGAGCGCGGCCGAACGGCCCGCCGCGTCTGCGCCCTGGTGGGGGGCGGTGAGCAGGGACAGCAGCACGACGGCGATCCCCGCGACGGTGTGGTCACCGGAGTCGCGGCGGGGTGTCGCCAGGGTGAGGACCAGTCCCTGGCCCCCGCCGAGGGCGTAGGCGAACAGATGGGTGCCGCCCCGGGTGTCGGTCGCGGACGACGGGCTCGGCTTCCGGGAGGGGGACGAGGGGGCCGTCGGTGACACCACCCGGGCCAGTCGGGCCAGCGCCGTCCGTACGTCCGGTGCCGTGTGCCCGCCCGCCGCGTGCAGCACCCCGCCGTCCGCCGTGAGCAGCTCGGCCCGGCCGTCCAGCTGCACGGCGAGCTGCCGCAGCACCGCAGGTACGGGATCGGGGCGGGCCGCGGCCGTCGCCAGGGCCTGCTGGGCCCGGGTCACCCGGCGCAGTTCGCGGTGCCGGGCCTCCGCCATGAGCCGCCAGACCGCCCGCGCGATCGCGGTGAACCGGGTCTCGGGCGGCACTTCGATCAGCGGCAGGCCGTGGCGCTCGCACGCCTCCACCAGGGCGCGCGGCACCGTGTCGTGCACCGGTGCCACCCCGAAGCCCAGCGCCGACGCCCCCGCCTGCGCGAGCCGGGCGACGTAGGTGTCCGCGTCCGCCAGCTGCACCCCCGCCGTGAGCAGCAGTTCGCCGCCGAGCAGGTACGGGTACGGGTCGGCCATCTCCGAGGTGTGCACCCACAGCAGGTCCGCGTGTTCCGGGCCGGCGATGCGGCGCAGGCCCAGCTCCTCCCGGGCCAGCAGTTCGGTCAGCGGGATGGGCGGGGTGGGGGGCCCGGCGGGGGAGTCCGGCATGGATGTTCCATCCACTCGGCGGGGTGAGGATGGAGGAAACGTACACTTCAGCGTCGGCTTCCGGCCACCTACCGTCTCCAACACCACATCCGGCCCCTGAGTGGAAAACGAGACGGAGGAAGCCCATGGCTGTCGACTACGCGGTGATCGTCGTCTATCTGGCCGGCATGCTCGCCATGGGCTGGTGGGGCATGCGCCGCGCCAGGTCCAAGAGCGAGTTCCTGGTCGCCGGACGCCGACTCGGGCCCTGGATGTACTCCGGCACCATGGCCGCCATCGTCCTCGGCGGTGCCTCGACCATCGGCGGCGTGGGCCTCGGCTACCAGTACGGGCTCTCCGGCGCCTGGATGGTCTTCACCATCGGGCTCGGGCTGCTCGCGCTGTCCGTCTTCTTCTCCGCGCGCATCGCCCGGCTGAAGGTCTACACCGTCTCCGAGATGCTCGACCTGCGCTACGGCGGGCGGGCCGGGATCATCTCCGGCGTCGTCATGTGGGCGTACACCCTGATGCTCGCAGTCACCTCGACCATCGCCTACGCCACCATCTTCGACGTCCTGTTCGACGTGAACCGGACTGTCGCGATCGTCCTGGGCGGCACCATCGTCGTCGCGTACTCGACGCTCGGCGGCATGTGGTCGATCACGATCACCGACATGGTGCAGTTCGTCGTCAAGACGATCGGCGTGCTGCTCCTGCTCCTGCCGATCGCCGTCGTCAAGGCCGGCGGCTTCAGCGAGATGAAGGCGAAGCTGCCCACCGAGTACTTCGACCCGCTGGGCATCGGCGGCGAGACGATCTTCACGTACGTCCTGATCTACACCTTCGGCATGCTGATCGGGCAGGACATCTGGCAGCGCGTGTTCACCGCCCGCAGCGACAGCACGGCCCGCTGGGGCGGGACCGTCGCCGGTACCTACTGCCTGGTGTACGCGCTCGCCGGCGCCGTCATCGGCACCGCCGCCAAGGTGATGTACCCGAAGCTGCCCAGCGCCGACGCCGCGTTCGCGACGATCGTGAAGGACGAACTGCCGGTCGGTGTGCGGGGCCTGGTGCTGGCCGCCGCGCTCGCCGCGGTGATGTCGACCTCCTCCGGAGCGCTCATCGCCTGCGCGACCGTGGCCAACAACGACATCTGGTCGCGGCTGCGGGGCGTGGTCGCCAAGGAGGGCGAGGGGGAGCAGGACGAGGTGAAGGGGAACCGCGCCTTCATCCTCCTCATGGGCGTCGCCGTCATCGTGATCGCCATCGCGCTCAACAACGTCGTCGAGGCACTGACCGTCGCCTACAACCTGCTGGTCGGCGGGCTGCTCGTGCCGATCCTCGGCGGTCTGCTCTGGCGCCGGGGCACGGCGGCGGGCGCGCTCGCCGCGGTGGCCGTCGGCGGTGCCTCGGTGATCGGGCTGATGGCGGGATTCGGGATCCTCGCCAACGAGCCGGTCTACTACGGGCTGCTCGCCTCGCTCGCGGTGTACGTCGTCGTGTCCCTGGCGACGAAGCCGACCGACGCAGCCGTGCTGAGCGCCTGGCGCGAACGGCTTGCCGGGCGCGGGACCGAGGAGCCGGCCACCCCGGACCCGGTCACCGTCTGACCGGCGGCCACCGAAACCGGGCCCCGAACGGGCCCTGGCAGACTGAATACCGTATGAACGCCCACAAGGCGTGCATCACCGAACGAAAGGCACCCGCACCCATGAGCAGCAACGAGACGCCGCGCGGCCCCGTCGACTCCTCCCGCATCCCGCGGTACGCCGGACCCGCGACGTTCGCCCGGCTGCCACGGCTCGACGAGGTCGGCTCCGCCGACGTCGCCGTCGTCGGCGTGCCCTTCGACACCGGTGTCTCCTACCGCCCCGGCGCCCGCTTCGGCGGCAACGCCATCCGGGAGGCCTCGCGCCTCCTGCGCCCCTACAACCCGGCGCAGGACGCCTCGCCCTTCGCCCTCGCCCAGGTCGCCGACGCCGGTGACATCGCCGCGAACCCCTTCGACATCAACGAGGCCGTCGAGACCGTCGAGGCCGCCGCCGACGACCTGCTCGCGACCGGCGCCCGGCTGATGACGCTCGGCGGCGACCACACCATCGCGCTGCCCCTGCTGCGTTCCGTCGCCAAGAAGCACGGGCCCGTCGCCCTGCTGCACTTCGACGCGCACCTGGACACCTGGGACACCTACTTCGGGGCGGAGTACACCCACGGAACCCCGTTCCGCCGCGCCGTCGAGGAGGGCATCCTCGACACGGAGGCCCTGTCCCACGTGGGCACCCGCGGCCCGCTCTACGGCAAGCAGGACCTGACCGACGACGAGAAGATGGGCTTCGGCATCGTCACCTCCGCCGACGTCATGCGGCGCGGCGTCGACGAGATCGCCGACCAGCTGCGCCAGCGCATCGGGGACCGCCCGCTCTACATCTCCATCGACATCGACGTCCTGGACCCGGCGCACGCCCCCGGCACCGGCACCCCCGAGGCCGGCGGCCTCACCTCCCGCGAACTCCTGGAGATCCTGCGCGGACTCTCCTCCTGCCACCTGGTCTCCGCCGACCTGGTCGAGGTGGCGCCCGCGTACGACCACGCCGAGATCACCTCCGTGGCCGCCTCCCACACCGCGTACGAGCTGACGACGATCATGTCCCGCCAGATCGCGGAGGGCCGCACCAAGTGAGCCACGACCACGACGACCGGCCGCGGCTCACCGCCGCGCAGGCGGAGGCGGCGCTGCACGTGCCGCCCGGCCGCAACGGCGGTGACCTGGTCGTCGAGACCCTCCAGGGCCTCGGCGCCACCACCGTCTTCGGGCTGCCCGGCCAGCACGCGCTCGGCATGTTCGACGCGCTGCGCCGCTCCTCGCTGTCGTACGTCGGACTCCGCGTCGAGAACAACGCCGGGTTCGCCGCCGACGCCTACGGCCGGATCACCGGTGAGGTGGCGCCCCTGCTGCTCTCCACCGGTCCCGGCGCGCTCACCTCGCTCGCCGCGCTCCAGGAGGCCGCCGCCGCGTCGGCACCCGTGCTGGCGATCTCCAGCCAGATCCCCACCGCGGGGCTCGGCGGCGGGCGCCACGGCTATCTGCACGAGCTGCGCGACCAGCAGGCCTCCGTACGGGACATCGTGAAGTCCGTCCACACCGTGCGTTCCGCCTCGCAGATCCCGTCCGCGATCGCCGCCGCCTGGGAGTCCGCGCTGACCGCTCCGCACGGGCCGGTCTGGGTGGAGATCCCGCAGGACGTGCTGCTCGCCGGGACGGTCCTGCCCGTCGTCAGCGCCCTCGACGCCACCCCCCGCGCGCTCTACCCGCGCCCGGAGCTCACCCTCGTCGCGGCCCACCTGCTGTCGAACGCCGAACGCCCGGTGATCATCGCCGGCGGCGGGGTCGTCCGGTCCGACGCGGCCGGCAAGCTGCGCGCGCTCGCGGAGAAGATCGACGCCCCTGTCGTCACGACCTTCGGCGGCAAGGGCGCCTTCCCCTGGGAGCACCCGCTGTCGCTGCGCTCCTGGCTGGAGGACCGGCACACCACCGACTTCCTGGAGGACGCGGACGTCCTGCTCGTCGTCGGCTCCGGGCTCGGCGAACTCTCCTCGAACTACCACACCTTCCGGCCGCGCGGCCGGGTGATCCAGATCGAGGCGGACGCCGGGAAGCTGGAGTCCAACCACCCCGCCCTCGGCATCCACTCCGACGCCCGCGAGGCACTCGCCGACCTCCTGGAGGCGGTGGAGCCCCGCGAGGACGCCACGGCGGCCGAGCGGGTGCGCGAGCTCCTGGAGCGGGTCCACGACCGCATCGCGGCGCAGGACCTCACGCTGGAGCAGCAGGTGCTGGCCTCCGTGCGCGAGGCGCTGCCCGACACGTCCCCCAGCTTCTGGGACATGACGATCCTGGCCTACTGGGCCTGGTCCGCGTTCGACGCCCGCCACCCGAACACCATGCACTCCGCCCAGGGCGCGGGCGGCCTCGGCTACGGCTTCCCGGCTGCGCTCGGCGCGGCAGCCGCCGACCGCACCCGGCCGGTGCTGGCCGTCTCCGGTGACGGCGGGGCGATGTACTCCATCGCGGAGCTGGCCACCGCGCGCCAGTACGACCTGCCGGTCACCTGGCTGATCGTCGACGACGGGGGCTACGGCATCCTGCGCGAGTACATGACGGGCGCCTTCGGCGAGGCCACCGCGACCGAGCTCTCCCGCCCGGACTTCGTCGCCCTCGCCGAGTCCTTCGGCGTACCCGCGGTGCGTACGTCGCCGGAGTCGCTCGCCGCCGACCTCGGCAAGGCTCTCGCGGCCCCGGGCCCGTCCGTCGTCGTGCTCCCGGCCCTGCTCAGGATGTTCGAGCCGACGCACCTGTAGTGGAAGAGCGCCTCAGCCGGCGGCCGTCCGCTTCGCGTCCGTGTCCGTGGCCTCGACGGCTGCGGACACGGACGGACCCGCATCCGATGATCCGGCCGCGGTGAACGCCATCCGGAAACCCTCTCCGTCGGCCTCCAAGCTGAACGTCGCATCCATCGCCCGTGCCAGCCGGGCAAGCAGCGCCACGGTGGGCAGGGTGCCGCCGATCTCCAGCTTGGAGACCTGCGGTTGCGTCATTCCCGCCCGTCGAGCCAGTTCGGTCTGCGAGATACCGCACTCGGCCCGCCGGTCGTGGACGGCCTGCCCCACGTCGTACCGGAGGGCGATCGCCGCGCGGAGCTTCTCCGTCGCGGGGTCCTCCGCGATTCCCTGGGCGACCTTCCTGTCGCGGGCCATCTTCCAGTGGGCGTGGCTGACCATTACCACTCCTTCGTCTCTGCCTCTGTGGTGCGGGTGTACACGTCGAGCGTGGCTTCGTGCGCAGCCTCGCAGAGCGCTTTTGTTCGCTTGGCGCGTGCCACTTCCGCGCTCTCCCTCTGCCGCGTCTTGCGGAAGACGGTGAGCAGGACGATTCTCCGGCCGGGCGCCAGCCAGTAGGAAATTCTTGTGGCGTCCCGGTTGCAGCCCAGTGAGAAGCGCAGCTCCCGGACTCCTTCGCCGAGGTGCCGGGAGTACGGCTCTCCCAGGGTGGTCGGACGGTCGCGCAGCAGGTCGGCGATGTGCTCGACCGCGAGGTAGTCGTCGTCGCGCAGATTCATCAGCCACAGTCGAACCTCGGGTTCGATCTCGACGGTGTAGGGGCTATCCATATTCTGGAAGGTATAGATACTTCAAGGTATAACGCGGATAGTTGTTGCGCTATCGCGCGTACGGGTGGCACCTCCCGTCCTGTTGACCACGAGTCCTAGGTCCACCGCCCCCCACGCCTCCGCCCATCGGCCGGGAATTGTTGCGGAAGGATGAAATCCG
This sequence comes from Streptomyces sp. NPDC086080, assembly GCF_044540255.1. Classification (NCBI taxonomy): domain Bacteria; kingdom Bacillati; phylum Actinomycetota; class Actinomycetes; order Kitasatosporales; family Streptomycetaceae; genus Streptomyces; species Streptomyces sp. NPDC086080. The sequence continues at coordinate 8,283 of NZ_JBITRU010000056.1, forward strand.
CTGCCGGCCGCGTTGGTGAGATGCGGTAGGTCAGGCGGGGCAACGGGGCGAAATCAGGAGGCACGGGTGGCGGGCGCGGAGAAACAGGGCGCGGAGGAGCGGGACACCCGGGAGCAGGGCGTCCAGGAGCCCGGCTGGGGCCGGAGGCTGACCGGGTACGCCTGGCGCTACCGGCGCAACGTCGTCCTGGCCCTCGGGTCCTCGCTCGCCGGCATGGGCGTGATGGCCCTCGTCCCGCTGATCACCAAGGTGATCATCGACGACGTCGTCGGCAGCCACACACGGTCTCTCGGCGTCTGGACCGGCCTCCTCGTCGGAGCCGCCGTCCTCGTCTACATCGCGACCTACATCCGCCGCTACTACGGCGGCCGGCTCGCCCTGGACGTCCAGCACGACCTGCGGACCGAGATGTACGGCACCCTCACCCGGCTCGACGGGAAGCGGCAGGACGAGCTCTCCACCGGCCAGGTCGTCGGGCGCGCCACCAGTGACCTGCAGCTGATCCAGGGGCTGCTGTTCATGCTCCCGATGACCATCGGGAACATCCTGCTCTTCCTCATCTCCCTGGTGATCATGGCGTGGCTCTCGCTGCCCCTGACCCTGATCGCCCTCGCCGTCGCCCCCGCCCTGTGGTTCATCGCCCGCCGCTCCAAGGCCCGCCTCTTCCCGGCCACCTGGTACGCCCAGAGCCAGGCCGCCGCCGTGGCCGGAGTGGTCGACGGGGCCGTGTCCGGCGTCCGGGTCGTCAAGGGGTTCGGCCAGGAGGAGCAGGAGACCGGCAAGCTCCGCGAGGTCAGCCGCAAGCTCTTCGCGGGCCGGCTGCGCACCATCCGGCTGAACTCCCGCTACACCCCGGCGCTCCAGGCCGTCCCCGCGCTCGGCCAGGTCGCGATGCTGGCGCTCGGCGGCTGGCTCGCCACCCGTGGCGAGATCACGCTCGGCACGTTCGTCGCCTTCTCCACCTACCTCGCCCAGCTCGTGGGCCCGGTCCGGATGCTCGCCATGGTCCTCACCGTCGGCCAGCAGGCCAGGGCCGGTGTGGAGCGCGTACTGGAGCTGATCGACGCCGAGCCGTCCATGACGGACGGCACCAGGACGCTCCCGGCCGACGCCCCCGCGAGCGTCGAGTTCGACGACGTCCGCTTCGGCTACGCGCGTGAAGAGGCCCCCGGAAGCGGAGCGGAGGAGGACCGCCCCGTCCTGGACGGCTTCTCCCTCACGATCGACCCGGGCGAGACGGTCGCCGTCGTCGGCGCCTCCGGCAGCGGCAAGTCCACCGTCTCGCTCCTGCTGCCCCGCTTCTACGACGTCTCCCACGGCGCCGTCCTCGTCGGCGGCCACGACGTCCGCGAGCTCACCCAGGACTCGCTGCGGGCCGCCATCGGCCTCGTGCCGGAGGACAGCTTCCTCTTCTCCGAGTCCGTGGGCGCCAACATCGCGTACGGATACCCGGGTGCCACCCAGGAGCAGATCGAGCGGGCCGCGCGCGCCGCCCAGGCGCACGGTTTCATCTCCGAGCTGCCCGAGGGCTACGACACCAAGGTCGGCGAGCACGGGCTCACCCTCTCCGGCGGCCAGCGCCAGCGCGTCGCCCTGGCCCGGGCCATCCTCACCGACCCCCGCCTGCTGATCCTCGACGACGCCACCTCCGCCGTCGACGCCCGGGTCGAGCACGAGATCCACGAGGTCCTGGCCCGGGTCATGGAGGGCCGCACGACCCTGCTGATAGCCCACCGCCGGTCCACGCTCGGTCTCGCAGACCGCATCGCCGTCCTCGACCGGGGCCGGCTCGCCGACATCGGGACGCACGCGGAGCTGGAGCGCCGCTCCGCGCTCTACCGCCGGCTGCTCACCGACCCCGACGAGTTGGGCGGCACCTCGCCCGGCCACCGGCCCAAGGCGGTCGTGGCGGAGCCGGAGGACGACCGCGCGCTCCTGGAGGAGCTCGACGCGGAGTTCGACGCGGAGCGCGGGGTCACCCCCGCCCTGTGGATCCGCAAGGAGGAGCAGCGCGACACGGCGGCCGCCGGGATGCCCGCCACCCCCGAGCTCCTGGCCCAGGTCGACGCGCTGCCCCCGGCCACCGACGTCCCCGCCATCGACGAGGCGAGCGCGGTGCGCCCGGAGAAGTCGTACGGCCTGCGCAGGCTGCTGCACGGCTTCGGGGCCGCGCTGCTGGTGAGCCTGGGGCTGGTCGCCGTCGACGCCGGCATGGGGCTGCTCCTGCCCGTGCTGATCCGGCACGGCATCGACGACGGCGTCACGAAGATGGCGCTCGGCGCGGTCTGGGCGGCTGCCGGGCTGGGACTGCTCGCCGTCCTCGTGCAGTGGCTGGCGCAGATCGGTGAGACCCGGATGACGGGCCGCACCGGCGAACGCGTGCTGTACTCCCTGCGCCTCAAGATCTTCGCGCAGCTCCAGCGGCTCGGTCTCGACTACTACGAGCGGGAGCTGACCGGCCGGATCATGACCCGGATGACGACGGACGTGGACGCGCTGTCGACGTTCCTGCAGACCGGTCTGGTCACCGCCTTCGTCTCCCTCGTCACCTTCTTCGGCATCACCGTCGTGCTGCTCGTCCTCGACGTGCAGCTGGCCCTGGTCGTCTTCGCGACGCTGCCCGCGCTGATCGTCGGCACGTTCTTCTTCCGCCGCAAGAGCGTCAAGGCCTACGAACTCGCCCGTGAACGCATCAGCGTCGTCAACGCCGACCTCCAGGAGTCCGTCGCCGGGCTGCGGATCGTCCAGGCATTCCGGCGCGAGACCGACGGCGCCGAGCGCTTCGCGGCGCGCAGCGACCACTACCGCCAGGCCCGGGTGCGAGGGCAGTGGCTGATCTCGGTCTACTTCCCGTTCGTGCAGCTCCTGGCATCGGTCGCGGCCGCCGCGGTGCTGATCGTGGGAGCCGGCCGGGTCGACGACGGGACGCTGACCACCGGTGCGCTGGTCGCCTACCTGCTCTACATCGACCTGTTCTTCGCCCCGGTGCAGCAGCTGTCCCAGGTGTTCGACGGCTACCAGCAGGCCAGCGTGTCCCTCGGACGCATCCAGGAGCTGCTGCGGGAGCCCACCTCCACGGCCGACCACGACGAGCCCCAGGCGGTGACGTCGCTGCGCGGCGAGATCGCGTTCGAGGACGTGTCCTTCGCGTACACGGGCGAGGAGGAGGCCCTGACCGGCATCGATCTGCGGATCCCGGCCGGCCAGACGGTCGCCTTCGTCGGGGAGACCGGTGCGGGCAAGTCCACCCTGGTCAAGCTCGTCGCGCGTTTCTACGACCCGACGAGCGGGCGGGTGACGGCGGACGGCACCGACCTGCGCAAGCTCGACAGGACGGCGTACCGGCACCGGCTCGGAGTGGTGCCGCAGGAGTCCTACCTCTTCGAGGGGACGGTCCGCGACGCCATCGCGTACGGGCTGCCGGAGGCCACCGACGCCCAGGTGGAGGCTGCGGCACGCGCGGTCGGCGCGCACGACATGATCGCCACCCTGGAGGACGGCTACCTCCACCGGGTCGCCGAGCGGGGCCGCAACCTCTCGGCCGGCCAGCGCCAGCTGATCGCGCTCGCGCGCGCCGAGCTGGTCGACCCCGACGTCCTGCTGCTCGACGAGGCGACCGCCTCCCTCGACCTCGCCAGTGAGGCGCAGGTCAACCAGGCCACCGACCGGCTGGCGGGCCGGCGCACCACCCTGGTGGTCGCCCACCGGCTGACCACGGCGGCCCGGGCCGACCGGGTCGTGGTGATGGACCGGGGCAGGGTCGCCGAGGACGGTACGCATGAGGAGCTGCTGGCCAGGGAAGGCGCGTACGCGCGGCTGTGGCGCACCTTCATAGGGGAGGACATGGGCGAGGAGACCCCGGCAGGCGTGTGACGCCCGGTGGGCGGACGGCCCTCCGCCACCGCGGAACCCGACGGCCCTCTTCCCGCGTCGTACACCGGTGCGTACATGTGCCCGAGAAGGGGCCAAGCGTTCTACGGAATGGGCGGGGTGGATGAGGTGAACGGTGTGGCGAGCCCGTTGAGGTCATCGGGACGACAGCGGCCGGGGGCGGGCCGGCGTGCGGCGGCGGCGCTGCTCGTCCTCCCGCTGCTCGGCGCCCTCGGCCTGGTGCTGGGCCCCACCGGGGCGGCCCCCGCGCACGCCGCGTCGGCCTGCTCCGGGCGGCTGGTCAAAACGGTGACCTTCTCCACCGGTTCGCTGCGCGTCTACGAGAGCCGTGCCTACGCGTGTGCCGTGAGCGTCGCCAAGAAGCCGGGCGCCCGCCGCGCGATGCGGGTGTCGCTGCAGCCGCGCGGCGGCCGGGCGGTCGTCGACAGCGGGAAGTTCACGAAGCTGGCCGGCCCGGTCACGGTCCACGCGCTGAACCGCTGTGTCCGTGCCTCGGGTTCCGTCGGAGGCTCGTCCGGCTCCACCGGGTGGATCTTGTGCTGAGGTGCGAGTAGGCCTGGCGTGACGGGTGTGACCCCCGCTAGGTTCACGGCGAATGTCGTGAATCAAGGGGAGGGTGCATGCGCAAGGTGCTCAGAGGCGTTCTGTCGCTCGCGGTGCTCATAGGCACAGTGAGTGCGACCGGGGCCTCGGCCGGTGCGGCCACCGCCGCGGAACCGGCCGCGAAGCAGGGCAGCGGCCACAGCAGCAGCAGCGAGGACATCAAGGACCGCATCCTGGCCATCCCGGGGATGAGTCTGATCGAGGAGAAGCCGTACCCCGGGTACCGCTACTTCGTCCTGAACTACACCCAGCCGATCGACCACAAGCACCCGTCCAAGGGCACGTTCCAGCAGCGCGTCACCCTGCTGCACAAGGACACGAGCCGGCCCACGGTCTTCTTCACCAGCGGCTACAACGTCTCGACCAACCCGAGCCGCAGCGAGCCGACTCAGATCATCGACGGTAACCAGGTGTCCCTGGAGTACCGGTTCTTCACGCCGTCCCGCCCGGCCCCCGCCGACTGGTCGAAGCTGGACATCTGGCAGGCCGCCAGCGACCAGCACCGGGTCTTCAAGGCGCTGAAGAAGATCTACTCCCAGAACTGGCTCGCCACCGGCGGCTCCAAGGGCGGTATGACCGCCACCTACTTCGAGCGCTTCTACCCGAAGGACATGGACGGCGTCGTCGCCTACGTCGCCCCCAACGACGTGGTGAACGACGAGGACTCCGCGTACGACCGGTTCTTCGCCCGCGTCGGCACCAAGGAGTGCCGGGACCGGCTGAGCGGCGTCCAGCGTGAGGCCCTCGTCCGCCGGGAGCCGCTGGAGAAGAAGTTCGCGGCCTACGCCGCCGAGAACAACCTCACCTTCGACACGGTCGGCACGCTCGACAAGGCGTACGAGGCCGTCGTCATGGACTACGTCTGGGCGTTCTGGCAGTACAGCCTGCTCGCCGACTGCGCGTCCGTCCCGGCCGACGCGAAGAACGCCACCGACCAGGAGATCTGGGACTCCGTCGACGGCATCTCGGGCTTCTCGGCCTACGCGGACCAGGGCCTGGCGACGTACACGCCGTACTACTACCAGGCCGGCACGCAGCTCGGATCGCCCGACATCGAGCAGCCCTGGCTCGGCAACCTCAGCCGCTACGGCTACCAGCCGCCGCGCAACTTCGTGCCGCGCTCCATCCCGATGAAGTTCCAGCACTCGGCCATGCGTGACGTGGACAGCTGGGTCAGGAACAACGCCCGGCAGATGATGTACGTCTACGGCGGGAACGACCCGTGGGGCGCGGAGCCCTTCCGCCTCGGCAAGGGCGCCAGGGACAGCTACGTCTACACGGTGGACGGCGGGAACCACGGCTCCAAGATCGCCGGCCTCACGGCCGACGAGAAGGCGAGGGCCACTGCCGCAGTCCTCCGCTGGGCCGGGGTCGCGCCGGCGGCCGTCGAGGCCGACCCGGCGAAGGCGAAGCCCCTCGCGAAGTTCGACGCCCGCCTCGACAAGCGGGACGACGAACTCCAGCGCAACCGGGGCACGCTGAGGCCGTAACAGGCCGGCCCGGATTCGAAGTGGGCTGCGTCCGCCGGGTGCTGATCACACCCGGTGGGCGCAGCCCACCGGCCTGTCCCCGCCCAGCCGCACATACAGATCCGTGCTGTCCGGGCAGAGGGCGCGGCGTGCGGCCGCCGACCCGATCTCGAACTCCGGCGGGCGCTCGCCCGATCCGTCGCAGGCGGTCTCCCTGACCTCGCCGTCGCGGAGGCCCTGGACGCAGTCCCCGACCACGGTGCGCGGACCGCCGCCCTGTCCCGGATCGCCCGGATGCGGGGACTCCAGATTGCGCATGCACGCGTAGCCCCGGGGAGCGGAAGGACCGCCTCGGGAGATGTGCAGGACGAAGTCGGTCGTGGGCGGACACGCGGGACCGTCCGACGGGGTGCCGGTGTACCGGGCCAGCACCCGCGCCGCCGCCCTCTCACTGCCGCACGACACCTCGCGGACCGTCCCCCCGCGCGAACTGCACTCGGCCGGCCCCAGGAACTCCGGCCCCTGCCCGGTGGCAGCCGTACCGCCGCGCGGACTCCCGGCGGGCGTGCCCGGCGTGCCGGTCACCGGCTGCCGGCAGGCACTCAGCACGAGCGCCGCGACGACGGTGAGCAGGACGCGCGGCATCCGCACGGCACGGCACTCTCGCATGGACGACGACCCCCCTGTACGCCCACAGGGACGTGCACCCAGCGTGACCCGCCGGGGCGGGCGCACGCCAGGTGCACGGGGTGTTTTCAGCTCATCGGGTGGTTGCGGCGCGAAGCCGGCCTACATGCGGTACGACAGCCCGTAACCCACGGGGTAGAGCGCCTGTGCGGGGGCGTCCGCCCGCTGCACCGGCACCGGCAGCCTGCCCTCGGGGCGGGCCCGCCCCGCGATCACCCGTGCGGCGGCCCTCAGTTCGACGTCCGTCCAGGAGTACGCGGCGAGGCTCGCCGCGTAGCCCGTTCCGGCCAGCTGGGCGATGTCGTACGGATTGCGGATCGCGACCGTGATCACCGGGACGCCGGTGGCCGCGAGGGCGCTGACCAGGGTCCGCTGCGAACTGGTCGCCGACACGTTGTACGTGCCCACGACCACCGCGTCCTTGCCCGCGGCGGCGGCCACCGCCTCGGCGATCTTCGCCTGGGTGGGTGCCGTGCCGGTGGACAGCGCGGTCGCCGCGAATCCCAGCTCCTCGAAGGCCCCGGCCAGCGTGGTGGTCGGCGGGCCGGTCGTGCCGGAGGGCGAGGCCGGATCGGCGCCGACCACCAGGAGGTTCCTGTGGGACCTGCGGGACAGCGGCAGCAGCGAGCCGGTGTTGGCCAGCAGCGTGGTCGTCCGCTCGGCGATCCGGTCGGCGGTGGCGAGGTGCGAACGGACGCCCACGGTGCGGTCGACACCCCGGTGGGTGACGTACGGATCGCGGAACAGCCCGAGCCTCGTCTTGAGCCGCAGGATGCGCAGAATCGATTCCTCGATGCGGGCCTCGCTGATCTCGCCGCTTCTCACCGCGCCCAGCACGGCGTTCCAGGCGACCTTGAGGTCCGGCGGGTTCAGCAGCTGGTCCACGCCCGCCAGCAGCGCGAGGACCGGCACGCGCTCGTCGCCGTACTTCGTGCGGACGCCCTCCATGCCCAGGGCGTCGGTGACCACGACGCCGTCGTAGCCGAGCTCCTCGCGGAGGATGCCGGTGAGGATCGGGTGCGAGAGGGTCGCCGGGTCCTCCGACGGGTCCAGGGCGGGCACCACGATGTGCGCCGTCATGATCGAGTCGATGCCCGCCGCCACGGCCGCCCGGAACGGCGGGGCGTCCAGCTCGGCCCACTGCTCCCGGGTGTGACGGATGACGGGCAGACCGGTGTGGCTGTCGGTGCTGGTGTCGCCGTGGCCGGGGAAGTGCTTCGCGGTGGAGGCGATCCCGGCGCCCTGATACCCCTTCACCTGCGCCGCGACCATCCCGGCCACCGACTCGGGGTCGGAGCCGAAGGAGCGTACGCCGATGACCGGGTTGGCCGGGTTGACGTTGACGTCCGCGTCCGGCGCGTAGTTCTGGTTGATGCCCAGCGCCGCCAGCTCGGCCCCGGCGATCCGGCCCGCCGTACGGGCGTCGGAGCGTGAACCGCCCGCCCCCAGGGCCATCGCCCCCGGCAGCAGCGTCGCCGGTTCACCGACCCGGCACACGATGCCGTGTTCCTGGTCGGTGGAGACCAGGAGCGGCAGCGGGGTGCGGCCGGCCAGCCCGGCCCGCTGGATGCCGTTGGAGAGGGCGGCGATCTGGTGCGGGTCGCGGGTGTTGTGCGCCCACGCGAAGTAGATGATCCCGCCGACGTGGTAGGTGGCGACCAGCTCGGCGGCGGTGCGGACCCCGATCTCCTTGAGGTTCGCGTCGATGTCGGCCTGGTCGGGATCGGTGGCGGAGTGCCCGTACACCCGCATCACGAAGAGCTGGCCGACCTTCTCCTCCAGGCTCATCCGGGCGATGATCCGCCGCAGCCGGCGGTCGGTGGAGGCGTTAGTGGAGGCATCGGCGGGGTGCGCGGACGCGGTGCCGGTGGCGGAGAGGACGCCGGTGGCCGCGGCCGCCGCGGCCGCCGCCGTGGCGGTGAGGAGGGTGCGTCGTGAGGTGCGGTGGGGCACGTGAGCTCCTTCCCGGGGGTGAAAGAAACTTCCAAGGAAGTACGCTTATAGGGAAAGTAACTTCCGGTCAAGGGTCCCGGCCGCCGCCGCCATGACCCGCGCGCGAACGGGTGATCTCCCCGGACCCGTGCCCCGACCCTCCTGCCGGACCGCCGCCTACTGCTTCGGCGCCCCCAGCCGCAGCAGGTGGTCCCGGCCGGCGCCCAGCAGGCCCGGGAGCTCCGCCGCCCCGGGGTACCAGCGCTTCTCGTACTCCCAGCAGAGCCAGCCGTCCCAGCCGTGCCGGGAGAGGACCTCGACGACATCGGCGAGCGGAAGGACGCCGGCACCGAGGACAAGAGGCGTCCTGTCCTCGGCGGAGGCGATGTCCTTCACCTGGACATAGCCCAGGTGGGGTGAGAGCGCCGCGAAACTCTCCACGGGCTGCTCACCTCCGAGCCAGGTGTGCATCACGTCCCACAGCGCGCCCACCTGCCGGTGCCCGACCAGACCGAGCACCCGCATCGCGTCGGCGCCGGTGCGGTGCGAGTCGTGCGTCTCCAGCAGAATCCGTACGCCCGCGTCGGCCGCGTACTCGGCGGCCGTGCCCAGCCGCCGGGCGGCCGTCGCGTCCGCCTCCTCGACGGTCTGTTCGTCGCCGCCGCCGGGGAACACCCTGACGAACGGGGCGCCGATGTCCCGGGCGAGGTCGAGCAGGGTGCGGATCTCACCGATGACGGCATCGTCCTCACCGGGCGCGGCGACCCGGACGTATCCGGCGAGGCCCAGCACCTCGACGCCGGCCGACTTGAAGTCGGTGGCGACATCCGCACGTTGCGCGGGAGTGAGGCCCGGGTGGACGGGTTCCTCGGGGTGGGCGCGCAGCTCGACGCCGTGGTAGCCGTGCGCGGTCGCGAGGCCCAGTACGTCGGCGAGGGGCAGGCCAGGGACACCGAGGGTGGAGAACGCCAGCTTCATAAATTCGGACACTACCCGCGACCGGCCCGGTCGACTCCTCCCCATTACTCCGTTGTCGCCGCGACCCGCAGTCGCCGATCACCTTCCAGGGGCGCGGGGAACTGCGCGAACCCCACGGATGACCGTCAGTCGCCGATCGCGTTCGAGGGGCGCGGGGAACTGCGCGAACCCACCCACGACCGTCAGTCGCCGATCACCTTCCAGGGGCGCGGGGAACCGATCGCGTTCGAGGGGCGCGGGGAACTGCGCGAACACCACCCACGACCGTCAGTCGCCATCGCCTTCGAGGGGCGCGGGGAACTGCGCGAAATCCACTCAAGACCCGCACCCCCCCCCGCTACGCCCCCGCCCCCTCACCCCCGAGGCCCCGCCACAGACCCCCGCACCATCAGCTCCCCCCGCACCACCGCGATCCCCCCGGGCGGCGCCTCCTCCCGCCCCATGGCGATCCGCCCCGCCCGAGCCCCCGCCTCCGCCAACGGCAACCGCACCGTCGTCAGCGCCGGCACCACGTCGATGCTGAACGGCAGATCGTCGAACCCGGCCACCGACACATCGTCCGGGATCCGCCGCCCGGTGTCCCGCAGTGCCGCACACGCACCCAGCGCGACGGAGTCGTTCGCCGCGACAACGGCCGTCAACGACGGGTCACGCCGCAGGAGTTCGAGCGTGGCCTCGTACCCCGACAGCCGGTCGTACCGTCCGTGCACGGTCCACCGGGCGTCCTCCTCGATCCCGTGCGTGGCCAGCGCGGCCCGGTGCCCCTCGAGCCGGTGCCGTGTCGTCGACCGTTCCTGGGGCCCCGCGATGTACCCGAGCCGCCGGTGCCCCAACCCGATCAGATGCTCGGTGAGTTCCTGCCCCCCAGCCCGGTTGTCGAAGGTCAGCGCGATCGCCCCGGTCTCCGGCGCCTGCGGCCGCCCGCACAGCACCACCCGCGTCCCGGCCTCCGTCAGCTTCCGCAACTTCGCGTCCAGCGCCGCCCGGTGCGGAGCGTCCTCGATCGCGCCACCGGTCAGCACCACCGCCGCCGCCCGCTGCCGCTGGAGCAGGGTGAGGTAGGTCAGTTCACGCTCGGGCGAGCCCCCCGTATTGCACACGACCGCGAGTCTCTCCCCGCCCGCGCGACCGCCCGGCCCCCCGATCTCCCCCTGGATGGCGCTCGCCATGATCCCGAAGAACGGGTCGGCGATGTCGTTCACCAGGATGCCGACCAGGTCGGACGTGGCGGCGGCGAGGGAGCTCGCGGGGCCGTTGAGCACATAGTCCAGTTCGTCCACGGCCTTCAGTACCCGCTCGCGGGTGGACGCGGCCACGGGATAGTTCCCGTTGAGCACGCGTGACACCGTCGCGGGTGAGACCTGCGCGCGAGCCGCCACGTCCGCCAGGGTCACGGTCATCTCTCGTCCTCCGGTCGCGCGTTGCGTCGTCTCGTCGTCGTCCCGAGCAGACCCTACGGCGGCCACGCCCGTTTGTTCGCCCCCTCGAACAAGTCGGCCGCGGCGACGGTCTTGTCCGGAACGCCGTTCAGAGGCTAACTTCTCCTTACATAGAAAGCGCTTGCTGTTACGTTCACCAGTCACCCGCCCCGCGACGGCCCCGCCGCGTGACAGGTGGGGCGTACGCGGCGCGCGGTCCGCGTACGAAGGGAACGACGTGACACGCAAGACGGTGCGAATCGCCATGAACGGTGTGACCGGGCGCATGGGCTATCGCCAGCACCTCGTCCGCTCCATCCTGGCCCTGCGCGAGCAGGGCGGACTCGACCTCGGCGACGGCACCGTGCTGTGGCCGGAGCCGGTCCTGGTCGGCCGCCGCGAGCACGCGCTGAAGGCGCTCGCCGAACGCCACGGTCTCGACCACGTCTCCACCGACCTGGACGCGGTCCTGGCCGACGACAGCATCGACATCTACTTCGACGCCCAGGTCACCTCCGCCCGCGAGGAGGCACTCAAGAAGGCGATCGCGGCCGGAAAGCACCTCTACACCGAGAAGCCCACGGCCACCGGCCTCGACGGCGCCCTGGAACTCGCCCGCCTGGCGAACGCGGCCGGCATCAAGCACGGCGTGGTCCAGGACAAGCTCTTCCTCCCCGGCCTGCTCAAGCTGAAGCGCCTCATCGACGGCGGCTTCTTCGGCCGGATCCTGTCCGTGCGCGGCGAGTTCGGCTACTGGGTCTTCGAGGGCGACTGGCAGGACGCCCAGCGTCCCTCCTGGAACTACCGCGCGGAGGACGGCGGCGGCATCGTCGTCGACATGTTCCCGCACTGGGAGTACGTGCTGCACGAGCTCTTCGGCCGCGTGAAGTCCGTACAGGCCCTCACCGCCACCCACATCCCCCAGCGCTGGGACGAGAACGGCAAGCCCTACGACGCCACCGCCGACGACGCCGCCTACGGCGTCTTCGAACTCGAAGGCGGTGCCGTCGCCCAGATCAACTCCTCCTGGACGGTGCGCGTCCACCGCGACGAACTGGTCGAGTTCCAGGTCGACGGCACCGAGGGTTCCGCCGTCGCGGGTCTGCGGGGCTGCCGCGTCCAGCACCGCTCGGCCACCCCCAAGCCGGTCTGGAACCCGGACATCCCCGCCACCGAGGCCTTCCGCGACCAGTGGCAGGAGGTCCCGGACAACGGCGAGTTCGACAACGGGTTCAAGGCCCAGTGGGAGCTGTTCCTGCGCCACGTCCACGCCGACGCCCCCTACCACTGGGACCTGCTGGCCGGCGCCCGCGGCGTCCAGCTCGCCGAACTGGGCCTGAAGTCCTCCGCCGAGGGCCGACGCCTCGACGTGCCGGAGATCGCCCTGTGACCCTCCACCTGCCCGACGCGAACGGCGCCCTGCGCCCCTACGAACCCCGCACCGAACCCAGGGCCGCCACCTCCGCGAGCGCGTTCACCTCCCGCACCGTCTTCTCGGCCGCGCACGTGGTCGCCGACCCGTACGCGGACGTGTCCCCCGACTCACCGGCCGCCGTCGACTGGGACGCCACCCTCGCCTTCCGCCGCCACCTGTGGTCGCACGGACTGGGCGTCGCCGAGGCCATGGACACCGCGCAGCGCGGCATGGGCCTGGACTGGGCCGGCGCGGCCGAGCTGATCCGCCGCTCCGCCGCCGAGGCGAAGGCGGTCGGCGGCCGCATCGCCTGCGGCGTCGGCACCGACCAGCTCACCGGCGGCACCCTCGCCGAGGTCCGCGCGGCCTATGAGGAACAGCTCGCCGTCGTCGAGGAGTCCGGCGCCCAGGCCATCCTCATGGCCTCCCGCGCCCTCGCCGCCGCGGCGGCCGGCCCCGACGACTACCTGGAGGTGTACGGCCACCTCCTTGGCCAGACCACCGAACCGGTCATCCTCCACTGGCTCGGCCCCATGTTCGACCCGGCCCTGGAGGGCTACTGGGGCTCCACCGACCTCGACGCGGCCACCGACACCTTCCTGAAGGTCATCGCCGCCCACCCCGACAAGGTCGACGGCATCAAGGTCTCGCTCCTCGACGCCCGACGCGAGATCGACCTGCGCCGCCGCCTCCCGCGGGGCGTGCGCTGCTACACCGGCGACGACTTCCACTACCCCGAGCTGATCGCGGGCGACGAGCAGGGCTTCAGCCACGCCCTGCTCGGCATCTTCGACCCCCTCGGCCCCCTGGCCGCCGAGGCCGTCCGCGTCCTCGACACCGGGAACACCGACGGCTTCCGCGCCCTCCTCGACCCCACCGTCGAACTCTCCCGCCACCTCTTCCAGGCGCCCACCCGCTTCTACAAGACGGGCGTGGTGTTCCTCGCCTGGCTGGCCGGCCACCAGAGCCACTTCACCATGGTCGGCGGCCTCCAGTCGGCCCGCTCCCTGCCCCACTTCGCCCGCGCCTACGAACTCGCCGACACCCTCGGCCTGTTCCCCGACCCCGAACTCGCCGAGGACCGCATGAGAACCCTGCTGCACCTGCACGGAGTGACCCCATGACGCCCCCCGGCCTCGCCCGCTTCAGCATCAACCAGATGACCGTCAGGCAGCTCTCCCTGCCCGAACTCGTCGAGGCCTGCCGGGCCCTGGGCGTACCGGGCGTCGGCCTGTGGCGCGAGCCCGTCCAGGCCTACGGGCTCGACGCCGCCGCGAAACTGGTCCGGGACGCCGGCCTGGCGGTGACCACCCTGTGCCGTGGCGGCTTCCTCACCGCGACCGACCCCGCCGAACGGGCCGCCGCCCTGGCCGACAACCGCCGCGCCGTCGACGAGGCCGCCACCCTCGGCACCGACACCCTGGTCCTGGTCTCCGGCGGACTCCCGACCGGCTCCCGGGACCTGCGCGCCGCCCGCGAACGCATCGCCGACGCCCTCGCCGAACTCGCCCCCTACGCGGGGGAGTACGGGGTACGCCTGGCCATCGAGCCGCTGCACCCCATGTTCGCCGCCGACCGCTGCGTGGTCTCCACGCTCGCCCAGGCCCTGGACATCGCCGAACGCTTCCCCGCCCACCAGGTCGGCGTCGCCGTCGACACGTACCACATCTGGTGGGACGACCGCGCCCCCGCACAGATCGCCCGCGCGGGCGCCCAGGGCCGTATCCACACCTTCCAGCTGGCCGACTGGACCACCCCGCTGCCCGAGGGCGTCCTCAACGGCCGTGGCCAGATCGGCGACGGCGCGATCGACATGCGCGAGTGGAAGGCCCACGTGGAGGCGGCCGGCTACACCGGCCCCATCGAGGTGGAGCTGTTCAACGACGCACTGTGGTCCCGGGACGGCCGCGAGGTCCTCACCGAGACGGCGGCACGCTTCGTGGAGCACGCGAGCTAGCGCGACAGCCGGGCGCAGGGACAGCCTGGCGCAGGGACTGCCGGACAGGGGGCTGTTGCCGAAACGCAAGCGGTGCGGTGCCGAACGGACGCCGACGTTCGCCGGCACCGCACGCTGCTTCCCCCCGGTTCCCCGCTGTGCACAGCTTCCACCGTGCACAGGTACCAGCATGCGCTTACCGGACGCCCGGAACCTTGACCATCCGTGCAGGGATCTTGTCGATTCCGGCAGAACGGTGGGTGGACCCTACCGCTCCTCCTGATGACGGCGGTGGTCGGTCGGCGTCATGCCGTACACCCGGCGGAAGACCCGGCTGAACGTGGCCGGGTCGGTGAAGCCCCACCGCGCGGCGATGGCGTGGACGGAGCGGCCGCGCAGCCGGGGGTCGGCCAGGTCACGCCGGCAGCGTTCCAGCCGGCGGTGCCGTATCCAGGCCGCCGGCGCCTCGCCCTCTGCCGTGAACAGCTGGTGCAGATGGCGTACCGAGATGCCGTGGGCCGCCGCGACGGTCGCCGGGGAGAGCGAGGGATCGCCGAGGTTCCGGTCGATGAAGTCCCGGATCCGGGCGCGCAGGGCCCGTCGGCGGGACTCCGGCGGCAGCGTGTCCTCGGAGTCCAGGTGTCCGCCGAGCACGGCGGCGAGCAGATCCGTGGTCACCGAGGCCAGCGCCGGTATGTCGGCCTCGGTGAACTCCCCGGCCCGCCGGGCCGTGTCGGTCAGCCAGCGCCGCAGCGCCCCGCCCATGCCCCGGTCCGCCGGGACCGGCACGGCCAGTACCCGCCGTACGGTGCGCGCCGGCAGCGGCAGCCGGGCCCGCGGCAGACTGACGACCAGGGTCGTCGACCGCTGCGACGTCCTGTTGATGCGGACGTCGTAGGGGAGGCTGCTGTCGATGACGACGAAGTGCCCCGGCCCGAACACAGCCTCGGTGCCGTCCTGCGCCACCGCGCCGTCGCCGCTGAGCTGGCAGTTGATCTGCAGGACCTCGGGATCCAGGCGCCGGATGGTGCGTGGTGTGCGCACGGTGTCCAACTGCGGCAGCTCCAGCTCGGCGATCTGCAGGTCGCCGAGCGGCAGGACCCGCATCGTGGCCCGGAAGTCGTCGCTGCGCTCACTGCGCAGCAGATTGGGGACATGGGTCCGGGTGGCGATGTCCTGCCAGAGATCCCACCGCTCGGCGGGCGCCACCACATCGGTACGTAACTCCTGTACCAGCATCGCCCTACGCCCCCCAACACGCGTCCGACCGCCGCTTCCTGCCCAGGCGGACAGGGCAAGGAACCCTGCCGGAGCAGCTTCCCGTGAAGACCGTCCAACCCTCCCCGTACCTCGTCGTCGTATGCGGCTCCGAGGCGATCAGAAGCGGCCCTCGACCGATGCGTACAGGGCGCTCACATTGCGCCGGGTGTCGTCTCCCCCGCCGATGAAGCTCGTACGGGGGTTCAGACGGAGTCTGCTGCCGTCCGCGCGGCGTATGCGTATGTAGGTGTTGCCGGTGTAGGCGCCGCTCATGTGCAACTCCTTGGGCATGGTGCCCAGCGCCACTTCGTCGAGTGGATCCGCCCACAGGAGCCCTTTGCCGCCGATCGACCAGAAGGTGCTCCTGACCAGGAGCATCCGGCGGTCGGTCACCCCGAGGACGGCACGCCGGAATCCGGCACCGAGGAACCCGGACACGGCCACCTTCAGCGGCTCGTCACGTAGATAGGGGCGCAGGACCCACTTCAGTTCGGCATCGCTCATGACGGCCTCCGTCGGCGGATGCGTGCATGACATGTCTGACGTATTGTCACCGCTGAGTGCACTTCGTCGCACGGGTCCGCGCAAGAACTTTCCCCAGGCCGTGCAACCGCCCCCGCACCTCGTGGGTCGTACTTCGCGTCAGGACTTCCGGGAGGGGACCCGGGAGGAGTCGAGGGGTTCTGACAGGGGGCAGGGAACCGAAGGGGCCCGGTCGACGGACCGGACCCCTTCGAAGTGCGTCCTGCCGCCGCGCGTCTCGGAAGAAGGCCTCGAGAGCGGGCTGACAAGGAGGCGACCTCCGCCGCCGTCGGGGCCACGCCCGCTCGCACGCCGGCGGACCGTGACCCCTGCCGGACAGCGCTGGGCCGTCCGGGTGACCAGGGCGCCCTTCGGGTGAACGCGCCAGGGCTCAACATGCGACGTCGGCGGACGCGGCCCAACCTGACCTGGAGCCTCCTACGTTTCGCCTAGGAAAGTGGGCACCATGCCGTCCTGGCCGCGTTCACCCCGGCGACTGGGCGCCGCTGTGCTGGCACCCCTGCTGGTCCTGCTCATAACCGCCGGTGGGCCGCCCTCCCCCGAGGCGGAGACCGGCTCGCCGGCGCGGGGAGTCGACCCCGCGGTGGTGGCCACGCTGACCCGCGCGGCCACGCCCCTGCTCACCACCGAAGCGGCCGGCCCGTCCACCGACCTGCGTCCGTTCAGCAGATCCGTCGGTGCCGCACGTCTCGTCGGTCTGGGCGAGGGCAGCCACGGCAGCCACGAGTTCTTCACCCTCCACGACCGCCTGTTCCGCCACCTGGTGGAGAACAAGGGCTTCGCCACGTACTCCCGCGAGGCCGGCTGGAACGCCGGGCTCGACGTCAACGAGTGGGTGCAGGGCGGCCCCGGCGACATCCGCGAGATCATCCAGCGCAACTTCCAGTCCGACTGGGTGCTCTTCGCCACCGAGGAGTACGCGCAGCTCTTCGAGTGGATGCGGGCCTACAACGCACGGCACGACCACCGGCACAAGCTGCAGTACATGGGCTTCGACGTCGGGCCGATCGAACCCGCCCTGTACGACAAGGTGCTGGCCTATGTCGCCAAGCACTACCCGGACCTGGAGCAGCGGTTCACCGAGCTGTACAGCGGCCACCCCACGGGTTCCGTCCAGGCCGCCACGACCGAGTTCCGGCACCGGCCGCCGGCCGAGCGCCAGGACCTGGCCCGGCGGGCCCAGGAGGCGTACGAGCTGCTGGCCGCGCAGCGTCCGGCCCCCGACCCGATCGACCTGCACAGCACCGCCTCCATCGCACAGAGCACCCGCTTCTACGCCTACCCCGACACCGAGCAGGGGGAGACCGACTCGCTGCAGTTCCGCGACCGGACCATGGCCGAGAACGTCGCCTGGTGGCACCGGCTGACCGGCGACAAGATGGTGGTCTCCGCGCACAACAGCCACGTCGCCCACCGCGACACCTATCCCAGCTTCACCCGGCAGGGCGGCTTCCTGCGCCAGTGGTTCGGTCGTGACTACACCAACCTCCGCACCGCCTTCCACCAGGGCTCCTTCGACTCCACCTACGAGACCGCGGCCGGCGGCGTCGGGGTGCGGGCCTTCACCGTGGGTCCTCCGGAGCCGGGGTTCAACGAGTACACGCTCGGCGCGGTGCCCTACGACAGGTACTTCCTGGACCTGCGCACCCTGCCCTCCCCTGCCGGGCAGTGGGCGGCGCAGGCGCACCCCAACCGATTCTTCGGAGGGTTCTGGGAGCCCACCGACGTCGAGGACATCGCCCTCAGCAAGTACTCCGACATGCTGATCTTCGTCCGTCGCAGCACGGCGGCACAGATGGTCCCGGCCGCCTCCTGACGAGGTTCCGGCCCGGTGCACGACGGCGCGCGGGAGCCGCCCCCGCAGCCCTCGCGCACCCCTGCCCGGCACAGCTCCGGTTCGGTACCGGCACAGCACCGGCCGCCACGAAGGGATTCCGATGCACCGCCCACCGCTGCGCACCGCCGTCCTCCGCGCGCTCGCCGTCGTGCTCGGCCTCGGACTGCTCGTCACCCCGGCCTCGGCCGCCGGCCGCGACGGCCCGGCACACCGCCCCGGGGACGGCAGCGCGCTCCTCGGCGTGCTTCAGGACGCCGTCCGGCAGGGCTCGCCCGGGGCGCTCGCGCAGTCGCGCACCGGGCGCCGCGTCCGCGACCTGGCGGCCGGTGTCGCCGACATCGCGACCGGTGAACGGCCCGACGCGCGGATGCGGTTCCGGATCGGCAGTGTCACCAAGACGTTCGTGGCGACCGCCGTCCTGCAGCTCGTCGCCGAGGGCCGCCTCCGGCTCGACGAGCCCGTGGCGGACGTCCTGCCCGGCTTCGTCGACCGCAACGGCAACGACGGCACGGCCATCACGATCCGCATGCTCCTCAACGACACCAGCGGGCTGTACGAGTACACGAACGACCCCAGGGTCGAGCAGATCGCGACGCAGGACCCCGCGCACTGCTTCACCCCGCGGGAACTGGTCGGGTTCGCGCTCGACCACCCGCCGCTCTTCGCCCCCGGCACCTCCTGGGCGTACTCCAACACCAACTACTCGCTGCTGGCCCTGGTCATCGAGAAGGTTACCGGCCAGTCCTACGGCGACCTGATCACCCGGCGGATCCTGCGCCCCCTGAACCTGGCCGCCACGTCCTTCCCCGGCTGTTCACCGCTGCTCCCCGCCCCCCGCCTGCACGGCTACACCAAGCCCGACCCGGCCGGGACGCAGATCCAGGAAGCCACGGACTACAACCCCTCCTTCGCCGCGGGCAACGGCGACATGATCTCCACGGTCGGCGACCTCGACCGGTTCGACTCCGCGCTGCTCGGCGGGAGGCTGCTCCCGGCCCGGCTGCTGCGCGCGATGCTGACCCCCACCCCGGGCTCCTTCCCGAACACCGACGTCTTCCGCTACGGCCTCGGTGTGGTGATCGCGCGGACGCCCTGCGGCGTCACCGTCTACGGCAACGCCGGCTCGATCCAGGGCTACGAGACATGGATGAGCGGCACCCGCGACGGCCGGCACACCATGTCCTTCGTCCTCAACCAGGACTGGCTCGACCCGACCGACACCATCGTCCAGGCGATCACGGCGGAGTTCTGCGGCCACTGAGCCGGATGCGCCGTCCCGGGTGGGTGGGACCGGCCCGCAGCGACCGGTCCCGCCCGACCGGACATCAGAAGAACACCCCGCAACGCAGCAGCATGTGCGCACCAGCGCCGCCGGCAGCCACTGGAGCACCTCGGCGAAGGAGGGCACCCCGGCCCGGCCTTCGGCTGCTGCGCGACGGAGGTCGGGACGGCCGTCCTGCGTGGTGTGCCCGTTGGGGGCGCCCGCCGCGATGAGAGGGCCGGCAGTTCGGGGTGGGGCCCGTCGTTCGCCCAGTCCAGGGGCGTGCGACCGGTGCTGTGGTCTTCGCGACCCATGGCGACGCCAACGAACGAGCCGGCCGGCCGTCACGGCAAACACCGTTGCAGTACTAACACATTTCCTTCACTTCATCACCATCATCTGATCATCATCTATATGCTTCGGGCACTCCAATCGCACCACTGAGGGGGGAATCCTCATGCGCGTCCGCCACACCCTGACCACTGCCGCCGCCACCGCGGTCCTCACCGCGCTCGGCCTTGTCGCGGCCCTTCCGGCGCAGGCTGCCGAGTACTCCTCGGCCCTGAAGATCAAAGGCGTGCGGTACGACGCTCCGGGCCGGGACTCCAACAAGTGTTCCGGCGGCAACACCAGGAACGAGTACCTGACGATCAAGAACTACTCGAAGAAGTCGACGGTGAACCTGAAGGGCTACAAGGTCAGGGACGCGGTCGGCAACACCTTCACCTTCAGGAACAGCCACACCCTGCAGCCCGGCGACTACGTCCACCTGCGGGGCGGCCGCGGCACCGACTCCGACGGCAAGAACGTCGTCTACCGCCAGAACTGCAACTTCATCTGGAACAACGACAAGGACACCATCTACTTCTACAAGCCGGGCGGAGCCCGCGCCGACGTCCACGCCTACACCAAGAAGGCCAACGACAAGGACGGCAACGGCTACATCACTTACCACGGCTGACAGTGAGGATGTGACGTGGTGACGCTGCTGGCGGGTCTGACCCCTCGGCTGACTGACGTCTCGACTGTCCTGTTTGGGATTTGT
>NZ_JBITRU010000057.1:0-27458 GCF_044540255.1 Streptomyces sp. NPDC086080
CCTGACCCTCAATGAAGATCAGGATGATCGGACGATCGCGAGGTGGGTCACCGTTGATCCGCCGTTCAGCGGTCAGTTTTCATCCGTCGCCGACACACTTGCGACTGATGGGGAAGCGGCCAGGACTTGGGTCAAGGAGATGAGGGTCTGCTCAGCGCAGACCGTCGACGAATGTCTGCCAGGCTTCGGCGCCGACGGTGAGGACCGGGCCGGACGGGTTCTTGCTGTCGCGGACGGGGACGGAGCCGGTGGGGCAGGTGGGGGCTACCTCCACGCATTCGCCGCCGGTGTTGCCGCTATAGCTTGACTTGCGCCACTGGTTGGTCCTCGGGTTGTGAACGGTCTCCATAGCGGTCCTCCATCAGGCGGGCGATCAGTTCCGCCGACTCCTCCATGGAGAGGGCGGCAGCCTGCACGCGAGCGTAACGGAGCGCTGCTTCCTTGACGGTATCGGGATTGGCCGTCATGTGACCGGAGATGAGGTCTTCGGTGTAGACGATGTCGGGGTCGTTCTCGAAGCGCATGGCGGTGAACGAACCGGCCAGGCTGGAGTGCGCTCCCGCTCTGTTCGGCAGGACCTGTACGTGCATCCAGCGGTGGTTGCTGAAGTCCAACAGATGAGCGAGTTGACTTCGCATCACCTCATGCCCGCCGATCGGACGGTGGAGTACGGCCTCGTCCAGTACGACCCAGGTCAGCGGGGGTTGTTCCCGCTTCAGGATGCGCTGGCGTTCCACGCGGGCCGCCACCAGGCCGTCCAGGTCATCCGACATGCCGGTGGCAAGCACCGCTCGGGCGTACTCCTCCGTTTGCAGCAGGCCATGAACCAACTGCGCCTGATACGTGGAGATGTACGTCGCCTTCGCCTCCATCTCCGCGTACGGCTGGAACCAGTTCGGGAGTTGGCTGCGCAGCACGAGGCCGATCAGGCGGGAGAACAGGCCGTCCGTGCCGAGGGCCGCGTCCACGCGTTCGGAGAAGTCGCGGGTGGGGACCTTCTTCGTGGTCTCGATCTGGCCGATCAGTGAGCCCGTACAGAAGATGATCTCGCCGAGCTGGCCCTGTTTGAGGCCGTGGGCCTCGCGCTGGCGGCGCAGTTCCCAGCCGTAGTAGTCGAGGGGGGACGCGGTGGGGTCGAGAGACTGGATGTTGACCACGGTGGCACCTCACTTCAACGCCTCGCGGCGTTCGTTCCGTTCCGTGGTCGAGCGTATGCGGAGCGTCGTTGCATGGTGATGTGAATCGAGTAACCGGTCCGCGGGCTGCGGACATTCTCAGTGAGTACCGTGCCGAGTTCGCCGTGGGGGAGCACTCGGTGCGGCATCTGCGGCGCATTCTGCGGCTGTATCTCGTCAGGGCGGGGCTGGTCGCTGTGAGTGACGCGGCGGAGCTGGCGCTCACCGAGGTGGTGGCGAATGTGGTGCGGCATGTGCCCGGTCGTCGTTGTCGGATCTGCTTTCTGCTCCGGCCGGGTGGGGTGCGGGTGGAGGTTGCCGACGGCTGCCCGGACCTGCCGGTGCGGGGTGTCGAGGGCGGGCTGGGGGAAGGCGGGCGTGGGCTGGTGATCGTGGAGGCGGTCACCGAGCGGTGGGGTGTCGACGTGCGTCCCGACGGGCGGGGCAAGGCGGTGTGGTTCGAGTGTCTGACGGGAAAACACCCCCACGCGTCTTGAACTTTCGGAGTGGAGCAGCCGTCGTACCTCCTGCAGAACCGCACAGGGTCCCGTGGCCGGCCAGGCACGGCGCGGATCCGTTCGTTAGGAGAGATGTATGAAGTCGTGGCGTTCCCGTATCGCCGCCGCTGCCGTGGTCGCTGCCGCGGCGGTCACCATTCCGCTGTCCGCGGGCTCCGCGTCCGCTGTGCCCACCGACCCCGACGGCTTCCACCTGGCCGGTGGGTTCCGGACGCACCACGCCTGCCAGGTGGAAGGGCGGGACTACATCGAGACGAACGACAGTGGCTACACCGAGTTCCAGTGCCGCTGGAACGACCCGTGGTGGGAGGTGTGGGTCCGCTGACGGACCTGAAGCGCTGAGCGCACCGCCCCGGCACGGTGTCCCGTGCCGGGGCGGTGCGGAGAGCTTGAGGGCTGGGGGTCAGAAGGTCAGGCCCCAGCTGTTGATGTAGCCGGTGTCGCCGGAATAGACGTCCGTGACGCGGAGCTTCCACGTGCCGTTGGCCGTCTCCGAGGAGGCGTTCACGGTGTAGGTGGTGTTGATGTTGTCCGTGGAACCACCGGTGCCGGAGGACTTGAGGGTGTAGAGCGAGCCGTCGGGGGCGACCAGCTGGATCCTCAGGTCACCTATGTAGGTGTGGACGATGTTCACCGGAACCTGGAGGGCCGAGGGGGCGTTGCCCGAGACGCCGGTGACGGTGAGCGGGGACTCGACGGTCGACCGGTCGCTGATCGTGTAGTCCGTGGAGTTGGTGAAGGTCTTGCCGGGCGGCTGGGTGCCGCCGCTGCCGCCGACGTACAGCAGGCGGTTGGGGGAGCCGGTGCCCGGGTTGGTGACGGCGCCCGAGATGGAGTTCGCGACGAGCGCGGAGGCGACCTGCGAGGGGGTGGCCGACGGGTTGTCCGCGAGGTACAGCGCCGCCGCGCCCGCGACGTGCGGGGTGGCCATCGAGGTGCCGGAGATGGTGTTGGTGGCGCTGTCGCCGGTGTTCCACGTGGAGGTGATGGACGAGCCCGGGGCGAAGATGTCCAGGTTCGAGCCGTAGTTCGAGTAGCTGGCGCGGGCGTCCGTGTTGGTGGTGGCGCCGACGGTGATCGCCTCGGACACGCGGGCCGGTGAGCCGGTGGCCGTGGTGGACTCGTTGCCCGCGGCGACGGCGAAGGTGACGCCGGCCGCGATGGCGTTGCGTACCGCGTTGTCGAGGGTGGTGCTGGCGCCGCCGCCGAGGGACATGTTGGCGACGGCCGGGAGGACCGCGTTGTCGGCGACCCAGTCGACGCCCTCGATGACGCCGGCGGTGGTGCCGGAGCCGTTGTTGTCGAGGACCCGGACGCCGACGATGGAGGCCTTCTTGGCGACGCCGTAGGCGTTGCCCGCGACCGTGCCGGCGACGTGGGTGCCGTGGCCGTTGCCGTCCTGGGCGACGTTGTCGCCGTCGACGGCGTCGTAGCCGTTGCGGGCGCGGCCGCCGAAGTCGCTGTGGGAGATCCGCACGCCGGTGTCGATGATGTAGGCGGTGACGCCCTGGCCGGCCGTGTCGTCGTACGTGTACGAGCTGTTCAGCGGCAGCGCGGTCTGGTCGATGCGGTCCAGGCCCCAGGACGGCGGGTTCGTCTGCGTGGCCTGCGTGGTGAAGGTGCGGTTCTGCTCGACCAGGGCGACCGAGGGGTCGGCGGCCAGCCTGGCGGCCTCGGCCTCGGTGGCCTCGACGGTGTACCCGTTGACGGCCTGGCGGAAGGTGTGCTCGACCTCGGCACCGTGCTTCTTGGCGACGCCCTTGCCCTTGGCGGAGGCGGCCTTGGTGTTCGACTTCAGGGTGACGATGTAGCTGTCGGCGACCGCGTTCGGCGCGTCCGCGTAGGCGATCGTCCCGGTCGCGGGGTCGGCGGCGTGCGCGGGGAGCGCGGTGAAGAGACCGCCGGCGAGCGCGGCGGCGGCGACGGAGCAGACTCCGGCGAGCGATCTCCGCTTGGTGCCTCGTGTCACTGCCATCTGAGGGTTCCTCCTCGACAGGGGGTGTGGGGGATGTGCGTCTGGGGGAGCGCACACGGCGAACGCCTGTGCCGGGTCCCCGGACAGGAGCTAGTCAGGTCCATGCCAAACACGGGCGCTGTGGCCGTGATCGCACTTCCCTGCCGCCAGCCGAAAGATTGAACGCTCTACGCGGATTGCACAAGAGGTTCGGGCACTCCTTAACATTCGTGCCACGCAAGGGAAATGACACAAGGTCATCAAACGGTACAGAAACGCTGAGTAAACGAGATCACCGTCACAGTGAACTCACGGAGTCACGTCGGCGCACGTCACGTCCACTTCGCCCGGTCCGGTACGGGTGGTCCCATCTGTGGAGCGTCGGCGTCCTGATTACGCACAGTGCGCGGCACCGGACGGGCAAGGTGTGGGGTGGATCACGTAGGTGGCTTGTGAACCCTTCATCGGGGCGCAGTCGTTGTGCTTGCCGCACGTCGCCCAGAGCCGAGGGCCGGTTCGGCACGGCCTGGGCCCGTTTTGAGGAGTATGCATGAAGTCCTGGCGTAACCGTATCGCCGCCGCTTTCGTGGTCGGCGCGGCGGCGGTCACCATTCCGCTGTCCGCGGGCTCCGCGTCCGCCTGGGTCACCGACCCCGACGGCTTCCACCTGGCCGGTGGGACCCTGACGCACCACGAGTGCCAGGAGGGCGGCTGGTACGACATCCATGTGAACGGATACAGCGAGTTCCAGTGCCGCTGGAACGCCCCGTACTGGGAGGAGTGGGTCCGCTGAGCGGACCACCTCACACGGGGGACGCACTGCCCGGCCGTTGACCGGCCGATGGAAAGCGACGCGGGCCGGTGACCGTTGGTTCGGTCACCGGCCCGTGTGTGCTCGGAGGGGATCCGGGATCAACTCACTCCCCGTCGCGCAGCCTTGCCGCGAGGGCGGTCAGTTCCTCGGCGAGTTCCGGGTGGCCGAGCCCCGCCAGGCGGGTGATCGCCGGGTCGAGGCGGGTGAGGGCGGGGGCGGGGCGTTTCAGGTAGATGCCCTCCACGACTCCCGCCAGGCGTACGGACTCGGCCCATTCGCCCGCCTGGTCCGGCTCCGGGCCCGGCTCGCCGAGCAGGCCCAGGGTCTTCTCCAGCGCGGCCAGGGACTCGTCGTACGCCCCCGCGAAGGCGTTGACCCGCCCGTGCTCGAAGGCCAGGGCGGCGTCCAGGGGGCGGCCCTGCGCCTCGTAGCCGGCGGCGCGGGCCGCGTCGGCGACGCGGCCGGCGTCGGTGAGGAAGGCGCGGGCGCCGGACAGGCCGTCCGGGCCCTGCTGCTGTGCCTGGAGGCGGGCGAGTTCGCGCAGGGCGCTGCTGAGGTTCTCGTAGCGCGGGTCGCGGGCGTGGGCGGCGAGCGCCTGGTCCACCGCCTGGCGGGCGCGGTCGAACTCACCGGATTCGCCGAGGAGTACGGCCGTCTCCGCGGCGATCATCGCGTGGCTGCCCGGGTCGTCGTCCCAGCCGGCCGACTCGGCAGCGAGGGCGACGAACTCCGCCGTGGCGGCCTTGAGGTCGCCGCCTGTGTGCAGGGCACGGGCGCGGGTCAGACGGAGCTGGGCGACGAGGCGGTCGTCCAACTCCCCCGAGATGACGTCCGGTTCGGCGAGCAGGGAGTCGAGCAGCGCGATGGCGTCCTCGACCCGGCCCAGACTGAGGCTGAACTGGGCCGCGTTGCTGTAGGTGCAGTAGGCGTCGACGCGGTCGCCGGCACGGAGGTTCAGCTCCGCGGAGCGTGTCAGGTGCCGCAGTGCCTCGTCGGGGCGGCCCAGGTGCATGCAGGCTTCCGCCAGATCGGCGTGGAGGGAGGCGTCGACGGTGTCGTCCGGCCAGTCGGCGGCCAGGCGCAGGCCCTCGGTCAGCTCCGCGTGCGCGGCCTGCGCGTCCCCGAGACCGAGCTGGAGCCGGCCGCGCAGGGCGTGCGTGCGGGGCAGGTACCAGGCGGGGCCGTGTTCCTTCAGCCGGTCGAGGAGGTCGCCGGTCCCGGTGAGCGCGGCGGGCAGGTCGCCGGTCATGGCGTGTGTGGTGGCCTTGAGCAGCTGGGCGCCGGCGATCTGCGTGACGATGTCGTGCCGGGTGGCGAACGTGTGCAGCAGGCCGATCTCGGCGAGCACCGGTGCGATGTGCTCCTCGCTCCTCGACGTCTGCAGGCGCAGGCCGAGTGCGGTGGCCCGCAGGCGCAGCAGCCGGGCCTCCTGGTAGGGGGCGAGCGGGGACGTCTCCTCGTGCAGCCGGACCAGGGAGGCGTGGGCGGCGGTCAGTGAGGTGATCCGTGACGCGGCCGTGGCGTCGCCCCGCGCGTCCGCGGTGGCGTCGGGGGCGGTGTCCTGGGTTTCCGCCTTGTCGGCGTCGGCGTCGGCGTCGGCGTCGTCCGGCGTCGGGACCTGTGCCGCGGCGAGCAGGGCGCAGGCGCGGGCGAGGGCCGCGTGGCCCGGCAGACCGGCATCCTCGTAGAGGCCCGCGGCCTCCTCGTGGAGGGCGGCGGCTTCGGTGTACTCGTCCCGGTGGCCGGCCCGGGTCGCCTCGTCGTCCAGCAGGTCCGCGCGCAGCCGGCCCGGCGTGCCGACGGACGGGTCGTCGGGGTGGGTGTAGTCGCGGGCGGCGACGAGGGTGCGCAGGCGGGCCCAGCAGGCCTCCGCGTCCGGATGCCCCTGGTCGTCCAGCTCGCGGGCGCGCAGGATCAGTTCCGGCAGGGAATCGGGGACGGAGGCGGCGGGACGGGCGGTGACCGGAGCGGCGGCCGGCGCGGCCGGGGTCACGTCGTCCAGGCCGCGCGTGCGCAGGGTCAGCTCCAGCGTGTCCAGGAGCGGGGCGCGGTCGAGGCGGGCGCGGCGGCGGTCGGCGTGGGCCGTGGTGCCGTTGCGGGTGTCGAAGCGGGCGGCGAGGTCGTCGGCGCGGTCCCGTACCTCCGCGCGCAGGGCGGTCACCGTCCAGACGCGGCCGGGGAATCCGGCGGCGGGCAGATCGCCGTGGCTGAGTTCCCCGACGCGCTGGAGGAGGACCTCCAGGCCGGTGAGGAAGTCGAGCAGGTCGCGCGGGGACTCCACCTCGTCGAACAGGTTCCGGTTCTCGGCGAGCAGTTCCAGACCCCGTGCCTCGTTGCCGGTGAGCGCGCAGAACTCCAGGTGCCGGCCGATCTCCCCGGCCATCGAGGCGTTGCGGCGGGAGCCGCGGTACCCGGCCAGGTGCAGCGCGCGGGCCTCGTCGGTGCGGCCGGTGCGCAGCAGCGGCAGCAGCGCGTACGAGATGGAGCGGGCCGGCTCCTCCTGGCAGGACTCCTTGCCCGCCAGGACCGGCTCCCAGGTGCGCAGCGCCCGCTCGTCGTCGCCCGCGGCGAGGTGGTACAGGGCGCGCTCGCAGATCTCGCAGGCCTCGCAGTCGCTGAGCCGGGTGCGGGCGCGGCCCGCCCACAGTTCGTAGGCCAGGGCGGTGTCCTCGCCGGTGTGGGCGGCGAGCTGGTAGGCCTGTCCGTAGTAGGGCTGGAGGTCCAGGCCGGCCTTCGTGTACCGGTCGCGCATCTCCGTCAGCCACTGGCGCAGGCTGGCCAGCGGTATCTCGGGCAGGGCCCGCAGGGCGTTCGCCACCCACTTGAAGCGCCAGAACAGCAGATGGCGCAGGCGCTCGTCGAAGACGTCGGGCTGCTCGTCGAAGAGGGTGAGCAGCCGGGCGAAGACGACGGGCGACTTCCGCGGCTCGGAGCCGTAGGTGTACGCCTCCTGGAGTTCGAGGAGCGCGTGGATCAGCGGGATCGGCTCGGCGAACTGCTCGGCGGCCTCGACCAGTTCCTCGGCGGTGACGGTGCGGGTGCGGCCGTAGGGGCGCTCGTCGTTCTCCCGGAGCGCCTGGAACAGCTCGTCCGTGGTCTGGGGATGGGGTGCGGTGGGCATCGTCAGCTGTCCTTGCGGAGGGCGTGGGCGAGAAGGTCGAGGAAGGAGCGGTTGATGAGGCTCGACTCGGCGGGCCGCAGCGGGCGCCGGGACAGCAGCGCGGCCTGTCCGTAGAGGGCTTCGGCGCTGGTGCGGGCCAGTTCGGGTTCGTCGATGGCGATGGCGGTGCGGACCAGCGGGTTGAGCTGGTTGAGGATCAGCTGCGCCCGGGGAGCCTCCTGGCGCAGGGCGCCCAGGATGTCGCCCCAGACCCCGCCCTCCTGCTCACGGGCGAGCTGGGAGCGGGTGCGCTCGTGCCGGGCCTCGCGGCTGTCGACGAGGAGGGCCGGGGCGGAGGCGGGCTGGAAGGTGCGCAGCGCGACATCGCAGTCGAAGACGGCGAGGGCGTCACGGGCCTGCGCGAGGTAGGCCGCGGCGGCCAGTTCGGTCTCCCGGTCGACGGGGTCGAGGTGCGCGGTGAGGGTCGCCGGGTCGAGGTCGGAGACAGCGGCCTCGGGCCTGATCTCGGGCAGCCGGTGGACCAGTTGGCGGTCGTAGGTGTAGCCGCCGTTGACCACGCCGAGCCCGGCGGCCGAGGCGATCGCGGCGACCTGCCGGAACTCCTCCACGCTGGAGGTCACCAGCACGGTGCGGTGGGTGCGCGCGAACTCGTCGAGGGTGCAGTGCCCGTCGGTGGTCTCGAACGGCAGCCACGGCAGCAGCATTCGCAGGATCTCGTCGTCGTGCACGGCGAGCGACTTCACGGCCAGGTGGTGGGCCTGGAGGAAACGGCCGAGCAGCTCGGGGTCGCTGGCGGCGGCGCGGGCGATCCACGCGCGCAGCCGCTCGGCGAGGGCGTCACGGACGGCGGCGAGGGTGTCGTCCTCGTACAGGGACTCGCGGGACGCCGTGGGGCGCAGGCTTTCGGCGTCGACGACACAGCGGACGAAGAACGCCCACTCGGGCAGGATCTCCTCGGCCTGCTCGGACAGCAGCATGCCCTTGACGTGCACCCGGTGGCCGTGGCGGCGGCCGGCCGGTACCGCCTCGGGCAGCACGCAGGCGATGCCCTTCAGACCGACGGCCGGCAGGTCCAGCTCGATGGTGTCCAGCGGCGTGAACCCGAACACCTCCTCGCCGTACGCGGCCAGCGCGCGGGAGCGGGCGCCCGGGGTGGGGTACGGACGCTCCCAGGGCGCGGCCTCCGGGTTGACCGGCGCACCGGGACCGTCCGTGCCGCCGTCGGAGAAGGTCACCGGGTGACGCAGCAGCGACCCGAAGTGGCGGGCGAGGGCGTGCACCTGGGCCGGGCGGGTCCACTCGCCCGCGTCGGCGCGCGGGGTCAGGGTGACGGTGGTGCCCGGCCGGGGGCGGGCGGAGGCGGGCAGGGTACGGACGGTGTAGCTGCCGTCGCCGCGGCCCCGCCACTCCACGGTGGGCGCGTCGGGTGTGCGGGCGGACCGGCTCAGGACGTGGATCTCGTCCGCGACCAGGAAGCAGGAGAGCAGGCCGATGCCGAACTGGCCGATGAAGTCGGCCCGTTGCTCGGCGATCTTCTCGGCGCGCTTGCTGCTGCGGCCGATCGTGGCGAGGAAGGTGTGCACATCGGCCTCGGTGAGGCCGACGCCGTCGTCCTCGACGCGGACCACGGAGCCGTCGGCGTACAGCCTGATGCCGAAGTCCCCGGCAGGGACGGACGGTTCGAGGGTGTGCCGGGCGGTGAGCGCGTCCACCGCGTTCTGCAGGAGCTCACGCAAGTAGACGCGAGGGCTGGAGTAGAGGTGATGGGAGAGGAGGTCGACGAGACCGCGCAGATCCACCTGGAAGGTGCGGTCGGCGCCGGCCTGGCCGGTGGCGGTGTCGGGCAGAGTCATCGGGCAGTCCGGGGTGAGGGGTCGGGGGAGGAGGTCGGGAAGGGGGAGAGAGCGGGATCAGGCGCGGCGCTGACGGCGGGCGAACTGCTTCTCGGGCTCCGCGAAATACGTCCAGGGCCAGGTGGTGTAGGCGCCGTCCAGCTCGTGGAACACACGCCGGCAGACGGTGCTCTCGGCGGCGAGCGACAGGGCCATGCCGAACATGTTGAAGTCGTGCTGCCAGCCCGGGTGCCGTTCGTAGTCGGGGTGCAGGATGCTGCGCCGGGCGGCCTCCGCCAACTCCGCCTGGACGGCGGGTGTGTCGAGGCAGTCCCCGTCGTCCGACTCCACCCAGTCCTCGATGTGCGCCATGGCGATCACGCAGCCGAGGCGATGGCCGTCGGGCGCGTCGGCGAACGCCTCCCGGGCGAACGCCAGGGCCTCGCCCTGCTCGCCGCTCCATCGCGGCTGCAACTGCGACACCCACTCCAGATGGCTCGCCAGGTCCAGCGGGTCGCGGCGCAGGGCGGCGTCCAGCCGAACCTCGTTGACGGCGCGGCCCAGCGACATGCCGCGCCCGGAGGTGAGGAGATGGCGCCACGGGGTGACCCACTCGGGCCGCAGCTCGGCGGCCTCGAACAGCTGCTCCTCGGCGATGCGCAGCCGCTCGCCGAAGATCCGCCACTGCTCCTGCGTGACGTCCACGGCCCGCGCGCTGGTGCGTGCCTCCCAGCCCCAGTTGATGTGGCGCGCCCCGGATATCAGCAGGGCCGTCGCCCGGTGCTCCTTGTCCTCCTCGACGGCGCGGCCGATCCACTCCTCCACACCGTCCAGCACGGCCAGTTCACCGAGGACGTGGTGGTCGCGGCCCAGGTCGAAGGGGGCCAGCGCCTCCTTCACGGCCTCCCAGTCGCCCGCGTCGGCCGCCTCCACCAGCGCGAGTACGCGCGTGTCGCCGAGCGCGCGGAGCGTGTACATCCCGTTCTTCCTGCGAGGGGCCGGAAGGGCGTACGGATCCGCCGCCGGCCTCTCCTCGCCCTTGCCGAACAGCTTGCCGAACATCCGCGCCCTCCCTGGGTCCCGCGTGATCATCCGGTGCAGCATAAGGGGACCCACCGACACCGAATCCACAGGGTTTTCACGGGTAGTTCACGCTGGGCGGCTCAGGGACGTCCGTGGCGCGGGAGGCCACGGGGGAGGGTCTTCTCCCTCCGGCGCCTCCCTGTGCGCTCCGGTGGAGGCGGCCGTTCGCCCGTCCATGGGCCGTTCTCACCCCGGGCCACGGGAGTGATGCACGTCATAGCCGTTTGCTGTCCGATCGGTCAGTTCTGACCGATCGGACAGTTACGGTAGGGGAATGGCACGCTCCACCTCCGCCATGCGCGGTCAGATTCTGAAGTCGGCGCTGCGACTGTTCGCGGTGCACGGGTTCCGAGGCACGTCATTGCAGGACATCGCCTCGGACGTGGGCTGCTCGAAGGCATCGCTCCTCTACCACTTCGCCGGCAAGGAGAAGATCCTCACCGAGCTGCTGACCCCGACCCAGGACGCCCTGGCCGCACTGCTCGACCGCGTGGCCGGGCTCGAGGGCGACCGGCTGGTGGAGGAGACCGTCGTCGGATACGTCGACCTGACGTTGCGGTTCCGCCTCGAGATCCGGCTGCTCTTCGAGGACATCACCGAGATGTCCTGCCACCAGGACCTCAAGGTCATGGAGCTGGCGGACGGCCTGCTGGACGCGCTGGCCGGCCGCTCGCAACGGGCGCCGGCCCGGGTGGCGGCATGGATGGTCCTCGGGGCCGTCTTCATCACCAGCGCCGCCGACAACGAAGTGGCGCCGGACGAGGTGCTGCGTGCCGAGATGATCCGCAGCGCGCTGCGGACGCTCGACCGCAACCCCAGTTGAATCGCTTATCCCTTGATCCCGTTGATCCCCTGATCCCCTACGGAAAGATCTTCTTCCATGGCGACCTTGCTGTACCGGCTCGGGCGGTTCTCCTTCCGCAGAAGGGGCCGAATAGCCGCGGTCTGGCTGCTCCTGCTGACCCTGCTGGGTATCGGAGCCGCCACCCTGATGGGCCCGACGAGCGACAAGTTCTCCATGCCGGGCACCGAGTCCCAGCGGGCGCTGGACGATCTCGGCCGGCAGTTCCCGCAGGCCGACGGAGCCACCGGCACCATCGTCGTCGTCGCGCCCGAGGGCACGAAACTGGACCCCGCGGCCGTGGCGCCCGTGGTCGGGGAAGCCTCGGGGATCGACGGCGTCATCGCCGCCATGGATCCGTTCCGGACCGGCGCCGTCTCCCAGGACGGCCGCTACGCCCTGGTCCAGGTGCAGTTCGACAAGGGCGTCGACGAGGTCACCGACGAGCAGAAGTCGGCATACGAGGCCGTCGGCGCCGACGCCGAGGGCCTGCGGGTCGAGCACGGCGGCGAGGTCATGGGCGGTGAGGTGGAGGTCGGCTCCACCGAGGCCCTCGGAGTCCTGGTCGCCGCGGTGGTCCTGGTCGTCACCTTCGGCTCGCTGGTGGCCGCAGGCATGACCCTGCTGAACGCACTGATCGGCGTCGCGGTCGGTATGGCCGGCCTCTTCTCCCTGACCAGTGTCATCGAACTGACCTCCACCGCCCCCATCCTGGCGCTGATGCTCGGCCTGGCCGTCGGCATCGACTACTCGCTCTTCATCACCTCCCGCTATCGCCAGTACCTCGGCGAGGGCCTCGCACCCGAGGAGGCCGCCGGCCGCGCGACCGGCACGGCAGGCTCCGCCGTCGTCTTCGCCGGCGCCACCGTCGTCATCGCCCTGGCGGGCCTCTCCGTCGTGGGCATCCCCTTCCTGAGCATCATGGGCCTGGCCGCGGCGGGCACCGTCGCCGTCGCCGTCCTGGTCGCCCTCACCCTGCTGCCGGCCTTCCTCTCCTTCGCCGGCCGGAAGATCCTGCCGCGCAAGCAGCGCCGGGCGGGCGGACCCACCTTCGAGAAGGGCACCACCGAGAAGGGCACCACGGGGAAGAGCACCGCCGACAAGAGCCCCGCCCCCGAAGGCTTCGGCTTCACCTGGGGCCGGCTCGTGACCCGGCTGCGCGTCCCGCTCCTGATCGCCGGGATCCTCGGGCTGGGCGCGCTCACCCTGCCGGCTCAGGACATGCGGATCGCCCTGCCGGACGCGGGCACCGCCGCCGAGGGTTCCCCCGCACGCGAGGCGTACGACCTCACGTCCGAGGGCTTCGGCGAGGGCTTCAACGGCCGGCTCATCGCCGTGGTCAACGGCAAGGACGCGCAGGCGACCGGGACGGCCGTGGAGCAGGCCACCGCTCTCATCAAGGACACCGACGGCGTCCTGGCCGTGGCCCCGCCGCAGCTGAACGAGCAGGGCACCACCGCCCTGCTGGCCATCATTCCCGAAGCCGGCCCGACGGCCGTCGCCACCGAGGACGCCGTCCAGGAGATCCGCGACCGGGTCGCGGGCGTCGAGGGCGCCGACATCGCCCTCACCGGCGCGACCGCCCTGGGCATCGACGTCTCGGAGAAGCTCGCCGCCGCACTGCCGGTGTATCTGCTGCTGGTGGTGGGCCTGTCCATCCTGCTGCTCATGCTGGTCTTCCGGTCGTTCCTGGTACCGCTGAAGGCGGCCCTGGGCTTTCTGCTCACCGTGGGCGCGACTTTCGGCATCACCGTCGCCATCTTCCAGGAGGGCCACCTCGCGGGCCTCGTGGGCGTCGACACCCCCGGCCCGCTGGTGAGCTTCCTGCCGATCCTGCTCATCGGCATCCTGTTCGGCCTCGCGATGGACTACGAGGTCTTCCTCGTCTCCCGTATGCGGGAGGACTTCGTCCACGGCGCCGACCCCCAGGCGGCCATGGTCAGCGGCATGGGCCACAACGCCCGGGTCGTCACGGCCGCCGCGCTCATCATGACGTCGGTGTTCGGAGGCTTCGTCCTCCTGGACGACCCGATCATCAAGTCCATCGGGTTCGCCCTCGCCGTCGGCGTGGTCATCGACGCCTTCGTCGTCCGCATGACGCTGGTCCCGGCCGTGATGTCGCTGCTCGGCCGTGCCGCGTGGTGGCTGCCCAGGTCCGTCGACAAGGTGCTGCCCGACCTCGACATCGAGGGCGAGAAGCTGAACCCGCGGCCGGCCCCCGAGACGCGGGAGAAGACCCCCGTCCCGGTCTGACCCGCGCACCGGCCGTACCGGATCGCACCGAAGGAGGACGGGACCCGCTGGACGGTCCCGTCCTCCTTCCGTCTTCCGCCTTCCGTGGCGGCGAGGGTCAGCCGCGCAGTTCCGCCAGCACCGCGTCCGTGAACGGCGGCCACGCCTCGGCCGCCCACGGCCCGAAGGCGCGGTCGGCCAGCGCCACGCACGCCGCGCCCGCGTCCGGGTCGATCCACAGGAACGTGCCCGACTGGCCGAAGTGGCCGAACGTACGGGGCGACGACGACGCGCCCGTCCAGTGCGGTGTCTTGGAGTCGCGGATCTCGAATCCGAGCCCCCAGTCGTTGGGGTTCTGGTGGCCGTAGCCCGGCAGTACACCCTTGGTTCCCGGGTACTGCACGGTCATCGCCGCCGCGACCGTGCGCGGGTCGAGCAGACGTGGCGCCTGCACCTCGGCGGCGAACCGCAGCAGATCGTGCACCGTCGACACCCCGTCCTTCGCCGGGGAGCCCTCCAGGGCGGTCGCCGTCATCCCCAGCGGCTCCAGCACCGCCTGCCGCAGATACTCCCCGAACGGGATGTCCGTCGCCTTGGCGACATGGTCCCCCAGCTGTTCGAACCCGGCGTTGGAGTACAGCCGGCGCGTACCGGGCGCCGAGGTCACCCGGTGTTCGTCGAAGGCCAGCCCCGAGGTGTGCGCGAGCAGATGCCGCACCGTCGAGCCGTCCGGGCCCGCCGCCTCGTCCAGCTCGATCGCGCCCTCCTCGTACGCCACCAGCACCGCGTAGGCCGCGAGCGGCTTGGTGACCGAGGCCAGCGGGAAGCGGTGGCCGGCCGGCCCATGGGTACCGGCGACCGAACCGTCCGCCCGTACGACACCGGCCGCGGCGGTGGGAACCGGCCAGCTCTCGATCAACGCCAGACTCTTCAACGACATGCCGCCGAGCCTAAGCGCTCACAGGGTCAGCTCCAGCAACGGGTCGGGCCGGTGCCTGAAGCCCAGCGAGACATACAGTGGTTCGGCCTTCGAGGACGAGGTGAGCCGGACCCGGCGGACGCCGTTCTCCCGGAACCACTCCAGCAGCGCCTGCACGCAGGCGCGTGCGTATCCGCGACGGCGCGCGTCCGGATCGGTGGCGACGCTGAACACGGAGCCGTCCCTGCCGTACGGGTCGCGCGCACCGCCGATGCGGTAGTCGACCGTGCCGGCCACCAGGGACGCCAGCGCGCCCGGCCGCTGCGGATGGTCCACGACGAACGCGGCGAAGCCCCCGTCCGGCTCGGCCAGTCTGGCGCGCAGCACGGGCAGGGACTCGGTGTGCCAGGCGGTGGAGGGGTCGGAGCGGGCCATCGAATCGATCATCACCTGACGCAGCCGGAGCACTTCCTCCGCGTCCTTCGGCGTCGCACGGCGTACTGAGGTCATACCGCGCACGGTAATCAGCCACCGCCCCCGAGCGCCGCCCATTTCCCGCCTGCGTCGCTTGCTTGGAGTGCACTCCAGCGTTCTAGCGTGGGGACATGACGGTCACCGAGACGACGGAGACAACAGGGTCCGGCGCCGACACCTGCGCCGGACCGCCGCAGGGGAACCGCCGGCCGGACGGCGAGGACACGTACACGATCAGCGAGGTCGTCGCCCTCACCGGGCTGAGCGCGCACACCCTGCGCTGGTACGAGCGCATCGGACTGATGCCGCACATCGGCCGTTCGCACACCGGTCAGCGGCGCTACAGCAACCGGGACCTCGACTGGCTCGCCCTCGTCGGCAAGCTCCGCCTGACCGGGATGCCGGTCGCGGACATGGTGCGCTACGCGGAACTGGTCCGCTCGGGCGATCACACCTACACCGAGCGTTTCGAGCTGCTCCAGCAGACCCGCGAGGACGTGCTGTCCCGGATCGCGGAACTCCAGGGCACCCTCGCCGTGCTCGACCGGAAGATCAGCTTCTACGCGGACGCGGGACGGGCCCTGGCGTCGGAGAGGACCCGTTGACGGGCTGCGCGATCACGCGCTTCGCCCTCCGGTACCCGGCTCGCGATGATCTCCACGTCGGCGCGGCACGCGAAGTGGCCCGGTCCGGCGCCGGGAGTGCCCCAGCCGGTCGGCGAACCCGGCGTGACCTGCGAGTTCCGGTCCGTTGATCGGCTGCACCACCCGGCGGGACGCCATCGGCGCGGGCGGCCCCGAGGTGGGTGTCCAGGGCCTCGGCCGCATGGGCATGAGCTTCGCCTACGGCCCCGCCCCGTTCTTCCGATCGCCGCCAAGGTGGCGGGCCCCGCTACGCAGACATGACGTTCACCTCCGCAGGCAGGGCGTGGAACAACCCCCTGGGGGCGCGGGGAACTGCGCGACCGGCCCCCCGGGGCCCGCGGCCGGAAAACAACCGGGCCGGGAAGACGGCTCACAGCTCGGACAGCAACTCCGCCTTCTTGGAGGAGAACTCCTCGTCCGTCACCAGGCCGGCCTGATGCAGCTCCCCGAGGTGCCGGATCCGCTCGGCGATGTCCGCGGGGTCACGGTGCGCACGCGCCGTGGATACCGCCGGCACCGGTGCGCAGTCGCGCACCGCCGCCAGTACCGCCGCCGCGAACGGCAGTGACTCGTGCACGGGCCCGTACCCCAGCCCGAAGACCACCGCGGCCGGATCCTGGTCCGGCTGCGCCGGCGCCGCCCCCGCGTCCCGCCGCAGCAGCCGCAGATGCCCTTCGAACACCTCGGGCGAGCGCCACTCCACCCCGCTCAGCTCACCGAGCGGGAACCGCTGGTCGCCGGCCTTCCACTTCGCCGACGACGCGCCCGTCCAGAACCACCGGAAGGACACCGCCGTACCGTCGAAGGCCGCCTTCCCGTCGTACGCCTTGAACCGCAGCGGCGCCTCGGGGGCGGCCACCAGATGACGTTCGGCGGGCCCCGACTCGGTCAGCTGCGCGCGCAGTTCGTCGGCGTAGTACTCGGCGAGCGTCTCCCGCTCGGCGGGCAGCACCAGCCGGTAGGGGTCGCTGCTCTCCTTCAACTGCCCGGCGGCCGCTTCCAGCAACGGATCCGCCCCCGGCCGGAGCTCCACGCGCAGGACCACGGTCCCGCGCCTGCCCGGTGCGAGGGTCACCCCCTGGATCGCCTCCAGCGGCACCCGGCGTTCACCGAGTGCCTGGAACAGCCTGGGTGCTCGAATCCCGCGTTCGTAACGGATGAGCACGGAGTCGGACTCGAACTCCCAGGCGGCATGAAATCCGGCCAGTACGTCACCCATGCGGCTCATCGTATGCGGCACGAGCTTCTCCGTCCCTTCCCCACGCATACCGCAGTATCTCCGCCTCTACGCGCGTCCGGTAGGGGTCGTACCGGACAAACCCGCCCGGCAGGCGTCGTCCGCGCGCGCACACGACACCGCGCGGTACGCGCCAACCCCGATCTCGGCGAAGTTCCGCACACTGTCCGTGCCCGGTACGAAGTATCCGGCGTGCCCCTTCGCCTCCCGGGCCGACAGCACCCGCGCCCCGAATCCCTTGCCTACCGGATCGGCCCCGTGGCCCAGACCGCCGAACTCCAGATGCGGCACGTCCTCGATCCAGTCGTCGGCGTCCCGCATCGCCCACACCCGCGCGGTGGTGTCCAGCTGGGAGGCCTTCTCGACCCGCATACCGGGGCTGCCGGCCACGGCGATGTCCGCCACCCGCTCCGGCAGGGTGCGCGCGGCGATCCCGCACACCACGGAGCCGTAGCTGTGGCAGAACAGCGAGACCGGCGCCCGGCCGGGCAGCCCGCGCAGCATCCCGTCCAGCCGCTCGGCGCCGTCCTCGGCCCGCATCGCGGTGGCCGCGTCCATTCCGAGCCCGCTGGGGGCGGTGTAGTCGGCCCAGGCGATCACGGCCGTACGGGTCGAGGGGTCGGCGTCGCGCTCCGCCGCGTACAGGGATCTCGCCATGCCGACGGGGGCCGAGTACCTGCGGTCGGTGCGCTGGAAGGTCAGCAGATCGGTGTCGGAACCGGGCACGACGACCGAGACCCGCTCGGCCCGCGTCAGATCACCGAAGACCTCCGCCACCCGGCCGGAGCCCGCCGGGTCGAAGGCGAGGATGTGCCGGCCCGGGCGCATCAGCGCTCCGAAACGGTCCATCCGGCGCGCGGCGAGCCGCTGGCCCGAGGCGGTGAGACGGTCGTCGTGCACGCGTTCCGACTCGATCTCGAGGGCCTCCCCCAGGGCGATGCGGTTGGCGCGGTAGCGCAGCTCGACCGGGGCGCCGTTCATGTTGCCGACCGCCAGCGCATAGTGGCGGGCGAGATACGCGTGCTGCGCGTCGGTGAGGGAGGCGAAGAACCGGGCCAGCCGCGCGGGCGCCGACTGCGGGTCCGGCAGCCGGTGGCCGGCTATCCAGCCCTCCTCCCATGCGCTGAGCGACGCCTGGAGCGGAGCGGGGTGGCGCTGGTGGCGCAGCGCAGTCCAGCCGGTGGTCGCCAGCATCACGAAGACGACGGCGAGTGCGAGCAGCGCGCGCCATACGTTCAGCTGAGGGGAGGTGTCGAAGGAAGTCACTGAAAGGACACACTAGGAGAACGGGAGTGTCTCGCGTGACCCAAGTGACCGGTATCACGTTTCGGTGCGTCGGCCCGGTGATCCGTCCGTACGCCAGTTCCCCGCGAGCGCCGGGCCCACCTGGTCGAGGCAGGTCGTCAACAGGTGCCGCATAGCGGCGACGCTGAAGTCGTCCCCGGTGGACCAGCGCCGTTCCGCCACTCTGATCACCCCGCCGAACGCGGCCGCCAGGATCCTCGGCCGGGGGTCCGTGTCCACGTCGAGCCCCTCGCGCTCGGCGATGATGCCCGCCAGCTCCTCCTCCAGCTCCGTCGCGCGCCGCAGATGGGCGGCGAGCAGCGCGGGCGTCGACTCGATCGCCCGGTAGACCCGCAGGTGCAGCTCCAGCGGGACCAGCTGCTCCACGGCCTCGTTGATGCCGTCCCAGCTGTCCAGTACGGCCCGGCGCAGCGCCTCCAGCGGCGCCTCGCCCGGCGGACGTGCGCGTACCGCGTCCCGGACGTGCGACTCCGCGAGCCGGGGGACGAAGAACGCCACCTCCTCCTTGCTGGCGAAGTAGCGGAAGAACGTGCGCTGCGAGACGTCGACGGCCGCGGCGATGTCGTCGACGGTCGTCCCCTCGTACCCCCGGGTGGCGATCAGCTCCAGTGCGGCCCGGACCAGCGCGTCCCGGGTGCGCTGCTTCTTGCGCTCCCGCAGACCCGGCCGCGGCAGCGCGTCCACGGCGGTCCCGACCGTCTCCATCGCTCCTCCTCGAACTGTTTGTCCAGTTCAGGCTATCGGTGAGTGGCGTGTCAGTTACCGATGTGTGAACCAGCGAATCGGTTTGTCAACTGTCAGTCGCTGACATTAGCCTCGGCGCATGACTAGTCAGACCACCATCGACAAGGCGGGCGCGGGGGACGGGCCTCCGGCCGCCCCGGCGGACGCGACACCGGGCAAGGGGCTGCGCGGGCACCCCTGGTTCACCCTTGTGACCGTCGCCGTGGGGGTCATGATGGTGGCCCTGGACGGCACCATCGTGGCCATCGCGAACCCGGCCATCGCCAGCGACCTGGGCGCCACCTTCGCCGAGGTCCAGTGGATCACCAACGCGTACTTCCTCGCCCTCGCGGTCTCCCTGATCACGGCCGGCAAGCTCGGTGACCGTTTCGGGCACCGGCAGACGTTCCTGATCGGCGTGGTCGGCTTCGCCGCCGCCTCGGGGGCCATCGGCCTGTCCGACAGCATTGCGCTCGTCATCGTCTTCCGTGTCTTCCAGGGCCTGTTCGGCGCCCTGCTGATGCCGGCCGCGCTCGGTCTGCTGCGGGCCACGTTCCCGGCCGAGAAGCTCAACATGGCGATCGGCATCTGGGGCATGGTCATCGGTGCCTCCACCGCGGGCGGCCCGATCCTCGGCGGGGTCCTCGTCGAGCACGTCAACTGGCAGTCGGTGTTCTTCATCAACGTGCCGGTCGGCATCCTCGCCCTCGCCCTCGGCGCGTGGATCCTGCTCGACCACCGCGCGGAGAACGCCCCGCGCTCCTTCGACCTGCTCGGCATAGCCCTGCTGTCCACCGCGATGTTCTGCCTCGTCTGGGCGCTGATCAAGGCCCCGGAGTGGGGCTGGGGCGGCCTCCAGACCTGGTTGTTCATCGTCGGTTCGGTCGTCGGTTTCGCGCTCTTCGCCTTCTGGGAGACGAGGGTCAGGGAGCCGCTGATCCCCCTGGCACTGTTCCGCTCCATTCCGCTGTCCGCGGGTGTCGTTCTGATGGTCCTGATGGCCATCGCCTTCATGGGCGGACTGTTCTTCGTCACCTTCTACCTGCAGAACGTGCACGGTCTGAGCCCGGTGGACGCGGGTCTGCACCTGCTGCCCCTCACCGGCATGATGATCGTCGGATCCCCGCTCGCCGGAGTGATGATCACCAAGGTCGGGCCGCGTATCCCGCTGGCGTTCGGCATGGCCTGCACGGCGCTGGCCATGTACGGGATGTCGACGCTGGACAAGGGCACGGGCAGCGCCGTGATGTCGCTCTGGTTCGCCCTGCTCGGTCTCGGCCTCGCGCCCGTCATGGTGGGTGCCACCGAGGTCATCGTGGGCAACGCGCCGCTCGAACTGTCCGGCGTCGCCGGTGGTCTGCAGCAGGCCGCCATGCAGGTCGGCGGCAGCCTCGGCACCGCCGTGCTCGGCGCCGTGATGGCCTCCAAGGTGAGCAGCGATCTGGCGGGCAACTGGGCGAAGGCCGGTCTGCCGCCGCTCACTCCGGAGCAGGCCGACCTGGCCTCCGAGGCCGTCCAGGTCGGTGTGGCACCGGTGGCCAAGGGCACCCCGCCGGAGATCGCCGCGAAGATCACCGACGTCGCGCACGACACGTTCCTCTCCGGTATGAGCCTGGCGTCCCTGGTCGCCGCCGGA
The DNA here is from genome assembly GCF_044540255.1 of Streptomyces sp. NPDC086080. Classification (NCBI taxonomy): domain Bacteria; kingdom Bacillati; phylum Actinomycetota; class Actinomycetes; order Kitasatosporales; family Streptomycetaceae; genus Streptomyces; species Streptomyces sp. NPDC086080. Next base: position 20,509 of record NZ_JBITRU010000057.1, read on the forward strand.
GTCGCCGTCGTGGCGATCTTCGTCGCGTTCCTCACCAAGCGCGGTGAGAACGCGGACGCCGGCGCCGGCGTCGGTCACATCTGACGGACCGTTCCCCGACCCGGGTTCGCTCATCAGGGTGAACCGCCGCGGTGACCCCTCCCCAGGGGAGGGCACCGCAGGTCACATTGGGTCAAGTCCTCCGCAGGACATGGAGGATGCCGACTGCTGCGCGCGCCGCTGGAGGGGGGCGGCGCGCGGGCAGCGGCCGGCCTGCCGGGCGTACGGGGTGAATGCACCGCGAAAGCGGGGGAACCCGCCATGTCAACGAACCCTCAAGGGAGTTGATGATGGCGAGCTTCGGACACGGAACGCGCAGGCACCCCCGCACACGTGGCCGGACGGGGTCACGGTCCGGGATGGACAGCGCGACGCTCGGGATCATCGGACTCATCTGCGCGGTCGCCGGATTCTTCGTGCTGGGGATCATCCTCGGCCCGGTGGCGATCGTCTGCGGATGGCTCGCGATGGGCCGCAGCTGGGCGGGCCCCCGCCCGGTACCGGCCCTGGTCGCCGTGGTCCTGGGTGCCATCGACACGCTCCTGGCCATCATCTTCCTGGCCGGGGCGACGGGCTCGGGCTACGGCATGTTCTGACCCGGAGTCATTCATGGGTGAGCCCCCGGCACTTTGCCGGGGGCTCACCCATGCGCCCCGCGCACGCCACGGACCGAGCAGGACGAAGCGCGGGCGACCGCGCGGCCCGGGGATCGCGGCACGCGTGTCCCGTGCCGCACGGCGGGAGGGGGCGCCGGCGAGTCGCCGGCGCCCGTGGGGGGGCGCCGGGGGGTGCCCCCCCCCACCACCGAAAGGGGTGAACCGGCGTAACTTTCCCGCGCAAGTCGCGTTCTGTTGCGACAATGGGGCGTTCGGTTACGTTGAGTCAGGCTACGGCCAGCTCCGAACGCGCCGCACGGCGCGCGGCGGCGCGCGCGGGGTCGAGCGTGGGCACCGCCGCCAGGAGCTGTTTCGTGTACGCGTCCTGGGGCGATCCGTAGACCTCGTCGACCGCGCCCTGCTCGACGATCCGGCCCTGCCGCATCACCGCGACGCGGTCGCTGACCTGCCTCACCACGGCCAGGTCGTGGGCGATGAAGACGAGTCCGATGCCGAGCTCGCGCTGGAGCTCGCCGAGGAGCGCGATCACCTGGGCCTGGGTCGTGACGTCGAGCGCGGAGACCGGCTCGTCGCACACGATCAGCTTCGGGTCGGCGGCGAGCACGCGCGCGATGCCGATCCGCTGACGCTGCCCCCCGCTGAACTCGTGCGGATAGCGCTCGTAACGGCCGGCGTCGAGACCGACCCGTTCCAGCAGTCCGCTCACCCGGTCCCGGATCCGGGTCTCGTCGGTCTCACCGGCGGCACGGAGCGGGTCGGCCACGGACTCGCCGACGGAGCGCCGCGGGTTGAGTGAGGCGACGGGGTCCTGGAAGACCATCTGGAGCTCGCGGCGGAACGGGCGGAAGGCCTTCTCCGGCAGCGAGCCGATCTCCCTGCCGCCGTACCGGAGCCGGCCGCCCGTCGGGTCGTCGAGCCGTACGAGCATGCGGCCGAGCGTCGTCTTGCCACTGCCGCTCTCCCCCACGATGCCGAGGGTCTCGCCGGCGTGGACGGTGAGCGAGACGTCGTCCACGGCGGTGACGCGGGAGGAACCACGGCCGAACTCGCGCCGGAGGCCGAGGGCTTCGAGGAGCGGTCCGGTCTCCGGCGCGGCGGCCCGCGGGCCGGGGACGGGGCCCGCCGGCCGCCGCGCGTCGACCCGGGGCACCGAGGCCAGGAGCTCCCGGGTGTACGGCTGCCGGGGCGCGCCCAGCACCTCGACGGCCGGCCCCCGCTCCACGGCCCGGCCGTGCTGCATGACCAGGACCTCGTCCACGCTCTCCGCGGCGACACCCACGTCGTGGGTGACCAGCAGCAGCGCCGTTCCGGTCTCGCGGCGCAGGTCGTGCAGCAGGTCCAGGATCTGCGCCTGCACGGTGACGTCGAGGGCGGTGGTCGGCTCGTCGGCCACGATCAGCCGGGGTTCGCAGGCCAGGGCCATCGCGATGAGGGCGCGCTGGCGCATCCCGCCGGAGAACTCGTGGGGCCGGGACCGGGACCGGCGGACCGCGTCCGGGATGCCGACCCGGTCCAGGACCTCCACGGCCCGGGCGCGGGCCGCCTTGCGGGAGACGCGGTGGTGCACCCGGTGGACCTCGGCGATCTGGTCGCCCACCGGGTAGTACGGGTCGAGCGAGGAGAGCGGGTCCTGGAAGACCATCGCCGCCTTCGCCCCCCGCAGGGCGCGCAGCTCCGCCTCGTCCGCGGCGCCGACGTCCGTACCGGCGACGCGGACGGTCCCGGTGACCCGGGCGCCCGTGCCCCGGTGCAGTCCGAGCAGCGCGGAGGCCGAGGCGCTCTTGCCGGAGCCGGACTCCCCGACCACACCGAGGGCGGCGCCCGCCTCCAGCGTGAAGGAGAGCCCGTCCACGGCCCGGACGTCGCCGAAGTCGACGGTCAGGTCCTCGACCTGGACCAGCGGTGTTGTCATGACAGGACCACCCGTCGGTCGGCCAGCGCGTACAGCACGTCCGCGAGGGCATTGGCGAGCACCACGAAGAAGCCGGTCACCAGCACCATGCCGACGACGACGGGCAGGTCGACGACCTTGACCGCGTGCACGAGTTCGCGTCCGAGCCCCGGGATCCCGAAGAGGGACTCGGTCAGGACCGCACCGCCGAACATGCTGCCGAAGTCGAGGGCGCTGAGCGCGATGACGGGCGCCACCGCGCCGCGCAGCGCGTGGCGCCCGATCACGGCCCGCTCGCCGACGCCGTACGCGCGGAAGGTGCGTACGTGGTCCTCGGCGAGCGTCTCCAGCATGGAGCTCCTGGTCAGACGGGCGTACTTGGCGGACTCGATGAGGGCCAGGGACACCCAGGGCAGCAGCAGCCCCCAGGCCCACTGCTCCGGGTCCTCGGTGAAGGGCACGTAGGTGGGCGACGGCAGCCACTGGAGCGTGGAGCAGAAGACGATGATGAGGAGCAGGCCGATCACGAAGACGGGGGTCGCCGTGCCGGCCAGGGTCAGCCAGGTCAGCAGCCGCTCGGTGATCCGGCCGCGCCGCCAGACGGACAGCACGCCCGTGCCGACGCCGAGCAGGATCCAGCACACGAACGCCCCGACGACGAGCGAGCCGGTCACCGGCAGCTTGGTGAGGATCAGCCGCATCACCTGCTGGTCGCTCTGGTACGAGACCCCGAGGCAGGGCGCGGAGCAGTGGTCCACCCCCGTGCCGGTGGAGAAGTCCCGCCCCGCGACGATGCCCTGGAGGAAGTGCCCGTACTGCGTGTACACGGGGTCGTCGAGCCGGAGCTGTTCGGTCACCTGGGCGACCTGGGCGGGTGAGCAGCGCGGACCGCACGCGATCTGGGCGACGTCGCCCGGGGCCACGTAGAAGACCGCGTACAGGATGACGGTCAGGGAGAGGAGCACGAAGACGGCTCCGCCGAGCCGTCGCAGCAGGAAACCGGTCACGACGCCTGCTCCTTCGTACGTCCCTCACGGCCCGTGCCGATGCTCAGCCGGGACGCGGCCCTGGGGTCGAGCGCCGTGCGGACGCCCTCGCCGAGGACGGTCAGGGAGAGCACGGTGACGAAGAGCAGCCCGGCCGGCAGCAGGAGATAGGTGGGCGCCGACTGGTACCAGGTGTCGGCCTCGGTGAGCATCTGCCCCCAGGACGGGGTGGGCGGTTTGATGCCGACGCCGAGGAAGGACAGAGCCGCCTCGACGGTGATGTTGACGGGGAAGAGCAGCGCGGCGTACGTGATGACGGGCGCGGCCAGCGAGGGCAGCAGTTCGCGCCGGGCGATGCTCCACCGCCCGCGCCCACTGAGCCGGGCCGCCGAGACGAAGTCGAGCGTCTTCAGGGCGAGCGCCTGGGCACGCACGATCTTCGAGGTGCCCGCCCAGTTGATGCCGCCGATGACCAGCGCGATCAGGACGGGCCGGGGGAAGGAGGGCGGTACGACGGCGAGCAGCCCCAGGGCGATGACCATGAGCGGCAGGGCGACGTTGATGTCGGTGATGCGGCTGAGGACCTGGTCGAGCCGCCGGTTGCCGAGGGCCGCGGCGAGTCCCACCACCACGCCGATGGTGACCTGGAGGAGGGTCGCGGCGACGGCCACGCCCAGCGAGACCCGGGCCCCGTGGACGATGCGGGCGAAGAGGTCGCGGCCGGTCTGCGGTTCGACGCCGAGCCAGTGGTCGGCGCCGATGCCGCCGAAGGAGCCGCGGGGGACCCCGCCGGCCGCCGAGTCGACGAGTTCGGGGTGGAAGGTGTCGGGGTCCTGGCCGGCCAGCGCGGCGAGCAGGGGCGCGGCGAGCGCCGCCAGGAAGAGCAGGAGGACCACGGCCGCCGCGGCGGTGGCCGCGCGCTGTGCGCGCAGCCTCCGCCAGAACTGCCGGGCCCCCGAGGCGGGGGCGGCGAGGGGCGCCGCTCCCGCCTCCTGGACCAGAAGTGCTTCGGACATGGTTACTTGACCGCGGCCTGGGAGATGTCGAGAACGCCGGTCCAGTCACTGATGACCACGTTCTTGACGTCCTGGCCGAAGAGCCGCTTGTAGACCGGGTGGAAGAGCGGCACCGTCAGTGCCTGCTCGCCGATCTTCTTGTCGAGCGCGCCCCAGCGTGCGGCGGCGGCCTTCAGGTCGGTGAGCTTGTTGATCTCGTCGATCTCCTTGTTGACCGCGGCGTCGTCCAGGAAGGCCGTGTTGAAGTTGGCCCCGTCCTTCACGATCTGGCGGCCGTCGAAGATCGGTGCGAGGAACGGGCCGCCGGAGGGCCAGTCGGCACCCCAGTGCGCGAGGAAGAAGCCCGGCTCCTTGGACGCGCTGTGGATGGTGTCGGAGTAGTCGTTGCTCTCCAGGCCCTTGAGCTCGACGGTGATGCCGGCCTTCTTGAGGGCGGCCTGGAGCGCCGTGGCGATCTCCGGGCTGGTCTCGAAGTCCTTGTCGTTGGAGTGCGTGAGGGTGACCTTCAGACCCTTGGGGTGACCGGCCTCCTTCAGCAGCTCCCTGGCCTTGGCGGCGTTGCCGGTCTCACCCGCCGGGAAGTGGTCGTAGGGCGTGTAGCCGAAGGACTTCTGGTTCGGCAGGTAGGTGGTGGCGGGCTCCGCCAGCGAGGAGCCGCCGGCCGCGTTGATCACGGAGGAGCGGTCGACGGCGTAGGAGATCGCCTGGCGCACCTTCGGGTCGTCGAACGGCTTCACCTTGGGGTTGAAGGCGATGTAGTTCGTGTAGCCGAAGTGGCCGGTGCCGACGCGGGCGGCGAGCTTCTTGTCGCCGGAGACCTTGGCGAGTTCGGCCGGGCCGAGGTTGGTGTCGGTGGTCACGGCGGCGGCGTCGGCTCCCTGCGAGGCGGAGAGGCGCTGGTTGATGACGGCGGAGTCGAGACCGGAGCGCACGTCGATCTTGTCCGGATAGGCCTTGCGCTCCTCGTCGGTGGCGGCCGACCAGTGCGGGTTGCGCTCCAGGACGAGCCGCTCGCCGTCGTTCTCGTTCGACACGACCTTGTACGGGCCCGAGGAGACCGGGTGCTCCTCGTACGTGGTGCCGGTGTCCTTGCCCTTCGGGACCGGGGTCGTCTGGGTCTGGGTGGCGAGGTAGGGGAACTCGCCCTCGGGCTTGTTCAGGTGGAAGACGATGGTCCGGTCGTCCGGGACCTCGATGGAGTCGAGGCCCTTCTTGTCCTTGTACGGGCCCTGGTAGTCGGCCCCGCCGATCAGCCAGTCCCGCAGATAGGGGGCGCCGCCGGAGAGTTCGGGGGCGAAGGACCGCTCGATGCCGTACTTGATGTCGGCCGTGGTGATCGCGGTGCCGTCCTCGTACTTGAGGCCCTCCTTGAGGGTGTACGTCCAGACCGTGGCGTCCGCGTTGGGCTTGCCCAGGTCGGTGGCCAGATCGGGGACGACCTGGGCGCCCGCCTCGCCGTTCTCGCGGTTGCGGGTGGTGAGCGTGCGGAACACCAGGGAGGGGACGTTGCCGCCGCCGGAGGTGTAGAGCCGCGCCGGGTCGAAGTCCTCCTGCGGGTTGCTGTTGAGGACCGTGAGGGTGCCGCCCTTCTGCGGCTTTCCCGAGGCTCCGGAGCCGGCGCCGTCGCCCCCGCCGTCGTTGCTCTGGGGGCCTGCGCAGGCCGCGAGGCCGGCGACCAGGGCGAGACTGACAGCGGCGGTGGTGGCCACACGGCGCGATATGACGGACGGCTGACTCATCGGAAGATGACCTCTCGGTGTACTGCGGCAGGGTGAGGAGACAGGTCCGCACGGGCGCAGCAGGTCCTGCCCGGTGGGGAGGGGAGGAACCGGAGGAACCGAACTGCCGCGCCTGCGGACGGAGTACGCCCGGGCGCGGCAGAGGAAGGCCGAGGAGCCGGAGAAGGGCTCCTCAGGGGGTGGCCGACGCGCGCTCGAGCAGGCGTCAGCGACAGAGAATGTCGGCTACGCAGTGCCCGGCCACGCCGAGGAGCGCCAGCTCAAGGGCGGCGCGCTCGGAGGATTCGGGGCTGCGTGACATGCGGAGAAATATGAACGACGCCCTCCCCTGATGTCAACGCGTGATGAGACACCCGTCCCACGATGCGGACATCCCGGGGATGGGGCCCCCTCAACGACCCGGGTGGACCCAGGGGTTGGGGCGGCACTTGACGCCGTCCAGGTCCAGGGTCTTGGTCTGCTGCTGCATCACGGGCGCCAGGGCGCCGGGCGTGCGGCAGCTGACGTGGTTGTGGCCCAGCCGGTGGCCGACCTCGTGGTTGATCAGCATCTGACGGTAGGCCAGCAGCTTGTCCGGCCCGAAGGTCGAGGCACCCTGCGCCCAGCGGTACGCGTTGATCATCACGCGGTCAGTGGCTGCCGCGTCGCAGGAGACGTTGTCC
>NZ_JBITRU010000058.1:0-26416 GCF_044540255.1 Streptomyces sp. NPDC086080
CCAGCCGCGTCACCCACGACATCCACATCCACCGCCTCGACCCCGAGAAGGAGATCAACACCGAGCTACAAAAAGCCGCTTAGGAAGCGACGTTGTCCTCGGGGGAGCCAGGTGACCCGCGATGGCGTCCCACCTCGTGTGGACCGCTCATCCCTCGTGAGGAGCGGGCCGGCCCCCACCTTCCCGCCGAGGCGCAGGAGGAGACCGCGGTCGTCGCCATGACCGGCCCGGCCATCCAAGGGCTGTCCCGTAACTGGCGGTGTGCCGTCTCAGTGAGGTTCAGCCGATGCCGTTAAGAGTGAGCGAGCGCTGAGCGATGAAACCAGGTCGACGTAGGTCAGTGCGGTACCCGATCATGCATTCATGCCCCTGAGAGAGACCCTTGCCCGAGTCGATGCAGACCTGGCCGCCGGCCGGGTTCCCGTCGCGCGCCAGCGCCTGCGTGGTCTCATCTCGTCCTTCCCGCACGACCTGACGCTCCGCCGTCGTCTGGCCGAGGTGTACCGGCTCTACGGCGACGCCGCCGAGGCTGGACGCTGGATGTACCTCGAAGAGGATCGGAACGCCGATGAGACCGCTGCCTTCGAGGCGCGGTACGGGTCTCCCGGGTGGCGGATGAAGGCCCTCGGCTGGCAGGGCCCCGAGGCGAACGCCGCCACCGCTTTCGCGGAGAAGCAACTGGTCGCGGTGCGGACCGCCTGCGCCGCGGAGTTGGGGCACCCCGCCAACTGGGACGACCCCGCCTCCTACCGGGACGAACTGGAAGGGGAGTACGAGGCGCCCTCCGAGCCGTGGACGGTCGGCGGTGTGCTGGCGGGCGGCGGCTGCCTGGTGACGGCCCTTGTGTTCCTCGCGATCTGGGTGAATGGACTCGTTGCCCTCTTCGACTGACTCAGGTCACCGAAGCTTGTGAGGAGCGCCGCTCAAGGTTCGGTGAGCCCATCCAGATCTGCCGTGAATGGGAACCCCCGTGACGGGTGAAATGATCTCGCGGTGTCTGGTGTGAGCACGGCTTCGAGCCGTCCTGGACAGCACCGTTCACCGGGTAGCCCTCGCCTGTTCGGCAAGCTGGTGACCGTACTGCGATGCGAGGGGTGCTTTCCCGGATGACACTCGAGTTGTCGTGCACACATCTTGCCGGGCGCTCGACAGCCGGTGTACCAATGGTCACGCGGAACTTGAATGTTGTTCAGGTTCTGGGCCGCGGGGGGCCGTCCGAGCCGGAGGAGCAGCAGATGTCCGCGGAACAAGGTCGTATGCGCAGTCGTCGAACCGTCCTTCGGGCGGGCGCCCTCACCGGCCTCGGTCTGGCGGGTGCCGGGCAGGTGGTCGCCGCCGGTCCCGCCCGGGCCGCCCAGGCGGCTCAGGCGGCTCAGGCGGCCCAGGCCGACCAGGGCGCCGGATTCCTCGTCGGCCGGGGGATCGCCGACGCCACCGGTGAGGTCGCCGAGGTCGGGATGATGGGCTACGGCCGGTTCGACCAGCAGGCGGCCGGGCTGCACACCCGGCTGCGGGCGCGGGCGTTCGTCGTGGTGGACGAGTCGAGCGGGCGGCGGGTCATGCTGATCGTCGCCGACTCGCCGATGATCTTCGGGAGCGTGCACCAGGCGGTGCTGCGCCGGCTCGCGGAGGCGTACGGCACTCTCTACACCGCGCAGAACGTGCTCATCACCGCCACCCACACCCACGCCGGTCCCGGTGGTTACTCGCACCATCTGCTGTACAACACGACCACGTTCGGGTTTCACCGCAAGACCTTCGAGGCGGTGGCGGACGGCCTGTTCGAGGCCGCGCGGAACGCCCATGATGACCTCGCACCGTCCGAACTCGTGCTCAGTCACGGCAGGTTGACCGGCGCCAGCGTCAACCGCTCCCGGTCCGCCTTCGACCGCAATCCGAAGGCCGACCGCGACCACTTCCCGGACGCCATCGACCCGCACACCACCCTGCTCCGGGTGGAACGGGCCGGCCGGGCGGTCGGAGCCGTCAACTGGTTCCCGGTGCACAGCACCGGCATGTCCGGGGACAACCGGCTGATCAGCGCGGACAACAAGGGCTACGCGGCCTACCACTGGGAGCGCGAGGTCAGCGAGGTCGACTATCTGGCCGACGGCTCACCGGATTTCGTCTCCGCGTTCGCCCAGACCAACAGCGGGGACATGTCGCCCAACCTGGATCTCCGACCGCCCACCACACCCGAGGACTTCGCACACACCCGGGCCAACGGCCTGCGGCAGTACGAGGCCGCCGCGGCCCAGCTGCGGCAATCCGGCGTGAGACTGTCCGGCCCGGTCGACTCGCGGCTGGTGTACGTCGATCTCTCCGATGTCACCGTCCGCCCCGAGTTCACCGGCGACGGACGGACCCACCGCACGTCCAAGCCCTGCGTCGGCGCCTCCATGGCGGCGGGCAGCATGGAGGACGGGCCGGCCTTCCCCGGGTTCGAGGAAGGGGAGAACCCCTTCTGGGACGCGATCTCCGACTCCGTGATCTACACGGTCTCACCGGAGTTGAAGCAGGCGCAGGCACCCAAGGACGTCTTCGTGCCCCTCGGGGAGATGAACCGCGTCTACCCGTGGGTGCAGGAGCGGGTGCCCGTGATGCTGGTCCGCATCGGCCGCCTCCACCTGATCGGCATCCCCGGTGAGGTCACCGTCTGCGCGGGTCTGCGGCTGCGGCGCACGGTCGCCGGGATCGTGGGCGCGGACCTCGACGACGTACTCGTCGCCGGGTACGCGAACGCCTACTTCCACTATGTGACCACCCCCGAGGAGTACGACGCGCAGCAGTACGAGGGCGGCAGCACCCTCTTCGGCCGCTGGCAGCTTCCGGCGCTCCAGCAGACGGCGGCCGAACTGGCCACCTCACTGCGCGACGGGACCAGCATCCCGCTCGGCCCCGAGCCACCGGATCTGTCCGGGAAGGCGCTCTCGCTGCAGCCCGGGGTGGTGCTGGACGCGCCACAGCTGTTCCGGAAGTTCGGGGACGTGCTGGTGCCGCCGCGGGAGAACTACCGGGCCGGCGAGCGGGCCGAGACCGTCTTCGCGGGCGCCCACCCGGGCAACGACCTGCACCGCGGGGACACCTACCTGGAGATCCAGCGTCAGGACTCCGGCGGCACGTGGCGCACCGTCGCCGACGACGGCGACTGGGCGACCCGCTTCCACTGGAAACGGGACGGCATCGCCGCCTCCCGGGTCACCGTGGCCTGGGACATCCCCCAGGGCACTCCCCCGGGCCCTCACCGCATCGTCTACCACGGCGACGCCCGCGGCCTCACCGGCACCATCACCCCGTTCACGGGCACGTCGCCGGCCTTCCTGGTGCGCTGACCCACGGGGCCCGCCGGTCCGCCCAACGGCCCGGCTCAGCCGGTGATGGAGAAGAAGATCGTGTCCTGGGTGTACCAGTCGACGTTCTTCGTCGCGTACTCCCATTCCTCGTGTTCGAACGCGAGCTTCTCGATGATCTCCCGGAGTTCGTAGGCGAGGTTCTCGTCCATGCGGTCGACCACGGCGCGGTAGGCGTCGGCGGCCGGTTTGGCCTTGGCCAGCGGGAACATGCCGATGTGCGGACCGTCCACGGGGTAGGGGATGTGGAAAGGTATCTCCTCCGGTGGCCCCGAGAACAGGTGGTCGTGCAGCAGCAGTTCCCCGCTCACGCCGAGGCGGCGCAGTTCTTCGTCGACCGCGCAGAAGAAGGTGGCGGGCTTCGAGTACACGCCCAGCTCGTAGGGGTCGGACGCGTTGCGGTCGATGATGTGCTGAAGGGCCTGGTAGTAGGCGCCGGCCGCGTACTCCGCGGTCGAACTCGCATGACCGGCCAGGAGATGGTCGAGCGCCTCGGGGACCGTCAGACCCCAGTCGATGTTCTGGTCGTCGAGGCTCCGCTGACTCCTGAGCGCCATCTCCCGCGCCGCGTCGACAACGCGCCGCTGACGGGGCGTCAGGGTCTCGGCAGCTCCGAGCAATTTCACGACGTCGGCCCTGTCGGCCGTGCTGTACGAAATGATCCGGCTCATGCTCACCATCCTGTCAGCCGTCACTGACAACGGGCCCGCCGGTCGGCGGGGACGGCGTGGTACCGGATATCACGGGGACTCAGCCCTGCGGCTCCTGCGGTGTGACGTCGATCTCCCGGAGGTTCTGGCCCTTCAGCTCCGTGCGTGCCTCCGTGCGGTGGCCGCGGACGACGTAGTCCCGTACCACCGCCTCGACCGCGTCCTGCGGGGAACCGATCCCCGCGAGGACCATCACCTCCACCACCAGTTCGGCGTCGAGACTGATATTGATCTTGGCCACGTGCCGCCCCCCTCATCGCGCTTCGCCCGTACTGTACGGGCCCGTTCACGGATTTCACACCGGAAGCGGGCGCCGCGGGGGCGGGTCCGGGCAGTGCGCGCGTGAAGCTCAAATGTTGCTCTGAAGGTGGACCGGCGGGGGTTCGGACGCGGGTGGTGGGGCCATATCCCTGGCACGTCCGGAGAGGGCGTTCGGGGGCCGGGCGGGAGTGCCGGGTGGAGCAGGGGGCGGGGATGGGTGTGAGGCTGGGGAGCGGGATCGGGTGGCGGCCGGAGATCGCGGACGCGGTGGAGCGCATGCCGGGGATCGACTGGGTGGAGGTCGTCGCCGAGAACGTCTGCCCGGGGCATCTGCCCGAGTCACTGCTGCGGTTGCGGGAGCGCGGGGTGACCGTCGTGCCGCACGGGGTCTCGCTGGGGCTCGGCGGGGCCGAGCGGCCCGACGAGGGGCGGCTGGCCGCGCTCGCCGAGCGGGTCGCGGCGCTGGGGGCGCCCCTGGTCACCGAGCACATCGCGTTCGTGCGGGCCGGCGGGGCGCTGACCGCCTCGCCGCGGATCGAGGCGGGGCACCTGCTGCCCGTACCACGCACCCGCGACGCCCTGGACGTGCTGTGCGAGAACGTCCGGATCGCGCAGGACGCGCTGCCCGTGCCGCTCGCCGTGGAGAACATCGCCGCGCTGATCGCGTGGCCCGGCGAGGAGATGACCGAGGGGCAGTTCCTGTACGAGCTGGCCGACCGGACCGGTGTACGGCTGCTCATCGACGTCGCCAATCTGCACACCAACCACGTCAACCGGGGTGAGGACCCGGCCAAGGCGCTGGCCGAACTGCCCCTGGAGGCCATCGCGTACGTCCATGTCGCGGGCGGGTTCGAGCGGGACGGGGTGTGGCACGACAGCCACGCCCACCCCGTTCCGGAGCCCGTTCTGGACGTCCTCACCGATCTCGCGTCCCGGGTCTCCCCGCCCGGTGTGCTGCTGGAGCGGGACGAGAACTTCCCGGAAGCGGAGGAGATGGAGCGGGAGTTGGCCGCGATCCGGCGTGCGGTCGAGAAGGGGGCGGAGCGGCGGGAGGCGGACCCGGCGGCCGGGGCGGCGGGCGCGGCAAGTGCCCGGCCCTCGTCGCGGCAGGGATCCGCCGACGCCGCGCCGCAGCGGCAACGGCTCGCGCTCGCGCAGACCGCCGTACTGTCAGCGCTGGTCGCGGGGACCCCGGTACCGGAAGGGTTCGACCGGGTGCGGATGGGCGTGCAGGCGAAGGCGCTCGCCGCCAAGCGGGCCGATGTCGTCGCCAAGGTCGCCCCGGAGTTGCCGGTGATCCTCGGGGACGGATACCGGCGCGCGTTCCTCGCGTACGCGCAGACGCGGCCGATGACCGGCGGCTACCGGCAGGACGCGATGGACTTCGTCGAGGAGCTGCTCCTCACCCGGCCCGAGGACACGCGGGCGCGGCGGGAGCTGCGGGTGTGGTGGCTGGAGCGGTCTGGGCCGAGGCCCCGGTCGAGCAGGCCGGCGGTGCGGCTGGCGCGGGCCACCCGGCGGGTGTTGCTGCGGCGCTGACCCGCCCGGGCCGCGCGGCTGCGGAACAGCTGAAGCGGAACGTCACATACCCACAACAGTGTGTCCGGATAGTGAACAGGGCATGGTGCTCCCGCGACCGCGTCGCTTACAAGTAGGTCATGTTCTGGGTCCCGCTCCTGCTCCTGGCCTGGGCCGTCGCCGGTGTGACATGCCTGCGGCTGTGCCTGGCCGCCGTGCACGGCGCCGCCGCGCCCGCCGGGTCCGGCACCGGAGAAGGGCGCGGACTGACGTTGTACGAGGCCGCGTTCCTCTCCGGTGGCCCCGGCCGGGTCGCCGACGTCACGCTCGTCGCGATGGCCCGTCAGCGACGGCTGCTGCTGGCGCACACCGGGTGGGCGACGGTGGTCGACCCGCGCGGGCGGGACGACATGGAGCGGTCGGTCATAGGGGCCATAGGGCCCGGGGGGCAGTCGCCCATCGCACCGGTGCGGGCCGCCGCCGCGGCCGCGGACGCCGTGGGCGGGATCGCGGAGCGGCTGATCAGTGCCGGTCTGGCGGTGCCGGACGGCGTCGGCCGGAGTGTCGCGGACGCGGTGCGGCAGGTGCGGCTCGCCGTGGTGGCCGTCGCCGGGCTGGGGGCGACCGCCCTGCTCATGCCCGTGCCCTCGGATCTGCCGCGCCATCTGGTCGCCCTGTGGTTCGCCCTGCCGTTGATCTTCACGCTGAGCTGCCTGGCCATCGCGCGGTTCGAGGTCCACCCGTACTCGCGCTGGGCCTCCCCCGCGGGTCAGCGGCTGCTGGGCGCCCTGCCGCGTGGCGCCGCCGACGCCGGGGACGACCGTACGTATCTGACCTCCGTCGCGGTCCGCGGCATCCGCGCGGTGGGCGAACCGGAGCTGCGTGCCGCCCTCGCGCACCGGGATCCGCGCCAGGGGCACTGAGCCCTGGGCGGCGGAGCCCAGCGCCACCACGCGCGCCCGACACACCCGGTGGAAGGTGCTTGCCTCGCACCGGCATCGAACGAAACATCCCCTTTGTCGCTCTTGCGCACCGAAGGGATCGTCGATGAGAACTGCCGCCGCCGTCCATGTGGCCGCCGGGTCCATGCTCCTCACCACCCTGGCCGCCGCCCCGGCCGGCGCCGGCACTCCCGCCGCTCCCTCCGCGGCCGAGGTGCGGGGTACCGCCGTGGCCGCCGCGCGCGCCGCCGGCCGGGGCATCGACTTCGGCCGGTGCCCCGCCGCGCAGCAGCTCCCCGGGACCGTGCGGTGCGGTACGGTCCGGGTCCCGCTCGACTACGCCCGCCCGGACGGCGAGCAGATCGAACTCACCGTCAGCCGGGTCCGGGCGACCGGAAAGGACCCTGCCCACGGCACACGCGCGGTGCGCCGGCAGGGCGCCCTGGTCCACAACCCGGGGGGTCCCGGGGCGAGCGGCGTGTACTTCCCGATGATGGGCGCGCTCCCCGCGTGGAAGCGCCTCGCGGCCGCCTACGACCTGGTCGGCTACGCCCCGCGCGGTGTGGGCCGTTCGGCCCCCCTGTCCTGCACGGACCCGCGGACGTTCCAGCAGGCTCCCACGGACGCGCCGGTCCATCCCTCGGCGGCGGACAAGCGGAAGCGTGTCGCGCGGGCCAAGGCGTACGCGCGTGGCTGCGCCGAGCGGGCCGGGGACTCCCTGCGGCACTACAACTCGCTCAACAACGCCCGTGACCTGGATGTCCTGCGGGCCGCCCTCGGCGAGAACCGGCTGACGTTCTTGGGATCGTCCTACGGCACGTACATCGGGGCGCTGTACGCCACGATGTTCCCCTCCCACGTACGGCGGATGGTGTTCGACGCTGCGGTGAACCCGGACCCGGAACAGGTCTGGTACCGGAACAACCTCGACCAGTCGGCGGCGTTCGAGGACCGCTGGGCGGACTTCCGGGCGTGGGTCGCCCGGCACGACGACGTGTACGGACTGGGCGACACCTCGCGGAAGGTGCGGGCGAGTTACGACAGGGCGAGGGCACGGCTGGCGAAGGAACCGGCGGGCGGGAAGGTCGGACCGGAGCAGTTGCAGGCGGCGCTGCTGCAGGCCGCGTACTACGACGACTACTGGCCGCATCGCGCGCGGGCGCTGTCGGCGTATCTGAAGGGTGATCCCGCGCCGCTGGTCGAGCAGGCCCAGGCCTATCCGGAAGCGGCGGCGGAGGACGAGAACGCCCGGGCGGTGTATCTCGCCGTGGAGTGCAACGACGCTCCCTGGCCGACGGACTGGGCGGTGTGGGACCGGGACAACACCCGGCTGGCGCGCCGGGCGCCGTTCGAGACCTGGGCCAATGTGTGGACGAATCTTCCCTGCGCCTACTGGAAGGCTCCCCGGGAGCGGCCGCTGGATGTGCGTGCCGGGCGGGAGGAGCTGCCGCCGACACTGATCCTGGCGGCGGAGCGGGACGCGGCCGCCCCGTACGACGGTGCTCTGGAGCTGCACCGGCGGCTGGCGGGTTCGACGCTGGTGACCGAGCGGGACGCCGGCACTCACGGCATCGCGGGCGGGCCCAACGCCTGTGTGAACGGGCACCTGGAGGCGTACCTGCTGGAGGGCCGCGTCCCGGGGCGGCGCGCATCCTGCGCACCGCACCCGGAGCCGAGGCCGGAGCCGCGGACCCGGCCGGTGGAGCGGCAGGCCGGGTGATCACCCGCCCGCCACCCCGCCCGGGTCGCCACCGGCTCCGTCCGATACCACGCCCAGGACACATCGGTCCCGGCTCCTGTCCGACGTTCCCGTCAGTCCGGACCCACGCCTGACGCCAGGGCCGACGGCCCGCCCACCCCCGCGCGACCGCACACCCGTCCGGCTTCGTCCCGGCCGCCCCGGCGCTGCCCCTGGAGCCCTCGGGCGGGAGAGCGGCCGGGGAAGGACCTGCCGGGGGGAGACCTGCCGCGGTCAGATCGGCGGCAGGCCGGGGATCACGCCAGGCCAGGGATCACGCCAGGCCGGCGACCAGTTCGGCGACGTCCTTGCGGCGGCCCGTGAAGAACGGGATCTCCTCGCGGACGTGCATCCGGGCCTCCGCACCGCGCAGGTGGCGCATGAGGTCGACGATGCGGTGCAGCTCGTCGGCCTCGAAGGCGAGCAGCCACTCGTAGTCGCCGAGCGAGAACGAGGCGACCGTGTTGGCCCGCACGTCGGGGTAACCGCGGGCCATCTTGCCGTGGTCGGCGAGCATGCGGCGGCGGTCCTCGTCGGGCAGCAGGTACCAGTCGTAGGAGCGCACGAAGGGGTAGACGCTCACATAGTTGCGCGGCGTCTCGTCGGCGAGGAACGCCGGGATGTGCGAGCGGTTGAACTCGGCGGGCCGGTGCAGCGCCATGTTCGACCAGACCGGCTCCAGCGCGCGGCCCAGCCTGGTGCGGCGGAACAGGTTGTACGCCTCCTGGAGCTGGTCGGCGGTCTCGGCGTGCCACCAGATCATCAGGTCGGCGTCCGCGCGCAGGCCCGAGACGTCGTAGGTGCCGCGGATCGTGACGTCCTTGGCGGCGAGCTGGTCGAACAGCTCCTGGACCTCCTCGGCGTACCCGGCGCGGTCCTCGGGCAGCAGGTCCTTCAGTTTGAAGACCGACCAGAGGGTGTAGCGGACGACCTCGTTGAGGTCCTTGGCCAGCTTGCCCTTGTTGGGGATGCGGTCGGGGGCGGGGGTGGTGGCGTCGTCGCTCATGTTCCCTATTCTCCTGGTCCTCCGTGGAGGCTCTGCACCGGGTTGGCGGTGAGTTCCTCCACCCGGTGCAGGTCACCGTGGATCTGGTCGGCGGCGGCGTACGCGCTCGCGATGCACGCGGGGATGCCGACGCCGTCGTAGGCCGCGCCGCACACGGCGAGCCCGGCGAGGCCCGCGAGGTGCGCGCGGACGCGGGTCACGCGCGCGTGGTGACCGACCGGGTACTGGGGCAGGCCGTCCTGCCAGCGGGTGACGCGGGTGGCGACCGGAGCGGCGGCCAGGCCGGTGGCGGCCTTGAGGTCGTGCCGGGAGACCTCGACGAGGTCCGCGTCGTCGCGGCGGAGGATCTCCGTCTCGCCGTAGCGGCCCACCGAAGTACGCAGGAAGACCAGGTCCGGGTTCTCCTCGGCGATCCAGCCCCACTTGCGGGAGGCGAACGTGGCCGCCTTGATCGTGTTTCCGTCGACGGGCGGCACGAGGAATCCGCTGCCCTCGGGCAGATCGGTCTCCGTGCGGCGGTAGGCGAGGGTGATCAGAGCCATGGAGGCGTACTCGACGCCGGCGAGCTCGGCGGCGGCTCCGGGGGCCTCGGCGCCCAGCAGGCCGGCCGCGGCCGGGGCGGGAACGGCGAGGACGACCGCGTCGGCCGGCAGCACCCGGTCCCCGGCGACGACCCGCCAGCCGTCCTCCTGTTCCCGGCGCAGGCTGGTGACCGGCGTCCCGGTGAGGATCTCGGCGCCGCGCGCCCGCACGGAGTCGGCGACGGCGAGCGGGAGGCTGCCCACACCGCCCGCGATGCCCATGAACACCGGGCCGGTCTGCCGGGCGGCGGCGGCCTTCGCCTGGATCGCACGGACGCCCTCGGTCAGCGAGGTGTGGGTGCGGGCGGCCTCGAAGAGCTGCGGCACCGCCGCGCGCATCGAGATGCGGTAGGCGTCGCCCGCGTAGACCCCGCCGAGCAACGGCTCGACGAGGCGGTCGACGACCTCGCGGCCGAGCCGCGCCGCCACGTACTCACCGATCGCCACGTCGTCGCCGATCTCGGTACGGGGCAGGTCGGCGTCGCGCCCGATCCGGGCGAGCCCTTCGTCGGACAGCACGCCGGCGAGGGCGTCGGCGCTGCCGGGTACGCCCATGACGTGGCCCTTGGGCATGGGGCGCAGGGCGCCGCGGGTCCACAGCGCGGCGGAGGCGGTGGCCGGCGGCTGGAGCCGGTCGGCGAGCCCCACGTCGCGGGCGAGGCCGACCGCCTCGGGGCGGCGGGCGAGCAGCGACTCCGCGCCGAGGTCGACGCGCGCGCCCGCGACCTCGCCGGGCAGCAGCTTGCCGCCGACCCGGTCCGAGGCCTCCACCACGGTGACCCGCGCCCCGAGGTCCAGCAGCCGGTGCGCGGCGGCCAGCCCGGCGATCCCGGCTCCGACGACGACGACGCGCGGCCCGTCGCCCGCATGTGATCCGCTCATGCCTCCACCTTCTCAAACACCACGGACACATCCGCCAGGGCCATGTGGCCCTGACGAGTCCCTACCGTGACCGCATCGGAACCGTCCGACGCAAACGATCAGACCCCCCACCGCGTCGAAGGAACGTCAGTGCTCGAGGAGCGTCAGTGATTCACCACCTGGGGGAACCCGATATGCGCATACGACGATCCGTTCGACCCGCCCACGCCCTGGCCGGGGTCCTGCTGGCGACGGCCCTCGCGATCAGCGGGTGCAGCGGAGCGAGCAGCGACACGGCGAGTGCCGGGGGCGACCAGAAGGCCGACCTGGCGCAGGGGCAGGAGGCCGCGCGGGACGAGGGCGCGGGGCAGGGCGCGCCGGGCGCCTCGGCGGACAAGGCGGGGACGGCCACGCCGCCGAGGACCACCGTGAACCACATCATCCGCACCGCCTCCCTGACCGTGCGGGTGAAGGACGTGCCCGAGGCGCTGGACGAGGCCCGCGCGACGGCCGAGAACGCGGGCGGGTACGTCGGCGACGAGACCACCCGCAGGGACGCGGAGGGCCACGAGCAGACGCGCCTGGTGCTGCGGGTCCCCGTGGCCGAGTACGCGGACGTCCTCGCCGACCTGGAGGGTGCGGGCAAGCTCCTCGAACGCCGCGCGAAGGCGGAGGACGTCACCGACCAGGTGGTCGACGTGGACAGCCGGATCACCACGCAGCGGGCCAGTGTGGCCCGGATCCGCGAGCTGATGGACCGGGCGACCAGGCTCAGTGACGTGGTCACCCTGGAGGGTGAACTGAGCACCCGCCAGGCGGACCTGGAGTCCCTGCTGGCCCAGCAGGCATCCCTGAAGGACCGGACGAGCCTGGCGACGATCACCCTGTCCCTGTCGGAGGCGCCGGTGGCCGAGGACGGGAAGGACGACGACGATCCCGGCTTCGTGGACGCCCTCGCGGGCGGCTGGGACGCCTTCCTGACGGTGCTGCGCTGGCTGACGGTGGCGGTCGGCGCGGTCCTGCCGTTCGCCGCGATGGCGGCACTGCTGGCCCTGCTGTGGCTGAAGGCCGTACGTCCGCTGCTGTCGCGGCGCCCGCGGAACGCGGCCCCGGCTCCGGCCCCGGGACAGCCGGGCGGCGGGCAGGACAGCGGGCGGAGCGGGCCCGGAGTCTGACCGACCCGGGAAGTCGCCGCCCCGTAGCGTGTCCGCATGGACACGAGCGATGCGCGCGGTGCACGGGAACGTCTGGTCGTGATCGGCGGTGACGCCGCGGGGATGTCCGCGGCGTCACAGGCCCGCCGGCTGAGGGGTCCGGGCGAACTGGAGATCGTGGCGTTCGAACGCGGCCACTTCACCTCCTACTCGGCATGCGGCATCCCCTACTGGGTGAGCGGCGACGTCCCCGGCCGGGACCGGCTGATCGCGCGCACCGCCGAGGAGCACCGCGCGCGGGGCATCGATCTGCGGCTGCGCACCGAGGTCACGGAGATCGACCCGGAGCGGGGCCGGGTACGCGCGCGTGACGTCGATTCCGGCACCGAGTCCTGGACTTCGTACGACAAACTGGTGATCGCGACCGGTGCCCGGCCCGTCCGCCCGGAGCTGCCCGGCATGACCGCCCCCGGAGTGCACGGCGTGCAGACCCTGGACGACGGACAGGCCCTGCTGGACACGCTGGCACGCGCGCGTGGCCGCCGCGCGGTCGTGGTCGGCGCGGGGTACATCGGCGTGGAGATGGCCGAGGCGATGATCAAACGCGGCTACGAGGTGACGGTCGTCAACCGCGGCGAGGAACCGATGGCGACCCTCGACCCCGACATGGGGCGCCTGGTGCACCGGGCCATGGAGGACATGGGGATCACCATGGTCAACGGAGCCGAGGTCACGAAGCTGCTGACCGACGACGACGGCCGGGTGCGCGCGGTCGCCACGGAGCGGGCGGAGTACCCGGCCGATGTCGTCGTCCTGGGTATCGGCGTCCAGCCGGAGACGGCCCTCGCGCGGGCGGCCGGACTCCCCCTGGGGAACTCCGGCGGGCTGCTCACCGACCGGTCGATGCGGGTGCGCGGGCACGCGAACATCTGGGCCGGCGGCGACTGCGTGGAGGTGCTCGACCTGGTCTCAGGACAGCAGCGGCACATCCCGCTCGGCACCCACGCCAACAAGCACGGCCAGATCATCGGTGCGAACGTCGGCGGCGGCTACGCCACCTTCCCCGGCGTGGTCGGTACCGCGGTCAGCAAGGTGTGCGACCTGGAGATCGCGCGCACGGGGCTGCGGGAGAAGGACGCCCACCGCGTGGGGCTGCGCTTCGAGTCGGTCACCATCGAGTCGACCAGCCGCGCGGGCTACTACCCGAATGCCTCACCCATGACCGTGAAGATGCTCGCCGAACTGCGCACGGGCCGTCTGCTCGGCGTGCAGATCGTCGGCCACGAGGGCGCGGGCAAGCGGGTCGACATCGCGGCGGTCGCCCTCACGGCCGGCATGACCGTGGACCGGATCACGGCCCTGGACCTCGGCTACGCCCCACCGTTCTCCCCGGTCTGGGACCCGGTCCAGGTAGCGGCCCGCAAGGCGGCGACGAAGATCAGGGAGGCGTGAGGGGGGCGGTTGCGGCGCCCCTGGAAAGAGGTGCGCGGGGCCGATCCGCTGTGCGGCTCCGCCACGTGGGCGCGACGAGCCACAACGGAGCTGCACCCCGCGCCGCACCCGGCACCACTACGGTGCCCCGCCCGCCTCACCCTGTCCCGTTGATCCTCTCGATCGCCTGCCGCGCCTGCTCGGCCGGCGGCCGGGACGGCAACGAGGACACCGAGGCGCTCGACGGCACGGGCGCCGGCTGCTCCCCCGCCTGCTTCGCATGCGCGGCGACCTTCGGGGACCGCAGCCGATGACTCACCGCCTCGTCCAGCGTCACCGGCCTCCCCGTCTGCGCGGCGAGCCGCCCCGCCTCCTGGCCGAGCCGCGCGATGTCCTCCCAGGGGAGGCGCACCACCAGCGTGAGCTCGGCCTCGCCGTCCGGCAGCGCGTGTATCGAGGGAGTCACTCGGTCGTTCATGGCCTGTCGTCCTCACGTCGGCCCCGCGGCTCCTTCCCCCGTGCCGCGGGCGGTTGACGAGTCATACGCACGCCCGGACGACGGTGTTCAGCGAGGCCGCGGATTCACCGGGCCCGGCCCGGGCAGAAGTCGGATGTGGTCATCCCCGTCCATGACGTGAATCCGGCGCGGCGCACCCCCTGGGTGACGTACGCGCTGCTCGCCGCCAACTTCGTGGTCTTCGTCGCCCTCACGCCGGGTGTCGTCGATTCGCTGACCGGTGGGAGCGACCTGGCCGACCTGTGCCGGCTGCAGGCGTTCCTGGACCGCTACGCGGCCGTCCCGCAGGAGCTGATCCACCATCGCGTGCCGGACCTGGTACCCACGGGCGACACCGGGGTGGGCCCGCAGGGTCCGGGATGCGTGGTGGACCGGCCGGGTTACGACAAGTCCCCCGAACTCAGCGTCCTCACGGCGATGTTCCTGCACGGTGGCTGGCTGCACCTGCTGGGCAACATGCTGTTCCTGTGGATCTTCGGCAACAACGTCGAGGACCGCTTGGGGCACGTGCGGTACTTGCTGTTCTACCTGGTCTGCGGCTACGCGGCCACGTATGTCTTCGCCCTGCTCGACGCCGACTCGGGCGAGCCCCTGATCGGCGCCTCGGGGGCGATCGCCGGTGTCCTCGGCGCCTATCTGCTCCTCTATCCGAAGGCCCGGGTCTGGGTCCTCGTCCCCTTCCTGATCTTCCTGCCGCTGCGGCTGCCCGCCTGGATCGTCCTGGGCTCCTGGTTCGTCCTGCAGGCGTTCTACTCCGCCGGCCAAGGGGTCTCCGGCGCCGGCAACGTCGCCTACGTGGCGCATGTGGCCGGATTCGCGGCCGGCATGCTCCTCGCCTGGCCGCTCAAGCCGGGCACACGGCCACTGCCGGAGCCTCCCGGAATCCGCTACGGACGGCGGGCCCGGTAGGGATCCGCGATACGAACGCGCGTCCCCCCGGCGCTCCGCCCCGGCATTCCGCCTCCGGAATCCGACGCGCGTGCGGCGCGTGCGAGGCGCGTGCGCGGTCCGTCAGCGCGCGGTCCGCGTGTGGACGTACTCCACGAGACGGGTCAGGGCGTCCGGGGCGGTGGACGGCATGACGCCGTGGCCGAGGTTGAAGATGTGACCCTCCAGGCCGGCCGCGGCCTCCAGGACCTCCCCCGCCTTCGTCTCGACGGCCTCGCGGCCGGCGAACAGGACCGTCGGGTCGAGGTTGCCCTGGAGCGCCTTGCCGGGGCCGACGCGGCGGGCGGCCTCGTCCATCGGGACGCGCCAGTCGACGCCGACGACGTCCGCGCCGGCCTCGCCCATGAGCTTCAGCAGCTCGCCGGTGCCGACGCCGAAGTGGATGCGCGGGACGCCGTAGCCGGCCACCGCGTCGAACACCTTCGCCGAGGCGGGCAGCACCGAGCGCCGGTAGTCGGCGGGGGCCAGCGCGCCCGCCCAGGAGTCGAAGAGCTGGACGGCCGAGGCGCCGGCCTCGATCTGCACCCGGAGGAACGCCGCCGTGATGTCGGCGAGGCGGTCGAGCAGGTCGGCCCAGAGCTGCGGGTCGCCGTACATCATCGCCTTGGCGTTCTCGTACGTACGGGAGGGGCCGCCCTCGACGAGGTAGCTGGCGAGGGTGAACGGGGCGCCGGCGAAGCCGATCAGCGGGGTGGGGCCGAGTTCCCGGGTCAGCATCCCGATGGCCTCGGTGACGTAGGAGACGTCCTCGGGGGTGAGGTCGCGCAGCCGGGCGAGGTCGGCGCGGGTACGGACCGGCTGCTCGACGACCGGGCCGATGCCGGGCTTGATGTCGAGGTCGATGCCGATGGCCTTGAGGGGGACGACGATGTCGCTGAAGTAGATCGCCGCGTCCACCCGGTGGCGGCGCACCGGCTGGAGGGTGATCTCGGTGACCAGCTCGGGCCGCATGCAGGAGTCGAGCATCCCGATGCCCTCGCGCACCTTGCGGTACTCCGGCAGTGAGCGCCCGGCCTGGCGCATGAACCACACCGGCGTGTGCGGCACCGGCTCGCGCCGGCACGCCCTGAGGAAGGCTGAATCCCTGACCGCGTCGTTCTTGACGGGGGCGGTGGTCTCAGTCGGCATCTGGCCCGTCGGGCTTGCGTTGGCACTCACACCGGTCAGTCTCGCACGACCCGTCCGGCTCCCCGACCCGAGGTCGTCCGGTACGCGGTGCGCTCCGGGCGGGATCCGGACACCCCCGGGTGGCGTGGGTGTCCCTCCCTGCGCCGGGGGCCCGTTCCGCTTAATCTTCCCCGCATGGCTGCGGCTCAGGGACGACTGTCGGACGGCGCTGACGGAATGGACGAACCGAAGGGGACCGAGGGGGATCCCCGGCACGGGGGTGCGCCCCCACGGCCCTTCCGGGCCGCTGTCGACGCGCTGCGCGGCGCGCGGCTGCGTCCCCAGATCGAGGTGGACCCCGCGCCCGCGCCGAAGCGGCTCGCGCCGTACGCCTACGCGCTGGAAGCCGCGGTCGTCGACGGCGAGGACGATCTGGCCGACGGGCGGCTGGTGCTGCTGCACGACCCTGACGGACACGACGCCTGGCGGGGCACCTTCCGCCTGGTGACGCTGGTGCGCGCGGAGCTGGAGCCGGAGATGGCGGCGGATCCGCTGCTGCCGGACGTGTGCTGGTCCTGGCTGACCGGCGCGCTCGCGGCGCGCGGACTGGCGTACGGCGAGCCCAGCGGCACGGTGACGCGGGCGAGTTCCCACTACTTCGGCGGGCTGTCCGCGAGGCCCGCCGCCTCGCAGATCGAGATCCGTGCCTCCTGGACGCCCCGGGAGGGGCTGGACGGGGTGCCGGACACGGGCACCCATCTGGTCGCGTGGTGCGATCTGCTGGCGCAGGTGGCCGGGCTGCCGCCGGCCGGTCCCGGGGACGCGGCGGTGGTGTCGCTGCCGCAGCGCAGGGGGCCGCAGTCGCGCTGAGCTTCCCGCTCGGAGCTCCCCGCAATCATCGATGGGGATCTCTTTGTCGATACGGCCACAATCGGAAGCGTTACGACGCAGACCGAAACCGTTCGATCTTCGAATGATCGACCGTGCGTCCGAATTGTCCGGATTGTTACTCACTACTTCGTGATCATTTCCTAAAGGATTCCAGGTTTGCTGCCGAAGACGACTGTGACCTTGAAAGCACGGTTCGTCCCGGCTTCACCCCCACGAGCCGGCCCCGTCCCGCCCCCCAGGAGGCCTGGTGTCCGTTCTCCTCGAGCAGCCCGCAAGCCTGGTCGCCTACCGCCCGAACAAGCCGACCGCCATGGTGGTCGTGGCCGACCCGCGCGTCCGTTCCACCGTCACCCGCCATCTGTGGGCGCTCGGTGTGCGCGATGTCATCGAGGCCTCGTCCGTCGCGGAGGCTCGTCCCCGCATCGGCAACCCCCGCGACATCTGTGTCGCCGAAGTCCATCTGCCGGATGGCTCCGGCCTCACCCTTCTCTCCGAGACCCGCGCCGCGGGCTGGCCCAACGGCCTCGCCCTGTCCGCCGCCGACGACATCGGCGCCGTGCGCAACGCGCTGGCCGGCGGAGTGAAGGGATACGTCGTCACCGGCACCCGCACCAACCTCGGGCTCCCCTCCCGGCCCGGTGCCGCCCCCATCGGCGCCGCCGCCGCCCGTCTGCACCGCCGCCCCCCGGGTGCCCCGAGCCACCCGGGCGGCTACCGCGAACTGTCCGGCCGCGAGGTCGAGGTGCTGCGGCTGGTGGCGGAGGGCCAGTCGAACAAGGCGATCGGCGTCTCCATGGGCCTGTCCGCCCTGACCGTCAAGAGCCACCTCGCGCGCATCGCCCGCAAGCTCGGCACGGGCGACCGGGCCGGCATGGTGGCCGTGGCCCTGCGTACCGGCATCATCCACTGACCCGCTCACCCCATACCGCTCGCTCACCCGTACCGCTCACCCCATACCACTCGCTGTCCAGCGCTCCTCAGCGCTGTCCGCGCCCGCCGACGTCCCCCTGCCGGCGGGCGCCTTGGCGCACACCCGGGTCCGGCGGTCCGCCGAGGCCTGTTTTCGCCGCCCGGCCCGGCCCTCGCCCGTAGGAGCAGGTCAGGCGTCGGCTCGTACGGATACTCTTGACAGGTGACCGACGCCCACGACACCGCAGCAGACAGTTCACTGCGAACCACCGGAGGCGCCCCTCCGGACGACGGCGGATCTTCTGCTACGAGGGCGCCGATCCCCTTGCTCGAACCACGCGAGGGCATTCCGCCCGTGATCGCGGACGAGGCCGCCCTCGCCGAGGCGGTCGCCGCCTTCGCCGCGGGCAGCGGCCCGCTCGCCGTCGACGCCGAGCGCGCCTCCGGCTACCGCTACGGGCAGCGCGCCTACCTCGTCCAGCTGCGCCGCGAGGGCGCGGGCAGCGCGCTGATCGACCCCGTCGCCTGCCCCGACCTGTCCGGTCTCGGCGACGCCCTGTCCGGCGTCGAGTGGGTGCTGCACGCCGCCACCCAGGACCTGCCCTGTCTGCGCGAGATAGGCATGCTGCCCAGTCGCCTCTTCGACACCGAACTGGCCGGACGACTGGCCGGGTTCCCCCGGGTGGGGCTCGGCGCGATGGTCGAGAACGTGCTCGGCTTCACCCTGGAGAAGGGGCACTCCGCCGTCGACTGGTCCACCCGCCCGCTACCCGAGCCCTGGCTGCGCTACGCCGCCCTCGATGTCGAACTGCTGGTCGACCTGCGGGAAGCGCTGGAGAAGGAGCTGGACCGGCAGGGCAAGCTCGACTGGGCCCGGCAGGAGTTCGACGCGATCGCCTCGGCGCCGCCGCCGGAACCCCGCAAGGACCCCTGGCGGCGCACCTCCGGCATGCACAGGGTCCGCCGGCGCCGGCAGATGGCCGTGGTCCGGGAGCTGTGGGAGACCCGCGACCGGATCGCCCGGCGCCGCGACGTCTCCCCCGGCAAGGTGCTCTCCGACGCCGCCATCGTGGAGGCCGCGCTCGCCATGCCGGCCAGCTCTCACGCCCTGGCAGCGCTGAACGGGTTCGGTCAGCGCGTGGGGCGGCGCCAGCTGGAGCAGTGGCAGGCGGCCGTCGACCGGGCGAAGGCGTTGAGCGAGGACCGGCTGCCCCAGCCGGGCCAGCCGGTGACGGGCCCGCCGCCGCCGCGCGCGTGGGCCGACAAGGACCCGGAGGCCGCGGCACGGCTGACGGCCGCGCGGGCGGGGGTGAGCACGGTCGCCGAGCGGCTGGGTATGCCGGCGGAGAATCTGATCACGCCGGACACCGTGCGCAGGGTGTGCTGGGAACCGCCCCGGCCCGCCGACGGGCAGTCGGTGGCCGAGGCGCTGGCCGCGCACGGGGCGCGGCCGTGGCAGATCGAGCAGGTGACGCCGGTGCTGGTCGCCGCGTTGTCCGCCTAGTCGCCGTGCGGCGGGCGTAGGAGGACGAGTGCGGGCACGTCGTGGCTGGTCGCGCGCCCGCGGCGGAGCCGCACATCGGCACAGCCCCGCGCCCCTAGGGCGCGCACGCGGCGGCGCCCCGCGCCCTGAGGGGGCTACTTCGTCGCCCCCCTCATGAAGCCGTTGTAGATGAAGCGCTGCAGGAGGAGGAAGACGATCAAGGTGGGGAGGATGACCAGGATGGCGCCCGCCGAGATCGTTTCCCAGTGCGCTCCGAAGGGGCCCTTGAAACGGAACAGGGACGTCGAGATCACGCCAAGGTCCTCGGAGGGCATGTAGAGGAAGGGGATGTAGAAGTCGTTGTAGACGTTGATCCCCTTCACGATGACCACCGTGGCGATCGCCGGCTTGAGCAGCGGGAGGATCACCTTGCGGTAGACCGTGAAGGCGCCTGCTCCGTCCAGGCGGGCCGCCTCGTCCAGGGAGATCGGGATCGAGCGGATGAACTGCAGGAAGATGTAGATCGAGACGATGTCCGTGCCCATGTAGAGCGCGATCGGCGCCCAGAGACTGTCGAACATGCCGAAGCTGTTGACGATCTGGAAGGTCGCCACCTGGGTGGTCACCCCGGGGACCAGCGCGGCGAGCAGGAACAGCGCCACGACCAGCTTCCTGAAACGGAAGCGGAAGCGGTCGATCGCGTACGCGGTCATCGAGCCGATGAGGATCGTGCCGCCCACGGCGACGACGAGGATGACCGCCGTGTTGCCGAAGGCGGACAGCATCTGGCCGTCCCGGAACGCGGTCACATAGTTGCCGAAGTTCAGCGGGTCGTCGGGCAGGGACAGCGCACCGCTGCCGTTCGCCATCTCCTTCGGGGACTTCAGCGAGGTCAGGAGGACCACGGCGAGCGGCAGCAGCACCACCAGCGTGGCCAGGATCAGCGACAGATACACCAGTGCGCGGGCCGGGGTACCGCGGGTCATACGAGATCCACCTTCTCGTCGGGGACGATCCGCCGCTGCACCCAGGTGACCGCCAGGACGATCAGCAGCAGGACGACGGCGGCGGCCGAGGCGAGCCCCGTCTTGTTGAACTGAAAGGCCAGCTTCACCGTCTGGATCACGAAGGTCTCGGTGCCGGTGGCGCCGCCGGTCATGATGTACGGAATCTCGAAGACCGACAGCGAGCCGGAGACGGAGAGGATCACGCTCAGCCCGAGGATGGGCTTGATGCCGGGCGCGATGATGTGCCGGAACTGCTGCCATCGGCTCGCACCGTCGATCTCGGCGGCCTCGTACAGCTCGCCAGGGATGGACTGGATGGCGCCGAGGAAGAGGACGAAGTTGAGTCCGAGGTAGCGCCATACGGAGACACCGGCGAGCGAGGTGTTCGCGGAGAACGGCGTGCCCAGCCAGGCGTGGTCGGTCTCCGCGCCGAGCAGGCTCAGTACGGAGTCGAGGGTGCCGCCGTCCTGGAAGAAGTACAGGAAGACGAAGCCGATCGCCACCCCGTTGATCAGGTAGGGGAAGAACAGCACACCCTTGAAGAAGTTACGGAAGCGGACGTCGAAGCTGAGGACCGTGGCGAAGTAGAGGGCCAGGACGATCTGCACCACGGAGGCGACGAGGTAGTAGCCGCTGACGAAGAAGACCTCGAACAGCTCGGAACGGGTGAGGAGTTCGGTGTAGTTCTCGGTGCCCGTCCAGTTCAGATCGGGGCTGACGCCGTCCCAGTCGGTGAAGCTGTACGCGATCATGTTGGCGATCGGCGCGTAGGTGAAGGTGAGCAGCAGGGCCAGCGGGGCGAGCAGGAACAGCCAGGGGGTGAGGCCTCGCGCCGGCCGGATGCGGCGTGGCGCGGGTGCCGCCCGTTTCGGCCCGGCGGGCGCGGCCGGGGGCACCGGCCGCGCCGCCTCGCGGGTGAGGTCCGTCATCAGGACCCCAGCGAGTTCCGTGCCTCGGCCCAGCGCTTGCCCAGGTCGCCGAGGAAGTCGTCGAGGCTGCCCTTGCGCGCGCCGCGGGCGAGGTCGACCAGGTCCTGGCGGTAGTCGGGCTTGTAGATGCCGACCTCGGACTCGTTGTCGATGGACTTCACCTCGGCGCCCTTGCCGTCGTCGAGGTCGAGCAGCTTGACGCCGGCCTCCTGGTAGGGCTGGAGGATGTCGGGCAGCGGGGCGTCCTTCAGCGGGGACAGGGCGAGGTTGGCCTCGGCGTAGCCGGAGGTGTCGGTGAACCAGTCGATCCAGGCGCGGGCCGCCTCCTTGTGGTCGGAGTTGACGTTGACGGCCTGCTGGTAGTCCGGGGAGGTCACGGCGCAGAAGGCGCCGTCCTTCTGCGCGGGGAAGGGCATGAAGCCGATGTCGGCGGGGTCGGTGCCGGCCTGCTTCGCGGCGTCCCGCATCTGGACGACGGCCCAGGAGCCCAGCCACATGGTGGCGATCTCACCCTTGGCCAACTTCGGCTTGGAGGCCTCCCAGTTGGTGGTGGTCGGGTCCTTCTCCGCCAGACCGCCGCGCACGATGTCGTACAGCAGGGTGTCGGCCACGCGCAGGTCGGCGCCGTCCGCCCAGGGGTCGCCCTCGGCGAGCTTCGTCGTGGCGTTCGTGTCGCAGCCGACGGAGCCGTTGACGTTGGTCCACTGGGTCAGCGGCCACATGTCCTTGAAGTTGGTGTAGTACGGCACCGCGTCGGTCTTCGACTTGATCGCCTTCAGGTCGTCGAGGAACTCGGCCGGGGTGGTGGGCCAGTCGGTGACGCCCGCCTCGCTCCAGACCCTCTTGTTGTAGAGGAGACCGGGGACGACGCCGAGGGGACTCTGCCCGTAGACCTTGCCGTCGACGGTGGAGTAGTCGGTGAAGCGGTACTTGGCGTCGCGTTCCGCCTTGGTGCCCAGGGACGCGAAGAACGTGGGGTAGTCCTTCTTCTCGATGACCGCGGGGATCATCAGGACGTCCCCGTAGTTCTCCGTGTTCATACGGATCTTGACCTCGCCCTCGTAGTCGGTGAGGGCGTCGAACTCGACCTTCACCCCGGGGTAGGTCTTGTTGAACTCGGCGGCGTACTTCTTCATCGTCCCGTCCTGCACCAGATCGGTCCGGTGGGTGAGGACCGTGATGGTCCCCTCCACCTTGGACGGGTCGTCGGGTGCCTTGGCGTCCGCGCCTTGTGAGGAGCCTCCCGTGCCCGTGCAGGCGGAGGCCAGGAGAGCGAGGAGGGCGATCGATCCGGTGAGTGTCGTGCGGCGGCGGCTGGGGTGCGTCACGTGCATCACGGCTCCGTTCACGGGGCGGACGAGCACAAGTGGGTTGGCTGATTCGGCACTCTGACAGCCCGTTACTGAACCGGTAAAGTCTCTATTGCGCCAACGATGCCAGAACGTTGCGCTCACAGGTCTCAACCGGTTTAGGGAGTGTGCATGCGTCAGGTCACACCGCTCACCGACGGATGGATCCTGCGACACCCGGACGGCGCGGGGGACGCGCTCCCCGCCTCGGTGCCCGGGTGTGTGCACACCGATCTGCTGGCGGCCGGGCTGATCCCCGACCCGTTCCTCGGACGGAACGAGGCGGAGGTGGCGTGGGTGGCCCGGCGGGACTGGACCTACGAGACGGAACTGCGCGCCGGGCCGGGCGGGTACGAGCGGACGGACCTGGTCTTCGACGGGCTCGACACCGTCGCCGAGATCCTGCTCGACGGCCGGCCGCTGGGCCGGGTACGGAACATGCACCGCTCGTACCGCTTCGACGTGACCGGGCTGAGCGGGCGGCTCACCGTCCGGTTCGCCTCCGCCTACGCGGAGGCCGAGGCGGTGCGCGGCGCGCTGGGTGAGCGGCCCGGCGCGTACGCCGAGCCGTACCAGTATCTGCGCAAGATGGCCTGCTCGTTCGGCTGGGACTGGGGGCCGACGCTGGTGACGGCCGGGATCTGGCGGCCGGTGCGGCTGGAGCGCTGGTCCACCGCCCGGATCGCCCGGGTGCGCCCGCTGGTCACCGTCGAGGACGGTGCGGGGCGGATCGAACTCGCCGTCGATGTGGAGCGCTCCGGGGCCGGGGCACCGCTCACCGTGGAGGCGACCGTCGGTGGCGTGAGCGCCCGCGCGGAGATCGACGGGACGGCGGGAACCGTACGCCTCCGGGTGCCGGACGTGCGGCTGTGGTGGCCCCGGGGGTACGGCGACCAGCCGCTGTACGACGTGGAGTTGACGCTGCTGCGGCGCGAGGCGACGCTGGACTCGTGGCGGCGGCGCGTCGGGTTCCGGACGGTGCGGCTGGACACCTCGGCCGACGCCCACGGCACCGGGTTCACCCTGGTCGTCAACGGGGAGCGGCTGTTCGCGCGCGGCGTCAACTGGATCCCGGACGACGTCTTCCCCTCCCGGATCACCCGTGAGCGCTACCGGCGGCGGCTGGAGCAGGCGGCCGCCGCGGGGGTGGACGTCGTGCGCGTGTGGGGCGGCGGGATCTACGAGAGCGAGGACTTCTACGACGCCTGCGACGAACTGGGGCTGCTGGTCTGGCAGGACTTCCCGTTCGCATGCGCGGCCTACCCCGAGGAGCAGCCGCTGCGCGGGGAGGTCGAGGCGGAGGCCCGGGAGAACGTCGTACGGCTGATGCCGCACCCCTCACTGGTGCTGTGGAACGGCAACAACGAGAACCTGTGGGGATTCAGGGACTGGGACTGGGAGCCGGCGCTGGCCGGGGAGTCCTGGGGCGAGGGCTACTACCTGGGCGTACTGCCGCGGGTGGTGGCCGAGTTGGACCCGACCAGGCCGTACACGGCGGGCAGCCCGTGGTCCGGTTCGTGGCGGCACCATCCGAACGACCCGGCGCACGGTACGCACCACTCCTGGGAGGTGTGGAACCGCACCGACTACGCCGGCTACCGGCTGGACGTCCCGCGTTTCGTGGCCGAGTTCGGCTGGCAGGCGCCGCCCGCGTATGCCACGCTGCGACGGGCCCTGCCCGGGGAGGAACTCGCCCCGGACTCCCCCGGCATGCTGCACCACCAGAAGGCGGACGACGGCAACGGCAAACTGGAGCGCGGGCTGTCCCGGCATTTCGCCCCGCCGGAGGGCGACTTCGACCGCTGGCACTATCTGACCCAGGTCAACCAGGCGCGGGCGATCGCCACCGGGATCGAGCACTGGCGCTCGCACTGGCCGGTGTGCGCGGGCACGGTGGTGTGGCAGCTCAACGACTGCTGGCCGGTGACGTCCTGGGCCGCGATCGACGGGGACGGGCGGGAGAAGCCGCTGTACCACGAGCTGCGGCGGCTGTACGCGGACCGCTTGCTGACCGTGCGGGCGGAGCGGGACGGGCTGGTGGTGGCGGCGGTCAACCAGGCCGCCGAGGACTGGCACGGCCCGCTGCGGCTGCGGCGGATGTCCGTGGACGGCACGGTGATCGGGGAGGCGGAGCCGGCGCTGGCCGCGGCGGCGCGCAGCGTGGGCACGGTCGCGGTCCCGGACGAGCTGAGGCCGGTCGGCCCCGGGGAGTTCCTGGTCGCCGACGCATGGGGGTCCCCCCGCCCGGGCGAAGTCGGGAGCGGGGAAGGACTGCGGGCGCTGCACTTCCCGGCGCCGGACCGGGAGATCCCGTATCCGCGCCCGGAGTTCGAGGTGACCGTCGTGCCGGACGGGATCACGGTCACCGCCCGCACCCTCGTACGGGACCTGCTGCTCCAGGCCGACCGGCTGGATCCGGACGCGACGGCGGACCGGGGGCTGGTGACGCTGCTTCCCGGGGAAGAGGTGACCATCGGGGTGCGGGGCTGGAAGACTCCGGACCCGGACACCGCCCGCTCGGCCCTGTACTGCGTGGAGCCCCCTCGATGACGGCAACACCGACCCCTCGCGTCACCATCAAGGACGTCGCCGCGCGCGCCGGTGTGTCCAAGGGGGCGGTGTCGCTGGCGTTCAACCGGAAGCCCGGTCTGTCGGAGGCGACCCGGGACCGGATCTTCGCGGCGGCGCGCGAGCTGGGCTGGTCGCCCAGCCGGACCGCGCGGACGCTCGCCGGGTCCCGGGTGGACGTGGTGGGTCTCGCGGTGTGCAGGCCCGCCCGGCTGCTCGGTCTGGAACCGTTCTACATGGAGTTCATCTCCGGTGTGGAGAGCGTCCTGGTCGAGCGGTCCTGCTCGCTGCTGCTGCGGCTGGTGCGCAGCCCGGAGGAGGAGGTCGGGCTGTTGGAGTCGTGGTGGAGGGGGCGGCAGATCGGCGGGTCCCTTCTGGTGGATTTCCGGGCCGACGATCCGCGTCCGGAGGTCGCCGGGCGGCTGGGGGTGCCGGTGGTGGCGGTCGGGCATCCGTCGCTGACCGGCGGGCTGACGTCCGTGTGGACGGACGACGCCACGGCGGTGACGGAGGCGGTGCGGTATCTGGCGGCGCTGGGGCACCGGCGGATCGCCCGGGTGGGGGGCCCGGCGGCGCTCGGGCACACGTCGATCCGTACGGCGGCGTTCGACGAGGCGGTACGGGGGCTGGAGCAGGGGCTGGAGCCGGCGGCCCGGGCGTGGCAGGTGGCGACGGACTTCTCCGGGGACGCGGGGGCGCGGGCGACGCGGTCGCTGCTGACCGCGGCCGCGGGTGAGCGGCCGACGGCGATCGTGTACGACAACGACATCATGGCGGTGGCGGGGTTGTCGGTGGCGTCGGAGATGGGGTTGCGGGTGCCGGACGATGTGTCGCTGCTGGCGTGGGACGACTCGCAGTTGTGCCGGCTGACGCATCCGACGCTGTCGGCGATGAGCCATGATGTGCATGGTTTCGGTGCGGAGGTGGCGCGGACGCTGTTCGGTGTCATCACCGGGGAGGGGCCGGGGTCGCACCCGGTGCCGACGCCGGTCCTGACGCCGCGGGGGTCGACGGCTCCGCCGTGAGCCTTCTCTCGCCCCCGCCGCCCCTTCCCGTCCCGACCCTGGGGCTCCGCCCCAGACCCCGCTCCTCAAACGCCGGAGGGGCTGAAGTCAGCCCCTCCGGCGTTTGAGGAGCGGGGGTCCGGGGGCAGCGCC
>NZ_JBITRU010000059.1:0-25759 GCF_044540255.1 Streptomyces sp. NPDC086080
ACGGAGTACTCCGGGCGGGCAGTCGGCGATGAAGCAGAAAACCCCACGGCGCGAGCCGTAGGAATCCCCCTCCTTCAGGAGGGGGAGGAAGTCAACGCTTCTCCGTTCCGCACCGCACCGTCGTGCCGGCCCGGCCGGCCATCGCCGCCGCCGGGTCGAGGTCCGGGCCGGTGGGGAGCATCGCCAGCAGGTGGGCCGGCAGCCGCCGGGCGTCGCCCGTGCCGTAGCCGAGGGCGGTCGCGGCCCCGCTGCCTGCCAGGCGGTACTTCACACCGTTGTCCGTCACCAGGAAACCGGTGTCGCCGAGTTCCCCGCCGCCCGCCCCCGCCGCGCGGACCAGCGCGCCCGCACCCGGCCGTACGGTGATGGCGTCCACCGGCAGGCAGGCCGGCGCGGCGTCCGAGCCGGGCGGCTGGGCGGGTGTGCCCAGGACGGTGACCGGCAGCAGGGACACGGCGGTGCGGACGGCGGCGCCGGACGACTCGGTCTCCGCGCACACCGCCCGGTCGGCGGGCAGGTCGAGGATCTCCGGCGGGGCGGGGGGCAGTTCGTCGTCACCCGGCGCACCCTGGGGCCCGGCCTGGTGGCCGGTGAGCGCCTCGGCGCCGAGCGGTACGGCCTGCGGGGTGCTCCCGCCGTACGCCTCGGTGCGGGTGCGGGGGTCGGCCAGCACCAGGGCGGTACGGGTGGCGGTGAGCGGAGTCAGGCCGTCCTCGGTCAGCAGGTGGTAGCGGGGGTCCGAGCCGGGGACGTCGACCTGGAAGATCTGCCCGATCCGGGTGGCGTGGCCGTCCAGCCGGGGCCCCGCCCCGCCGCGGCCGGGCAGGTCCGGCGGCGCGAGGTCGGGACCCTGCGGAAGGGCGTCGAGGAAGGCCGCCGAGACCGGACGCAGCGGCAGGGCCCCGTAGCCGAGGGCGTCGAGTACGCCGGTGCGGTCGTCCAGCCGCAGCCGGGTGCCCCGCCACAGCAGCCAGACCGCGCGGTCGGGCCCGGTGACCAGGACGCCCTCCCTCTCGCCCAGGCCGCGCGCGCCGTCGATGCCGGAGGCCGGGCCGGCGCCGACGACCAGGGTCGTACCGGCGGCGGTGGTGGTCTTCTTCGCGGTGCGGACGGTCGCGCACACCCGCCAGGGGCCGGTGTCCAGGTCGGCCGGGTCCGGCAGCGCGTCCGGGGCGCCGGGCAGGCCCACCGGCGCCCCGTGCGGGGCGCGGCGCAGCGAGGAGTTGCCGACGGAGACGGTCTTCATGCCGGCGCCGGCGATCAGCCGGGCGGAGGCGTAGTTGCGCACCGGGCGCAGCCGTCCGTCGAGGTAGAGATAGGAGGCGCCGGTGTCCTTGTCGACGACGAGGGCGCCGGGTGCGCGCCAGGAGTCGTTGCCGCCGGGCAGCAGCAACCCGACGACGAACGCGCCGGCGCACACCAGGGCCGTGATGAGCACGCCGATCAGGGCGCCCCGGTTGGTACGGCCGTTGGGGCTCTCCGCGTCGTCGGTCTCGGCGCGCATCATGGCCGAGGTCAGCCGGCTCATCACGAACATGTGCGCCTGGACCTGGTCACGTTTGTTCCGCATGCTTCGACGCCCCCGCTCAGCCGTTGAGCCCGCGCAGCAGGCCGTACAGGCCCACCGACCAGAACATCAGCGGGATCAGACTCATCGCGGCGAGGGAGTGCAGCAGTTCGGCGGCCCGGCCCCAGTACGGCACCAGCCGGCGGCCCGGCACCGTCCAGGAGGCGATCATCAGACCGGCGGCGAGGGTGAGCAGCGCGGCACACAGCAGCAGCCGGGTCTGGGTGGACGCCACCCCGCGCGCCGGGCCGTACAGCAGCAGCGCCGTCCCGAACGCCCCGGCGGCGGTGAGCGCCAGGCGCTGCCAGACGTTGCCCAGCCCTCTGCTGTGCAGGAGCAGCAGCGCGGAGAGCGCCACGGCGGTCCACACACCGGGGGTGGTCGGACGGGCGAGCAGCCCGGCCAGACAGGGCAGGCAGATCAGTCCGATCGCCCCGTAGAAGGCGGTCATCCAGCCGTCTCCCTGCACCGAGCGGTCGCGGACCGCGTCGGTCGGGTACGGGTCGATGCCCTCCTGGAGCTGCCGGGCGTTGGTGGGCAGCGGGGGCATCCGCATCCCGGAGAGCCGGAAGGACAGCGACGGCACGAACCCGCCGAAGAGCATCACGGCCACCGCCAGGGCGCCGGACGCCTCCGGGACGGTCAGCCCGTACAGCAGCAGCACCGACCCCAGCGCCCCGGCCGCCGCGGTCACGGCGACGCCCAGGAAGAGCGCCGGGTACGTCCCGACCGCGGCGAGCGCGAGCACCGCCGCGCCGGCGGTGGTGGCGCAGGCCGCGAGCGGGGCGCTGCCGTCGGCCGCCGCTCCGCCCGGCAGCAGCCAGCCGGCCAGGGCGATGTAGCCGGTGGCGGCCAGGCCCAGTACCGAGCCGGCCGCGGGGTCACCGACCGCGCGGGAGGCCGACCCGGCCCCGGCGATGAGCAGCAGACCGGCGGCCGTGGCGACCACGGCTCGCAGCCAGCCGTCCGGGCCGGGCTGGGCCAGGACCAGCAGGCCCAGGGCGAGGGCGGCGGCGCCCAGGCCGTACAGCGTCCGGCGGCCGACGGCGGGGTTCCAGCCGTGCGGCCGGTCCCGCAGCGCGGTGGAGATGCCGTCGACCAGGTCGTCGAGATGCACCTCGGGCAGGGTCTCCGCGCGCGGCCGCAGATGCAGGACCTCGCCGTCGCGCAGGCCGAGCGCGGCCAGGGTGCTCTCCGGGTCGAGCGGGTGACCACCGAGGCGCTGGAGCGTCCAGCCCTCGTGCCCGGCGCCCGCCTCGCCCAGGTCCTCACCGCCGTACTCGACGAGTGCGGGGAGCAGGTCGGCGACCGGTATGTCGGTGGGCACGGCGAGGTCGACGGTCCGGTCGGGGGCACGTACGGTCAGCCGGCACAGAGCCGCCGACACGGTGTCAGTCATGGGTCGTTCGCGCTTCCTGGCAGGCCGCCCGCTCGCGGTGCGGGAATGTCTGTGCGGCAATTCCGGGTGCGGAATGCCGGTGCGGTACCGGGCGTCCGCCGTTCACCGTTCACCGTCTGCTGTTCACCGTCCGTCGTCGGACGGCGGCGTCGGCGCGCGGCCCCGTTTTCCACGGCCGCTCGAGCCTAACGGCAACGACCGGGCGGTGAGAACGACGTCCGAAAGGGCCGCCGGAGTCATCCGTATGCGACTCCGGCCGGGTTCACCGGTGCGCGGACGGCCATTCTCCGCGGTATTCGCCGGATGCCATCGGATTCACCGGGTGGACGGTCGGGTTCTCCCTTCGGAGTCATGTCCCCGGCAGCCCCCGATTCCCGGCACTTTCGTGCCGGGAATGTGTCCCTTCCGTTCCACTCCTCTGTCCTTCCGTTGCCTGGTAAATTTTCGTGCGCTTTCCGGAGCGGATTCCCGGCTGGTGCAGGATCGGAAGCCATGGAATCCCCTGAGGGAAGCCATGGAATCCCTTGAAGAAGGACCGGCGGAAGCCGGAAGAAGCCAGGGGAATCCCCTCGGGAGAGCACGGCCGCGCGGCGGACCGCTCGATCACCGCCGTCAAGGAGGCCACGCGTTGAGCGTCATCCCGTACCGCAGGCCCGCGCGCCGCCGCGGCCCGGACATGCCCTCGGGGGAGATGACCCTCCAGGAACCGCCCGGCCTGCCCGAGGTGCAGCCGGACTCCTCCTCGGTGTGGACGTACCTGCCGATGGCGCTGATGTCGGTGTCGATGATGCTGATGTACATGCGCGGCGGCACCGGGCAGTCCGGTTCCAACGGCTTCCTGTACATCGCGCTCGGCGTGATGGTGCTCGGCGCCGCGGTGATGATCGTCGGCCAGACCATGCGGAAGGCCGCGGAACGCAAGCAGACACTGAAGGGGGAACGCCGCGACTACCTGCGGTACCTGTCCCGGACCCGGCGCACGGTCCGCTCCACCATCGCCCGGCAGCAGCGGGCCCTGTCCTGGCGGCACCCGCACCCGGACGCCCTGGCCTCCCTGGTGTCCAGCACCCGGCTGTGGGAACGCCGCGCCACCGACGAGGACTTCACCGAGGTACGGGCCGGTGTGGGCCAGCAGAACATGGCGGTCAAGCTGCTCGCGCCCTCCGACACACCGGTGGAGGACCTGGAACCGCTCACCGCACACGCGCTGCGCAGCTTCATCCGCGCCTACTCCACCGTCCCGGACCAGCCCATCGGGATCTATCTGCGGGCCTGGTCCAAGGTGCTGCTGCGCGGCGACGACGACGAGGCGGCGCGCGCACTGGTACGGGCGCTGCTCGCCCAGCTCGCCCTGTTCCACGCCCCCGACGACGTGTGGATCGCGCTGTGCGTGTCGGACGAGCGGCGCGCCGAGTGGGAGTGGGCGAAGTGGCTGCCGCACAGTCTGCACCCGCACGAGAACGACGGGGCCGGCCCGGCCCGCATGATCGCCTCGGCCTTCGGTGAGCTGGAGAACCTGCTGGGCGCGGAGTTCCAGGACCGGCCCGCGGCCGACCCGGAGGCGCCGGTGGGGCGGGAGGAGCCGTTCACCGTCGTCGTGGTCGACGGCTGCCCGGTGCCGGCGGGGCACCGCTTCGACGGGGCGGGCTTCCGCAACGCCGTGGTGATCGATGTGGGCGGCTCGCTGACCTGGCGGCCCGGGCGCACCACCCTGCGCCTGGAGGTGACGGCGGACGAACTGGCCCTGGTGCGCACCGACCGGGACCGCCGGGAACAGACCACGTCGCTGGGCGTGCCGGACCGGCTGGGCCCGGCCGGTGCGCTGGCGCTGGCCCGGCTGCTGGCGCCGTACCGGATGAACACCGGTGTGGTGGACACCTCGCGGCCGTTCGCCGAGGTGGAGCTGACCGGTCTGCTGGGCATCCCCGACCTGGAACGGTACGAACCCGCCGAGGTGTGGGCCCGGTTCGGCGGCGCCGCCCGGCTGCGGGTGCCGATCGCGGTGAGCGCGGAGGGCCGGCCGGTGGAGCTGGACATCAAGGAGTCCGCGCAGGGCGGTACGGGACCGCACGGCATGCTGATCGGCGCGACCGGCTCCGGCAAGAGCGAACTGCTGCGCACCCTGGTGCTGGCGCTGGCCCTGACGAACTCCTCCGAGACGCTGAACTTCGTCCTCGTCGACTTCAAGGGCGGCGCCACCTTCCTCGGTCTGGACGAGCTTCCGCACACCTCCGCGGTCATCACCAACCTCGCCGACGAGGTGGCGCTGGTCTCCCGGATGCAGGACGCCCTGCACGGCGAGCTGATCCGCCGCCAGGAACTGCTGCGCGCCGCCGGCAACTACACCTCCGCCCTGGAGTACGAGAAGGCGCGGCAGGCCGGTACGCCGCTGCAGCCGCTGCCCAGCCTGTTCGTGGTCGTCGACGAGTTCAGCGAACTGCTCTCCGCGCACCGCGACTTCATGGAGCTGTTCGTGATGATCGGCCGGCTCGGCCGCAGCCTCGGGGTGCATCTGCTGCTGGCCTCGCAGCGTCTCGACGAGGGCCGCATCCACCAGCTCGAGGGCCATCTGTCGTACCGGATCGGGCTGCGGACGTTCTCCGCGATGGAGAGCCGGGGCGTGCTCGGCGTGCCGGACGCCTACGAGCTGCCCCCGCAGCCGGGCAGCGGTTACCTCAAGAGCGGGGTGGAGGCGCTGACCCGGTTCCGCGCCGCGTACGTCTCCGGCCCGTACCGGCGGCGCCGGGGGCCGGTCACGCAGGCTCGGGCGGCGAGCCAGGTGGTGCCGTGGACGTCGGGGTGGGTGGTGCCGCGCTCCCCGGCGGAGGAGAGCACCGCGCCCGAGCCGCCCGGGACGACGCCCCCATCGGACGAGGAGGAGACCGGTCACACCCTGCTGTCCCTGGCCCTGGAGCGGCTGCGCGGCTCCGGCCCCCCGGCCCACCAGGTGTGGCTGCCCCCGCTGGACGTGCCGCCGACCCTGGACCAGGTGCTGCCGCCGCTGACCCCTGACCCGGAGTACGGCCTGACCACCGTGGGCTGGGCCGGGCGCGGCAGGCTGACCGTGCCGGTGGGCATCGTCGACCGGCCCTTCGACCAGCTCCGCGACCTGCTCACCGTGGACCTGTCGGCGGCCGGCGGTCATGTCGCCGTCGCCGGCGGCCCGCAGAGCGGCAAGAGCACCCTGATCCGTACCCTCGTCACCGCGCTGGCCCTCACCCACACCCCGCGCGAAGCGCAGTTCTACTGCCTGGACTTCGGCGGCGGCTCGCTGTCCGCCCTCGCCGGGCTGCCGCACGTCGGCGGGATCGCGACCCGGATGGACGCCGAACGGGTGAGCCGCACCGTTGCCGAGGTCAACGGTGTGCTGGGCAAGCGGGAGCAGTTCTTCCTGACGCAGGGCATCGACTCGATGGCCACCTACCGCAAGCGGCGCGCGGCCGGGGAGTTCGCCGACGAGCCGTATGGTGACGTGTTCCTGGTCGTCGACGGCTGGCAGACCGTACGGCAGGACTTCGACCAGCTCATCCCCACCCTCAACGCGATCGCCACCCGGGGCCTGAACTACGGCGTGCACCTGATCGTCGCCACCGCCCGCTGGATCGAGCTGTCGTCGGCGGTCCGTGACCAGGCCGGCACCC
The DNA here is from genome assembly GCF_044540255.1 of Streptomyces sp. NPDC086080. Taxonomy (NCBI): domain Bacteria; kingdom Bacillati; phylum Actinomycetota; class Actinomycetes; order Kitasatosporales; family Streptomycetaceae; genus Streptomyces; species Streptomyces sp. NPDC086080. The sequence continues at coordinate 6,608 of NZ_JBITRU010000059.1, forward strand.
AGCTGGAGCTGCGGATGGGCGACGCGATGGACTCGCAGATCGACTCGCGCAAGTCGGCCGCGCTGCCCCGGATCCCGGGCCGTGGCCTGACCCCCGAGAAACTGCAGTACCAGGCCGCGCTCCCGCGCGTCGACAACGTCGAGGACGCCGAGGACCTGGCCGTGGGCGTGGAGGAGCTGGTCGCCGGGGTCGCGGAGAGCTGGCGGGGGCCCCTCGCGCCGCCGGTGCGGATGCTGCCGGTCACCCTCCCGGCGGCCCACCTGCCCGAGCCCGAGCTGGGCCCCTACAACCTGCGCGTCCCGCTGGGCGTGGAGGAGAACGAACTCGCCCCGGTCTGGCACGACTTCGCCGAGAGCCCGCACCTGGTCGTGGTGGGCGACACCGAGTGCGGCAAGACCAACCTGCTGCGGCTGATCGTCCAGGGCATCACCGCCCGCTTCACCCCGGACGAGGCCCGCATCATGACCGTCGACTACCGGCGCGAACTGGTCGAGGCGGTGCCGGAGGAGTACCGGCTCGGGCACGCCGTCTCCATGGACGGCCTCAGCGAGTTCGTGGAGGGCGCGGCCAAGGGGATCACCCAGCGGGTGCCCGGCGAGGACATCGCCCCGTCGCGGATTCGGCACTGCGACTGGTGGTCCGGACCCCGGCTGTTCATCCTGGTCGACGACTACGACATGCTCGGCACCGGCCCCATGACCCAGCCGTTCGCCCCGCTCAACGACCACATCCCGCTCGGTCACGAAGTCGGGCTGCACCTCGTCGTGGCCCGCTCCGCCGCCGGTGCCGGCCGGGCGGTCGGCGACTCCCTGCTGCGCAGGCTCCTGGAGGTCAACACCCCGGCGCTGCTGATGTCCTGCCCGCCCAGCGAGGGCTACCTCTTCGACAACGTCAAGGGCCGCCCCCTCGTCCCGGGCCGCGCCCTGCGCGTCGCCCGCCGCAAGGCGGTCCAGATCCAGACGGCCCTGCTGGACGACGGGGGCGCGGCGTAGGACGGGAGCCCGGCGTAGGACGGGATGCGGTCACCGGATCCTTCGCGCGGCCACCCGACCCGCCTCCTTGCCCGGGCGGTCGGTCGCCACTGCTCGCGGGGTTTCCCCGGCAGGTGGCGCCCGTGTCCCCGCCCGGTGCGCCGGACACCGGCCGCCGGACCCCGCGGCAGTCGAGGCGCCACGGCGCGCCGGGTGTCGCGGTGCGGCAGGAGTCCGGGCGGACACGGGCGGGCGCCGGGGCCGAGCCCTCGGCAACCGGCGCGCCGGCCCGGTCCCCGCGTCCCCTAGCCGACCCCGGGTGGGGTCCAGTGGCGGGTGCGGCCGCGGGGGAGCACCGCGGCCGCCGCGCCGAACAGCACGATGACCGCCAGGCACACCCCGGAGACCGCGAGCGCGGTGTTCCGGGAGCCGGTGTCGGCGGGCGCGGGGATCCGGGCGGGTGGGGCGGCGGCGCTCCGGGCGGCCGGGCCGGTGCCGGTGTCCAGGGAGAGCGCGGCGTAGGGATCGAGGCGGGGCACCCCGGCCGGGTACGCGGTGCGCAGCAGCCGTGCCCTGACCTGGCCGGGGCCCAGTCCGGGGTGCCGTTCCCGTACCAGCGCGGCCGCGCCGGCGGCGCAGGCGGCGGCCAGCGAGGACCCGAAGGCGATGTAGTGGCCCTTGCCGCCCGGCCCGGAGCCGACCACGGAGTCGCCGGGCGCGGCCAGGTCCGGGCGGTGGGCGGCCGGGGCACCGTCGGGCCGGGTGCCGGACGGCCCGAAGTCCACCACCGACAGGGCCTCCGGCGCGGCGGCGGGCCAGTACGGGCCGCCGGACGGCGGGGTGTCCCCGGCGCCGCCCGCATCGTCGGCGCCGCTGTCCTGCCCGGGCAGCGCGTCGGGGGCGGCCGGGGCGACGACCAGGGCGCCCTTGCCGGTGGCGTAGGTGACGGCGTCGGCCAGTTCGGCGCGGCCGTCGGTCAGGGCGGCTCCGGTGTAGATGACGTCGGCGCCCCGGTCGGCGGCCTCGCGGATCCCGGCGGCGACCGGGCCGGCGGAGTACACGCCCCGGGCGTCGGTGCCGCGCAGCGCCAGGACCTCGGCGCCGGGGGCCACGCCGGTCACACCGCTGTCCGTGCGGGGCGCGGCGGCGATCAGGCTCGCGGTGAAACTCCCGTGCCCCAGGCAGTCCCCGTCGGCGCCGGTGACCCGGCCGGACAGCCCGGCGATGTCGGGGGCGACCCCGGAGTCGACCACCGCGACGGTGACCCCGGCGCCCCGGGCGAGCCGTTGGGCGCGGGCCAGCCCGAGCACGGGGGCGGTCCAGGTGGTGCCGGTGGCGGTCCGTTCGGACGGAGCGGTGCACGGCCGGCCGTCGCCGAGCCGGACCGGCAGCGGGGGCAGCACGGTGACGTCCCGTCCGGTGGCGGAGGCCTGCCCGATGGCGGAGGACTGCCCCGTGTCCGGCAACGGCGACGGCGAGGGCGCCGCGGCGGCCGGCGCGACGGCGGTGGCCGCGAGGGCGACGGCGGTCGCGAGGGCGGCCGGCAGGCGCCCGGTGGAGCTTCGCATGGCGTGATGATAGGCAGTCGGCTGCCCGCGCCCGGAGGGCCAACGCCGCACGTGGCAGGCGGTGTTGAAGGCCCACCCGCCCTCTCGTGGCCCGCCGCCGACGACGCCGGTGCCCCGCAGGGGCCGTCATGCGTCCCGGAAGGGACGACCACGGTCCCCCGGAGGCCGGATTGCGGCCCGTACCCGTCGGCGGGGCGTGCGGCGCCGTTCCGGCAGTGAGAGATGTTGGTGCGGTGCCCGCGTTCCCGCAGGCCGGACGGCGGCGACGACGATCAGGAGGTTCGAGGCGCGTGTCACGGCAGCCGCTCACGGTCTCCCCGACCGGCCGGGTGACGCCCGTACCCTCGGCGATGCGCTCGCCCGGGCCCGCACCGGCGCGGTGATCCGGGCGGCGCCCGGACGCCACCCGGAGAACCTGGTGATCAGGACGCGGGTGACCATCATCGGCGAGGGCGACCCGGGCCAGGTGGAGATCTGCTCGCGCCCCCGGCAGGCTGGACTCCACAGAAAAATCGCGGAGGTTGAACCAGGCAACGGAGTGGCACGCCAGGGGGCGGAACAGCAGCGCTCACGCCGTCGGCCACAGAGCGTCACCCACCTCCGGCAGGCCGAGAACCGGCCACAACCGGATACGTGTACTCGCTCCCTTCGACCGAGTCAGCTTGCGTTACGGAGGGGCGGCGTCGCCTCAGGTCTTTTGAAGAAGCCCGTACTCGGACGGTGGCCGACGCGGCGCCCGACAGGGCCCGGTCGATGAACAGCCGGGTGGCATCGATCAGCCCAGCGACGCAGTTGCCGTGCGCAGGTCCTCCAGGGCTGCCAGTACATGCGGCGCGAGCCCTTCCGTGGCATCACGATCACCCTCGGACCACTGGGCGTACCCCCCACACAACACAGTCACAGTGCTCAGCCCCTGGATGCCCCTGTACCACCTCAGCCCCCACAAGTCAGCCACGACGGTGGCCAGGCCGACCGTGCAGGCGCGCGTATGTCACCTCAGCCACAGATGACACCAACCACGCTGTCCTGTTGTTGCCCACGCCAGCGTCCCTCGATCCGCACCCGGAAGACGGCAAGGACCTGGCACGCCCGAGGACCGGCGCCTGCGCCGGCCCTGAGGGCTCCCTGGGGAGTGGGGTGCTCGGTGTCCTACGTGCATGAAGAGATCGCAGTCGTCAGCGCGGCGCTGACCTGCAGAAACGCGCAATGTGATCCGACTGGGGAGTCGGCATACCCGACTCCAGGATCGGGTATGCCGACTCCAGGATCGGGTTGATCCGACTCCAGGATCGGATCACGTACCCATGAGCACACTGCTCACATGGCACACCGATTCGACTGTGCAGCGGGATCACTTAGCAATGTGGTAATGCTTTCCCTGGTAAGTGGTCTGTTCCCCGGGCCTGATCGCCTACCGGCCCCATACCGACTTGCAGAGACGGCCCTCAGATGGCAGAGCAGGCGCGGAAGATCCTCGCCCTGGTCGATCAGGACACGGGTGAATTCGAGGAGGTGTACCGTGCCACCTACGCGTTCGACGGAGCTCACGTCAACGTGGGCATCCGCAAGGGCCGCGAGTTGGCGTCAGCCGCTTCAGGTCTGACCGACCGGGAGTTCCGCGTCCTCGTCTGGTACTGGTTTGCCACGGAGACGAGCGAAGAGGCCATCATGCGGACGGGTGCTGATATCGCGGCAGAACTCGGTATGAGCCCGGATGCTCTGTCGAGAGCGGTAAAGGTTCTCAAGCAGGCTCGGCTGCTGGTCGAGGCGGGTGGACTCGGGCGGACCACCTTCTACAGGTGCACGCCCTACCTCGCCTTCATCGGTACTGGCTTCGCCCACCGTGAAGCCGTGAAGCACTGGAATCCGCCAGAGACCAGGGTGCGCGAGCCCTATGACCGCCGGCGTCGGAAGAATGCGAGGTCTGATGAGGATTCATGACGCGGAAGACGTCCAGTACCTGCTCCGGAAGACGGGGCGCGTCCTCAGCCCCAACCAGCGGATCGTCGTCATCCTCTACGCATCCTCGGAGCAGCGGCCCGACGGAACGGTGATGATCAAGGCCGGCGAGCTGGCGGCCACCGCAGGGATGACGCCTCCGGTGCTTTCTCGCACCCGCAAGGAGCTGCTTGAGGCCGGCTGGCTGGAGATCACCGGCAGTGTGGGGAGCGTCAAGCACTACCGGCTCGCTCCGGCCCTGTTCGAGGATCGGGGCGCTGCCGGGCGCCACTTGCGGGCTGTCGGTGGCTGAAGGCTGGTGCAGCGCGGTGAAGCGACCCGACTCCGGAGTCGGGTCGCTTGTGCGACATCCCGTGAGTTCTCCTGAGCCCGCCCGCGCGGAGGAGATCCTCAGCGTGAACATCGAGGACCTGGACCTCGCCGCCCGCCGCTGCCCGGTCAAGGCCGAGGGCACCCGGAGCCGCGGACAGGCCCACGAGGACTTCGTGTTGGAGACCGCCCGGACGCCGACCTGGCTCGACTCTCCTACGGCCAGGCCCGCGCCCTGCTCGACGAGCACGCCGCCGTGCGCGGGCTGGGGTGCCAGGTACTTGGCCACCTCCGCCGGCACCTGCCGCGGATCCGGCATGAACCGGCCCAAGTAACGCACACTCGTAACCTCCGAACTCCCGCCGGGGTGGGGGTTCGGAGGCCGGGAAGCGGCTTTTACCAGCCGTCTCCGGCTGTCAGTGCCGATACCACGGCTCGGTCGGGCGCCAGGGTTCGGGCGCGGGGGGCAGTTTGCTGAATGTGGGCAGAGGAACACGTTCGGCGCGGGACGTGGAATCCTGGCCGGTCTCAGCCGCGGCGGTCTGGTGGTCCTCGGCGATTCCGGCCGGGGTCCACTCATGGTCGTTCCATTCCTGGATGCCGCGCGGCACGTCCGGGTCGACGTGGCTTCCCCGTTCTGCCTGTTCTCCGAGCGGGACCGTGCGGCGTTCCCCGGCCCTGGGGCGCTGTTGCTCTCGGTGTGCTGCCCACTCATCGAGAGGTTCGTCTTCCATCGGGGCGCCCCCTCCCTTGTCGGTTTTGGTTCAGTCTGCCGCGCCAACCCATCGCCGTGGGCTGTGCGGAGTTACAGCGTCGCGGTCCATCCATCGCGTGACAGGGTCGTCTCCCCTTCGGGAGTGATGGTGAGCAGGTCGAACAGATCGTGACGCGGTCCGTCGCCGCAGCCACCGCAACACCCCACACCGAGTACGCCCTTGCCGTCATCGAGCGGGAGACGGCGGAGCTGATCGGGTTCGGCCGCCTGGCCACGGACCCGCACCAGCAGCGTGGCGCCACTATGGGCTTTGCGCTGCGCCCCGCTTCCTGGGGCGTTGGGTACGGGCTGGAGACGGTGAAGCTGCTTCTCGGCGTCGCGTTCGATGATCTGGACCTTCACCGCGTCTGGGGTGCACGGTCCCCTCTCAACACCGCCTCCGCCCGCACGATGGAAGCCGCAGGCATGGTCGAGGAGGGGACCATCCGGGAGCACGTGTTCAAGGCCGGGAAGTGGCGTGACTCCGTCGTGCACGCCATCCTCGATCGAGAGTGGAACGCCGCTCGCTGAACTCCCGGCGGGCGACGCCCCGTTGTCAGGCAGTGCTGTCGAAGCCGCCGAGCGGCACCTTCGACAGTGGGTCGTCCTCCGGCTTGATGAGGGGCCGGTCGTAGACCGTCACGGCTCCAGGATCATCCTGTGGCGGGTTCACGGTTCGCTGTGGCCGCCGGCCGGGGAAAGACAGCGGCGTACCAGTTCGAGGGTGCGGTCCGTCACGGTGCCGAGGGGGGCGCCGTGCTCCACGGCGTTGAGGGCCGTGTGCAGCATTCCGGCGATCAGGTCCGCCGTGAGCGAGGGGTCGGGGGCGCCGATCTCCCGTACGGCGGCGCGGAAGGGCTCGACCTGCTCCAGATGGAGCTCCATCAGCCGTTCCAGCGCGGCGGGCGGGAGCCCGGCGCTCATGAGGGCTGCCGCGGGCCGGTGTGCGCCCTCGGCACCGAGGCGGAGGCTTTCCCTGAAGAACGCCTCGACCCGTTCCACCGGGCCGCTCGCCGTGGCCATGGCGTCGGCGAGCGCCTGGTTCGACCGCCGGAACGCCTCTTCCATGACGGTGGCCAGCAGGGCCGCCGAGGAGTCGAAGTACTGGTACACGCTGGAGCGGGCCAGGCCCGCCCGGGCGCCGACCGCCGTCGGGGTGACGGCGGCGGCGCCCTCGTTCACCAGGAGGTCGATCGCCGCCCCGACCAGCGCCGCGCGCTGCTGGGCGCGGTGTTCGGCGACGGTGGGGGCGTTGATCTTCGGCATGCGGAGCGGCTCCCGGGGGTGAGGAACGGGCGGGTGACGAACGGGCTGGTGCCGGCGCGTCGGCCCGAGGCCCCGGTCAGGACAGGCGGCCGTCGGTCATCTCGTGCACCCGGTCGGCAGCGTCCATTATCGCCGTGTCGTGGGTGACCATGACCGTGGCGGTGCCGCGTTCATGGGTCTGCTCGGCGATCAGCCGCACGGCCTCGGCCGAACGTACCCGGTCCAGCGCGGAGGTGGGTTCGTCCACCAGCAGGACCGCGGGGGAGGTCATCAGCGCCCGGGCCAGGCCCGCGCGCTGACGCTCGCCGCCGGACAGCTGGTGCGGGCGGGAGCCGGCGCGGTGCGAGAGCCCGACCGCCTCGATGAGCTCGTCGGCCCGGGACCGGGCGGCGGCGTCGAGGCGTCCGTCGATGTGCAGGGGCAGCAGGAGCTGTTCCCGGACGGTCAGGGAGGCCAGCAGGTTCGACTGCTGGAAGACGAAACCGATGTGGTGCCGGCGGGCCGCGGTGCGCTGCTTGTCCGACAGGGCGGTCAGCTCGGTTCCGGCGATGTGGACCGTGCCCGAGGTGGGCCGCTGGAGGCCGCCGGCCACGGCGAGGAGGCTGGACTTGCCGGATCCCGAGGGGCCGACGACCGCGACGAACTCCCCGGGAGCGACGGTGAGGCCGACATGGTCGAGAGCGGTCACCGCCGTGTCGCCGTCCCCCAGGGTGAGGCAGACGTCGCGCAGGTGCAGTCCCTTGGAATCCGCGGCGTCCGGGGCTGTCGCGGAGCCCGCGGAGGCGGGGGCGGCCCGGTGGTCGGTGGCGGCCCGGTGGTCGGTGGCGGACGTGGTCGTCGGGTCGGTCATCGGGTGGCTCCCAGAGCGGTCAGGGGGTCGACGGCGGTGATACGGCGGACGGCGACGACGGCGCCCAGGACTCCGAGCCCGATGAGGAGGCCGGCGGAGGTGGCGATGGCCGGGGCGGAGAGGGAGAACGGCGCCTTGCCGATCATCGCGCTCCCCAGGGCCAGCCCGACGGCGGTGCCCACGGCCGTCGCGCCGACGAGGACGGCGACGACCTGCGTCAGCGCGTCGCGCAGGATGTACCCGGTGGGCGCGCCGAGCGCCTTCAGCAGGGCGATCTCGGGCTTGCGCTGCACGGTCCAGACGGTGAAGAACGCGCCGACGACGAGGGCGGAGATGGCGTACAGGAAGCCCTTGATCAGGGCCATGGTGCTCGACTCGGCCGTGTAGCCGGGGGAGGCCCCGTAGGTGGTCTCCTTGCTGTCGGCGCGGGTGCCGGTCGCCTTCTCCACGGCGGAGACGTCGGCGCCCGGCTCCAGGGTCAGGGCGACGGCGGTGGCCTGCCGGGTGGCGGCCTCGGGCAGCTCGCCCGGCAGGCCGTAGTGCAGGTGACGCCAGGTGTCGAGGTCGGTGTAGGCGACGCCGATGTGGCCGTAGGAGACGGTGTCGTCGAGCAGACCGACGACCTTCAGCCGTACCTCGCTCTTGTCCGCGGTAAGGACGTCCCCGATCTCGACCCCCAGGTCGGCGATCTCCTGGGTGATGACGATCCCCGCGCTGCCCTCCGTCAGGCTTTCGCCTTTGGTGGGGGCGGGAGCCAGGGGGGAGTCCGGTGCCACGCCGAAGACGGCGAGGTTGACCTGTTCGCCCTTCTCGGCGCCTTCGGTCACCTGGGCGTTGGCGAGGGTGTTCCCGAACGGCTCCGCCCGCTCCACACCCGGGGCCTCGGCCCAGGCCTGCCAGTCCTCCTGCTCCACGGTGGAACGGGAGAACTGTTCGCTGGTGGCCTTCTCGTCGAAGGCCATGTGGGTCATGGGCAGGGCGCGCAGACCGGATATGCCGGCGTCAGCCAGGCCGGAGGCGAGTCCGGACAGCAGTACGCCCAGCACGGCGATGAGCGCGACCACCGCACCCATCAGGGCGAAGCGACCGCGGGCGAAGCGCAGATCGCGGAGGGCAAGGAACACGGGATCTCCGAGGGACGGGAAGGACGGGAGGGGCGGCGGCGGGAACGCGACAAGGGCACACCACGACGGCCCACTTTGCGGAATCTTGACGACACGTGCGTCGGCATCTTACGGGGTGATGTCGCGGTGATGGATGTCGACACCCCTGTCGGGTCCCACGGGTCCCCGGGGCCCGGGTCCTCCGGCCTTCGACGGGCGCGGCGGGACGGAGGGACAATGCCGGGCGTGGATCCGCAGCACTCCCGCTCACTCGAGCCCTCCGCCGCAGAGGTGCTGCGTGCCCGGTACGCGGGCCGTCTGCCCGGCCGCCTGGACGAGTTGGCCGGGCCGGTGCACGGACGGGTCGAACTCCCCCTGCATGTGACCTGGTCCGGCCTGCGCGCGTACGACCTCGACCGGCCGCGTCAGAGGATGAGCCTCTACCGCACGGTCCTGGCCGAGGGCCGGCGCCAGGACCTCCTCGCCTTCCTGAACCGGGACCTGCTCGCCGCCCAGTGGCCCGCGCTGCGCACCCTGGTCAGCAGGCATGTCCGCGACGTGTGGGAGGACGCCTTCCCCGAGCTCGCCCGTGAGGCGTCCGCCGCCGCGTGAACCTCAGCGACCTGCACCGCCGCCTGCTGTCCGACGTCCTCGCCACGGCACGCCCTACCCGTGGTCGTCACCGGCGGGTACGCGGTCCAGGCACGCGGGCGGGTCGACCGGCTCGGCCAGGCCGCCGGTCGACGGGAGTATGCCGGTGAGCAGCACACGGGACCGGCTCCAGCAGCTCCGACCTTCCTCTACCGGCAGTAGAGAAAAGCGGTACAGTGCGGGTATGGCAGCGGATGAGACGAGCATCAAAGTGAGTGTGGCGGCACGTGACCGACTGGCCATGCTGGCCGCCGAGCACGGCACGACCATCCGCGGGCTGGTCGAGGACCTCGCCCAGGGCACGCCGACTCAGGCCGAGTATGCGGAACGCGCTGAGCTGGCCCGCGCCGAGCTGGCCTCCGCCCTCGGGACTGCGCCGAGCCCCGAGGCCGAAGCACGGGCCCGAGCGCTGCTGGAACGCCTGGGCGGGACGCAGCACGCTCCGCGGGCCGCCGCATAGTGGGGGCGATCTCGGTCGTCCTGGACCACACGACCGCCGCGGCGCTGTACGACCCGAAGGATCCGTTCAACGAGTCCGTCGCCGCGTTCTACGTGCAGGCCTCCGGCGGACTGGGAACGCTGTACGCGCCGGTGCTGTCACTGACGGCCTGTGACGCCGAGCGTCCCGGACTCCTCGGCTACATCAAAGGGTTGCGGTTCATCCGCATCGAGGCCTTCGACACCGACGCCGCGGTCACGGCCACCGAGCTGCTGCGCTTCGGGCACTCCTGGGCCGCCGTCCACGCCATCCACGCCGCCCGGCCCTCCCCCGCCTTTCCCACCGGGCGTTTCCTGCTCACCCTGACACCCAAGGCGTATGCGGGAACCGGTGTCCAGGCCGTCCACCCCGGACAGTAGAGGCGCTGCCGCACACCGGGGCGCGGCGATCCGGGAACCGCTCCGGCACGGTGGCCGGGCCTGGCAGGAGACGGCCCTCGGGGAGTATCCGAACGAAAGTTAGCGGTAGCGGCTGACACGGTGTCGGGGGTTGAGGAACATCCGAACGAAAACCGGCGCTAAGCCCCTCGCGGGCCTGAGAGCGCTTTGACCTGCGGCTCTGTGGGGGCGGAGCCTTCGGCAGTCGTGTTGTTCACTGACTGTCTGGAGGCCCGGGGTGCCGGTCGAGTTTCTGACGGATTCGCAGGCTGCGGCGTACGCGGCGTACGACGGGGCGCCGTCGCGTACGGAGTTGGAGCGGTTCTTCTTCCTGGACGACGCGGATCGGGTGCTGATCGAGCCGAAGCGGCGGGCGCACAACCGGCTGGGCTTCGCGGCGCAGCTCACGACCGCGCGGTATCTCGGGGTGTTCCTGGACGACCCGACCGACGTGCCGCCGGAGGTCGCCGACTATCTCGCCGAGCAACTCGGCATCGCGGACGCATCGGTGCGAAGACGTACGGCGATCGGGAGAACACCCGGCTCGATCACGTCCGTGAGCTGCGGCGCGTTCTGGAGTACACGGAGTTCGCCGAGGCGGAGGCGGAGCTGCGGGTATGGGTGGATGCGCGGGCTTGGACGACCGGGGAGGGCCCGAAGGCGCTGTTTGATGCGTCGGTGGGTTGGCTGCGGGAGCGGCGGGTGCTGCTGCCCGGGGTGACGACGCTGGCTCGGCTGGTGGCCTCGGTGCGGGAGGCGGCGAACCAGAGGCTGTGGGACAGCCTATACGGGCTGCTGAGCACTGGTCAGCGGGCCGTGCTCGATTCCCTGCTGACGGTGCCGCCGGGGGCCCGGGTGTCGGAGCTGGACCGGCTGCGGCGGGGACCGGTCCGGATCTCCGGGCCCCAGATGAAGTGGGCGCTCGCGCGGGCGGCGGAGATCGCCGACTTTGGGATGGCCGAGGTCGACGTGTCCGCGATACCGCCGCGGCGGCTGGAGGAGCTGTCGCGGTACGGGGTGGACGGCAAGGCGTCACTGCTGCGCCGGCACGGTGACTCGCGGCGACTGGCCACGTTGCTGGCCACCGCGGTCTATCTGACGACTCGCGCGGTCGACGACGCCCTGGATCTGTTGGAGGTGCTGATCGCGACGAAGCTGCTGGCCAGGGCGGAGCGGGAGACGGCGAAGGAGAAGGTCAACTTGACCCGGCCCTGTAGGGCCGGGCTTGGAGGTAGTGCCCAGCTGGTTGCTGGGTGGACTCCTCCGTCCAGACACCCCTATGGGGTGGCAGGGACGCGTGACTCACGCCCCGCGTTCCACACGCTCTCGCCACGGGTGGCGAGGTTGTGGGAAGCATTCCGGTCGGCGTGGGCAACGACCCCGCACCCCCGGCAGATGAAAAGCCCCTGGTCGACACGGTTGCGCTTGTCGACGTGGCCGCACTCGGCGCACGTCTGCGACGTGTACGCGGGATCAACGAAGACCAGGGGCACACCGGCCCGCTTGGCCTTGTAGACGATGAAGTCTGCGAGCTGGGCGAAGGCCCAGGAGTGGAGTGCGACCCGTTGGGGCTTGCGGAGCCGTACCCGGTTGCGGATGCCCCCCAGTTCTTCGAGGGACAGGCCACGCCCGGTGCGTTCAGCCTCGGTCACGATCGTCTTGGAGATGATGTGGTTCTGGTTGGCGGCGTGCCGTGCTTCCTTGCGGGCACGGGCCTTGAGCCGCCGCTTGGCGGACTTGGTGCGCTTCTTCTGGAGCTTGGCACGCAGGGCAAGCTGTCGCCTGCGGTACCGGTTGAGCCCCCGCCCGGCCGCGAGGTAGCCGTCGGACGTGGTAGCGATGTTGACGATGCCGAGGTCCACGCCGATGAAGCCGTCCGGCTCGTACTGCTCGGCCTCGGGCACGTCGCAGGTGGCGACGAGGTAGAACATGCCGTCGCGCTCGATCAGGTCGGATTCGCCCTGCCGGTGTGCCTGGAGCGTCTTGAGTGCGTCGGCGGAGCACACGAACGGCACGTTCCTGACCCGGCCGTCCATGGTCCAGATGGACACGGTCCGCTGGTCGTACTGCCAGCTCAGGCACCGGTCGTCATACGGCTGGGCGGCCTCGGGGCGAAAGGTGACCGGCTTGGACTCGGCCTTGCGGCGACGCCTGGAGCCTTCTTTGCCGAGGTTGCCGGCCCGGATGTTGGCCTTGAGCGTGGTGTACGAGTCGCGCACCTTCTTGATGACGTGTTGCGCGGCCTGCGCTCCCAGCCCCCGCGCTTTGAGTTCGGGGTAGGTGTACTTGCGCAGCTCGTACTCACGCGGCACACCGCGCTCGAACGCCACCTCCGACACCCAGTTCGCGGCGTCATTGACCGTGCGCAGGGTGCGCTCAAGCGCGGATGCCTGCGCGGCATCCGGCATGAGTTTGACCTGTGTCACGATCTTCACGGGCGTGATCGTAGCATTGATCTATGTCACCACGCTGGGAGCCAAACCCCGATATTCGCAGGGGTCGTAGCGTTGTCCACACCCTGCATGCCCACTTGGTCTTCACACCCAAGTACCGGCGCGGACCGTTCACCGACGAGATCCTTCGACGCTGCGAAGAGGTCATGCGCGACGTGTGCACCGACTTCGGCGCGGAACTGCGGGAGTTCAACGGCGAACGCGATCACGTCCACCTGCTCGTGCACTACCCGCCCAAGGTCGCCATCTCCCGCCTCGTCGGCTCCCTCAAGGGCGTCTCCGCCCGGCGCCTGCGGCAGGAGTTCCCCGGCCACATCCGCACGTACCTGTGGGGTGAGCACTTCTGGTCGCCGTCCTACTTCGCCGCCTCGTGCGGGGGCGCCCCGCTCGCCGTCATCAAGGAGTACATCGAGAACCAGAAACGTCCCGGCTGAGGTCAACAGTGCAGACCCGTGCACCCGCGCGGGTCAGAGCAGTGTTAAGTGCCTGTTCCTGATCCAGTCATGCCAAGGCGGTCCACCGCACGAATGGATCGAGCGTCGTACGTTCTGCCCGCGCGCCCTCCGGCGGATCATCCTGGTTCCCCGGATGGGCGAGCGGACAGGGGGTCCCCGGTAGCAATGGCGGAAAATCCAACGAACCTGCAGCTGACCTGCGGAGACTCGGAACCTTCGCAGGTCAGAGCGGATAGTGGGTGAGCGGTGAGCTCGCATTGGGCGCGGGATCCTCGCGTGGGATGCGAACCCAAGGGCGTTCAGACTGACGGATTCTCGGCCACGGTGAACCCAAGGAAGGACGGCCGACCGTACAGAACGCAAGTACTGAAGGGCTGCCGCGACGATGTTCGCGCAGTTCAGCGCGGTACGGCCCCTGTGGACCGGTTCCAGTCCCGCCGTCCGGACCCAGATCCGCAGCCGAACTCAGCGCAGGGCAGGCGCTGGGTGCGGCATACGGAGGTGCCCTTCACCACGCTGGCCGCCAACGGCGGGCAGACCCGGGACGGCCGGGCGGCGAGCGGCTGGCAGGCCCGGTGTGAGTGCGGCCGGACCGGCTTAACTGCGCGAGATCGTCGAGGTCGAGGTCCCGAATGTGTACGGCGATAGGCGCTGCACGTCGCGATGGCGTCCATGCTGACGGGCCGCAGGTGTTCAGTCGGCTAGCGCCTTCACGATCAGGTCGAACAGCGTTGCGCGCTCCTTGGCAGTGAGCGTGCCCACGGTCTCGTCGAGGACTTCGTCGGCGATGCCGGATCCCGCTTGGTAGGCAGCGAGTCCGGCTTCGGTGAGGCGGTGGCGTACGGCCCGTCCGGCGCCGTCGACGCGTTCGATGAGGCCGCTCTTGATCATGCGCTTGGAGAGTTCACCCATCGACTGATCGGTCTGGAACGTCGCCTCGGCCAAGGCGTGCAAGGACAGGTCGGGGCTCTGGTGGATGCGGCGGAGCACGTCCCACTGCACGAGAGACACCCCGACCTGGGTCGTCAGCCGCCGATTGGCCTCGCGGTGATGGCGCCACTGAAGTCGCTTGATGGCCAGACCGACGTCCTGCTTGGAAGGCATACCCACCAGCTTAGGAAGCAGGCATCACTGATGCAAGGTTGCTTACCTAAGGAACCTGACCTAAGGTTCCTTAGGTAGCTCTTCACGACAGGGAGAGGATCATGACCACCAACGTTCCGGCCGGCAGCCTGCGGCCCACCCGTTCGAGCACCATCACGGTCAACGGCGCCGGCATCGCGCTGGCCGATCGCGACCGGACCCGTCCGTTCCTGCTGCTGCACGGCGGTGGCGGGGTCGCGACCATGACGGGCTTCGCCGACCTGCTCGCCGAGCGCACCCACTCCCGGGTCCTGCTCCCTACCCATCCGGGCTTCGGTGGCACCGTCCGGCCGGCGTCCCTTGCCAACACCAAGGACCTCGCGGCGGCGTACGTGGGGCTACTTGAGGAGCTCGACGTTTCCGACGTGGCTTTGTTCACGAGTCGTGACGGCGGTTGTACACGGGTTTGGGAGGCGCCCGTTTCCACGGTCGGGTGATGTTCACGAGTTTTGAAGGCAGTGGGGGGCTTGCCAGGACAGCATCGGGGTGTTCCCGGTGAAAGGGCCTGGTCATGCCGCAGATGTCGAAGGTCGAGCTGTACGCGGCGATCCGTCGGGACCACCGGGCCGGCGTGACGATGCGGGAGCTGGAGCGCAAGTACAACGTCGCCTGGCGGACGGTGCGCAAGGCCCTGGACTCGGCCTGGCCGGAGCCGCGCAAGCCGCTGCCGCCGCGGCCGTCAGCGCTGGATCCGTACAAGGCGGTGATCGACGGGATCCTGCGGGCTGACCTGGATGCGCCGCGCAAGCAGCGGCACACGGTCACGCGGATCTTCCACCGGCTGGTCGAGGAACACGGCGCCCACGTGTCGTATCCAATGGTCAGGCGCTATGTCGCCGACCGGAAGCCGCAGATTGCGGTGGAGGCGGGCAAGGCACCCATCGAGGCGTTCATCCCGCAGACCCACCCACCCGGCATGGAGGCGGAGGTCGACTTCGGCGACGTGGCCGTGCGGCTCGCCGGCGAGATGGTGACCTGCTACCTGTTCTCCTTCCGCTTGTCGTATTCGGGCAAGGCCGTCCACCGGGTGTTCGCCTCTGCCGGCCAAGAAGCCTTCTTCGAGGGGCACGTACATGCGCTGCGGGTGCTGGGCGGTGTCCCGCGAGGCCGGGTCCGCTACGACAACCTCAAGGCTGCTGTCGCCCAGGTGCTCGGGCTCAGCCGGGCGAGGGTGGAAACCGACCGGTGGATCGCCTTCAGATCGCATTTCGGCATCGAGAGCTTCTACTGCCGCCCGGGCATCGACGGCGCTCACGAGAAGGGCGGGGTCGAGGGACAGATCGGCTACTTCCGCCGCAACCACTTCACCCCGGTGCCGGAGGTTTCCTCACTGGCGGAGCTGAACGAGATGGTCGAGCAGTGGGACCTGCACGACGGTCGGCGGCGGATCGGATCGCGGCCGCGGACCATCGACGAGTACTTCGCCGTCGAACAGCCGCTGCTGATGCCGCTGCCGCAGGAGCCGTTCGAGACCGGGCGGGTATTCACTCCCAGGGTCGACCGCTACAGCCAGATCACGGTCCGCACCAACCGCTACTCGGTTCCGGTCCGGCTGATTGGCAAGCGGGTCCGGGTGGTGCTGCACGCCTCTCACCTGGTCGTTTATGACCAGAACGTGGAAGTGGCCCGGCATGAGCGGCTGATCGCCAAGGCTGGCTGCCGCCTGGAGCTGGACCACTACCTCGAAGCCTTGATCCGTAAGCCGGGCGCCTTCCCTGGCGCCACCGCTCTCGAACAGGCCCGTTCCGCAGGCAAGTTCACCCCGGTCCACGACGCCTGGTGGGCTCAGGCCCGCAAGGTCCACGGCGAGCGGGACGGCACCCGGGCCCTGATCGAGGTGCTGCTGCTGGCCCGGCACATCCCCCACGAGCACCTGGTCGCCGGGCTGGCCACCGCCCTGCGGGCCGGGGCCCTGACCGCGGACGCGGTCGCCCTGGAGGCCCGCAAAGCCGCGCAGGCCGACGACGGGCCACCCGCCTCCGGCCGGCCTGCGGGCAGTGGCTCTGGGGTGTCGGGGACCGTGACGTTTCTGCACGAGTGGAAGCTGGCCCACCTTCCGCCGGACACCAGGCCGCTGCCCTCGGTGACCCCCTATGACCAGTTGCTCCGACGTCGTCGCGCCAGCGGCGGTGACCACCGAGAGGGAGAAGCCCAGTGACCTTGCCCCGCCAGAGAGGCTTGACCGAGCAGGCCGCCGACGCCGCCATCGACACCGCCTGCCGCATGCTGCGGCTGCCGTCGATCCGCAACGAGTTCTCCGACATCGCCGACCGGGCGGTGAAGGACCAGATGACTTACCGCGGCTTCCTCGCCGAACTGCTGATGGCCGAGTGCGACGACCGGGCCCGCCGCCGCTCGGAACGCAGGATCAAGGCGGCCGGCTTCCCGAGGGAGAAGTCGCTGCGGACCTTCGACTTCGACGCCAACCCGAACATCGACCCGGCCACCATCCACACCCTGGCCAGCTGCGAGTGGATCAAGAAGAGCCAGCCGCTCTGCCTGATCGGAGACTCCGGCACCGGCAAGTCCCACATGCTCATCGCCCTGGGAACCGAGGCCGCAATGAAGGGCTACCGGGTCCGCTACACGCTCGCCACGAAGCTGGTCAACGAGCTGGTCGAGGCCGCCGACGAGAAGCAGCTGAACAAGACCATCGCCCGCTACGGCCGCGTCGATCTCCTCTGCATCGACGAACTCGGCTACATGGAACTCGACCGGCACGGCGCCGAACTCCTCTTCCAGGTCCTGACCGAGCGCGAGGAAAAGAACAGCGTGGCCATCGCCTCCAACGAGTCGTTCGGCGGCTGGACGAAGACGTTCACCGACCCGCGTCTTTGCGCGGCCATCGTCGACCGGCTCACCTTCAACGGCGCCATCATCGAGACCGGAACCGACTCCTACCGCCTCGCCACCACCCGAGCCCGGGCCGCAGAACCCGCCAAGGCCGGCTGACACATTCTCGGGCAGCCTCCTCGGCGGCTCACCGCCCTCACGGGCGGCGAGCCGCCATCGCAAGCACCGCCCGCCAGCTCGACACACGGTTTCCCGTTTTGAGTCGAAACGTTGCTGCCATGCCACCCATGAGCTGCTGGCGAGGCGTCAGTGGCGCTGCATTCCGAGCTGGTCCGCGGCGGCTTCCACGGTCTGCGCGAGCAGGACGGCAATGGTCATCGGCCCGACACCGCCGGGAACCGGAGTGATCAGACGAGCCCGGGTGAGGGCGGTGTCGTAGTCCACATCGCCGACGTTGCCCGGGTTGTAGCCGGCGTCGATCACGACCGCGCCAGGCTTGATGTCCTCACCGCGGATCAGCCTGGGCCGTCCCACGGCTGCTACCACGACGTCCGCTTCCCGGACGATCGCCGACAGGTCCGTCGTGCGGGAGTGGCAGTACGTCACGGTTGCGTCCTTGGCGAGCAGAAGCATCCCGGCTGGCTTGCCGAGAATCGCGCTGCGACCCACCACGACGGCGTGCTTGCCGGCGAGTTCGACGTCGTACGCTTCCAGCAGCTGCATGATCCCACCCGGAGTGCAGGACACGAAGCCTGGCAGCGCGAAGCTCATCGCGGCGAAGGAATGCATCGTGACCCCGTCGACGTCCTTCTCCGGAGCGATGGCCTCGAACGCCGCTCGCTCGTCGATGTGCGGGCCACAAGGATGTTGGAGCAGGATGCCGTGCACTTCCGGATCGCCGGAAAGGTCAGCCAGGGTGTCGATCAGCTCGGCGGTCGTGGTGGTGGCGGGCAGACCGATATGCCGGGACTGGATGCCTGCCTTCGCGCACCGCGCTCGTTTCATGCGAACGTACGTGGCCGACGCGGGGTCCTCTCCCACCAGCACCGTCGCCAGACAGGGACTGGTCCCCGTGCGTCGTGAGATCTCCGCCGCCTTGGCAGCAGCCTCTTCGACGATGCGTTTGGCGAGGCTGGTGCCATCCATGAGCTGGGCCGTCTGAGTCTCGGACATCGTTGCCCTCCAGGCGTTGCTGACCACTCGCCCAGGCGCACGGCAACGACGTCTCGTCAGACCGCTCCCCGGTGGTGCTCCACCTCAGCGCCAGTCACGGCCCACGCTGAACTGTAGTAGACGCAGCATGCTCACACCGATGAGCGTCCTCGGTCAGGAGCGACTTGCGAAGGACGATCTCCTCTGCGGTGACGTCAATTCACGTGAACATTCCTGACGCGTCTACGCGTCAGATGCCTCCCGAACTCGCAGACAAATGCTGCTGCCGGAAGTGAACGAAGCCAATCCCGGCTACGGCCGTGCCTACGCCGCCACGCTACCCGGTTCGACGTTCACGCTGCTGCCCCGCTCCGGTCACCTGCCTCAGGTTGAGACGCCCGAAGAACTGCTTGGCGCGATCGACGACCTCGGCCGCTGACACTTCCTCGAACACCGCAGCTCATCGAAGGGACCAGAGCTCATGACCACGCCACTCACCGTGACTCGCATCGCCCACGCTAGCCAGCTGATCACCCTCGGCGACCTCCGCGTTCTGAACCGCGCGGCCGAGTTCTTCGAGCGCGGCGTAGGTGGGGTGTTTGGGGCCGCCGCGGGTGAAGCGGCGCAGGACCTGTTCCGCCTCCGTGGTGCCCAGGCGCAGGGCGGTGGCGTACTTGACCATCTGGTCGTACTGCTGGGCGATCAGGTCCCACTTGATGGCCCGGGTCGTCAGCGAGCCGCCGAGCGCCGGCCAGCCGGGCGGGGAGTCGTCCGGGCGGTACAGGCGGATGCTGCCGATGTTCTTCAGCCTCGGCAGCAGCCGGAAGTTGAGCAGCTCGGTGAAGGCGA
>NZ_JBITRU010000060.1:0-25217 GCF_044540255.1 Streptomyces sp. NPDC086080
GGGGCACCTCCTCCCTGGCCCCTGCGCTCACGGGTGACCGTGGTGGTTGATGGGCGAGAGGGCCCGGCGCGGGGTGCGGCGCCGGGCCCTCGCCATGTCCGCCGGCCTTTCGCGCGGCCGCGCGTCCTCGAGGACCGCCGCCCCCGGCGAGCTGGTGGTGCATACTCCTCCGCCGCCCCGCCCGATCCGTCCGGAGGTTCCCCGTGTCCGACTACCAGGGCGACGACTGCGCCCGCTGCACCCGTCTCGTCATCGGTGCCGGTGGCGAGGTGCTGCGCCTCGGGCGGGTGCTGGTCGACCTGGAGACCGGCGCCCCGACCGTGCTGTGCCACGAGTGCATCACCCCGGCCGAGGTGGACCAGGTGGAGGCGCAGACCGCCACCCTCGCCGCCCTGGCCCGCCGCCTGTTCGCGTAGGCCGGCCTCGACGGCGGCCGCGCTGGACCGGTACGTCATCGGCGGCCGCCGTACGTCAACCAGGTCACGTACACCGGGCCCGAGGGAACCGGCGGGTTCCATCACATCAACCGGGCGTTGATGCCGCAGGTCAGCGGACCGTCTGAACCCCAGGATCACCCCCAAGCAACTCCGAGTTGTTTTGTATTGATCGGATCGCGTAGACGGCGCAACTCCCCGTTTCGACCGCAGGTCAGCCGCCTGCCCGACCTCGCGGCCGCGTGCGCTCCGTAGGCGGCCGTTCGCGGTTTGCTACGGCCCGGCACCCGCGCCGAGGGGAGATCGGCCCGCACGAGGCCGTCGAGCGCCGTGCCGGGGGTCTCTGCCCTCTCCTGCTCTCCCTCGGTGGCCCTGGTGGCAGCTGAGGGAACCGGCGGGTTCCATCGCCGCTACCGGGGGTGGATCTCTCGCCGGTCGGCTCTCCTCGCCTGGTGCCGCGCCCCTGGTGGGCACCGGACCTTGCGGCCCGGTCCGGCAGTGCGTCGCCTCCGGAGGCCGGACCCTGTGAGCTGGTGGTGCGCGCCGTTGCGGCCTCCTACTAGCGACCCCTCCGCTGCGCTCCGGGGCTACGGGCTACGCCCTTGCGCACACCCCCGGCGGGCTCCTCCGGACCCCCGCCCGCCGGGGCCTGGTCCCCGAGCTGTTGCCCGGCACCTACCGCTCGCCTCCCCCGGCGACCGTGCGCACGCGCGCCCCCTCGTCGGCTGGCCTTCCCTAGTGCGGGTGATCAACGGCGGGGGAATCGACCTCAGCCACAGAAAGGCAACCCCAGCGGCGGGGGCGCCGAGGACGGCGGTACGGAGGTACCTCAGCCACCCACCGGCAGGACAACGCTTCCTCCCTGCTTGTGGCCAGCCGAGGACCGCCCGCGGCCGCCAGCGGCGGCCAGGTGGCATCAGTCGGGACCCGCAAGCCCGCCAGGGCTGAGGACTCGCCGACCCGGTGCGCAGGCGAGGACGGCCCGAGCCCGGCGGCCGGCCTTCCCGTTGCTGCCTGGTGACCGAGGCCGGGACGGCGCGCGCGTTGCGTACGGAGGTGCAGGGGAGTGCGGGGCGTGACCACCGGGGCGCGGGGTGTCACGTTATTAGAGGCCGCGATCTTGAAACCCGCTGTGACCTGGGGAAACGGGTTGTTTGGTGTTGATCGGCGGGTCAAGAGGTCTTGATCTCAGGATCAATCCTTGCGTCATGCACCGACCTGGCCCGGCGGGAGGTCTCACCCCCGCCACGCCGTAGAAACTCATAGTTGCTTTGTGACCGGCCGCCGGTTAAGGTCACGACACTAAAAGTTCCTATGGGAGGAGGTCACGCGGTGCCGATCAGCAGGAGGCAGGCCGACGACGGGGACGTCGTACCGTTCGCGCCGTACGCATACGGCGGAGCGCACAGCAGCATGAGCCAGAGCCGCATGCTCGCGATCGTCACGAGCTCCAAGGAGTTCACCGACGCCGAGGTCCGCGTGATCATCTGGTTCATCCTCAACTCGCCGGGCCACGGGCTGGCCGTCCGCAAGACCGCGAAGCAGATCGCCGCCGAGCTGGGCATGACGCCCGAGGGCTACAGCCGGATCTGCACCCGGCTCCGGAAGCGGCGCATCCTCCTGGAACGTGACAAGGTCGGCGTGACCCGGTTCTACGCGGTCAGCCCGTACCTCGGTGGCCGTGGCTCCGGCCTGGAGCAGCGCGAGGCCGTCGCCGGATGCAACCCGCCTGTGCTGCCCGGGGAAGAGATCAAGGCCGCCGACATCACGCCCGTGACCCGTCCGAGCCGCACCAGGAGGACCGCATGAACATCGAGTGCCGCGAGGAAGTCGTCGACCTGCTCCGCCGGACCAGCGAGCTGCCCCCGCTTCAGCGCATCGTGGTCCTGCTCTACGCCTCGAAGGACCAGACGGACACCGGGACCGTGCCCGAGACGGCCGCCGCGATGGCGAACGACCTCGGGATGCTCCCGCAGCTCTTCACCCGCGTCCGCCGGCAGCTCATCGAGGGCGGATGGCTGGAGGAGGACCCGGAGATGCGCGTGGGCAAGGTCCGGTACTACCGCCTCACCCCAAAGGCGACCGGCGAGACCGACAACGTGGTGCAGCTCCGTTCCGCGTCCTGACCGCACAGCACAGCGCCCCCGCTCCGATCTCCCTGGAGCGGGGGCGCTGTCGTGCCGGGGCTCAGCTCGCGGCCGGGGAAGCCGCGGGCGGGGCCGGCTCCTGCCAGCCGACGAGACCGAGGTTGCCCCGGGTCGCGTTGTCCAGCGCGATGAACAGGGCGCGGGCGGCGGTGCTCGCGTCGCTCATCGCCGTGCCGAACGAGGCGACCGCCTCGCCCGTGTCGACCGCCCCGGAGTACAGGTGATCCTCCTCGTGCCACTTGCTCACGAGCTGCTGCGTCTGCGTGGCTGCCAGGGTCAGCCGCTGCGCCAGCAGCTTGAGACTGGCGACCGTCTCGAACGCGTCCTTGAGCCCGGCGAGGTCGGCATCGTCGGCGTCCGTCAGGGCGGCCCGGAGGCACTGGTTAAGCCCGTCGACCGACTCGGCAGCGATGCCGGCGTGCTGGGTGGCTGTGCGGTTCATCAGGTCCTCCGAGGGGGGTCAGTGTTCCGTCAGGTCAACGGGGTTGCCGGGTGCAGGGACGCTCTCGCCCACGCCGATCACCCGGTCGCCCGTGGCGTACACGGTCCGCGTGAACAGGACGGGGTGTGTGCCCGCAGGAAGCCCGAGCGCTTCCCGGTCGTCGTCCGTGGCAATGCGGGCGTCCGCGATCACTGAGACCGCCTTCACCGGGTTACCGGAGCGCTCGGTGTAGACCGCCTGCCAGGTCGGGTTACACGGCCGCGCCTCGTCCAGCTCGGGCACGACGCCGACGACGTCCAGGTGCACCCACGACCGGGACGCCTCCTTGATCTCGTCTCCCCTGCGCACGGTCCGCGCCCGCTCCACGCACTCACCGGCGCCGAGGTGCTCCGCCACCCATGCCGGCGCTTCCGTCCGGGTGCTGTAGCGCCACTCGATCCGCTCGCCGGGGTGCGTGATGCCACGGATGCGCCGGGCCCCCGTGATGAGGGCGCGGCGGCTCCGGACGAACACGCCCTTGCCCTGGCGGCTGTAGGCGTAGCCCTCTGCCTTGAGCAGGGCAATCGCGCGGTAGACGGCATTGTCGGAGAGCCCGTAGGTCTCCATCAGGACGCGCGTCGACGGCAGTTTCTCGTCCGGCTCCAACGCGCCTGAATCGATCCGTTGCCGCAGGTCATCGACCATGTCGGCCACTGTTCCGCTACTCATCTCGCCTGCTCTCCTCCGGCTTCCTATCGGATGTAGTTGACGTTACACGCCTCACGCCGTAACTTCCTACATGAAGTCACTTCCTACAGGAAGTGGCCGAACGCCCGGAGAGCAGCGCGTGACGGCGGCTTGAAGGAAGCGTCTGGATCTTGAGAACCGCATATCAGGGAACACGCCGGAAACCCGTGGACCGCCAGCCTTCGAGCACGTGGGAGGTCGGAAACATGGCGGTGAAGACCGGCACCCGATGACTTCCGAGTCGTCGCGGTCCAGCACCTCGCGCGTCGCGCGTCGTGCCGGTGCCGCGCCTACTCGGCACCTGGTCCCCGAGGCGATTGGAGCGCCCCGGGGATCACGCACATCAGCACCAGACACCCCGGAGGCACCACATGATCCGCAACGTCACCTCCCGCGCGCGTCGCGCGTTCCGCACCGTCGCCGACGCCGTCCGCTCCACCGTGACCCCGGGCTCCCTGGTCCGCTCCCGCGCCGCCGAGACCGTCCCCGACCCGGCCGACGTCTTCACCCCCGAGGAGATGCCGGCGCCCGAGGAGATCGAGACCAGCGCGGCCGCCTACCTCACCGCCTGCGACGAGGCCCGCGCCGCCGACCGGGGCAAGCGCAAGGCCCGCAAGCTGCTGGACCGCCTGCCCTCCGGGGTCTACGGCCGGTTCACCGTGGAGCGCACCCCGTCCTCCCGGACGACCGTCGACCTCGACGAGGTCCGCGCCACCTACGCCCGGCTCGGGCTCGGACCGGTCCCCATGAAGCGCTGCGCCCCGTCCCTCCGGATCACCGAGGCCGCCGAGGTCGTCGCCTTTCCCGGCACCGACGAGGACGCCCCCACGGCCGCTCTCGCGGCCTGACACCGACCAGCACCACCCCGGCCCCCGGCAACCCCGCCGGGGGCCTCGTCGTACGCACGACGGCCCCGGGAGGCTGGAGACCATGCCGGGGCCGTCGCTGCGTTCGCCAGTCACCAGACAGGAGAGAACGCGTGAACGAACCTACCGCCACCCTCGCGCCCCCGGTCGACGAGCCCCTGTTCGGCCAGGCGGCCGCCGCGATGCGGGACCGACTCCAGGGCCCGCCGCTCGACGAGCCGCTGACCGGCCGCGACGCCCTCGACATGCGGGACCGGGTGCACCTGCTCCGGTTCGCCCGGCTCGCCCACCGGTCGCGGACCCTGGTCCGCCTCGACCGCACGTTGCCCGCCCACTGCCCGGCCCGCGTCACCCGGCACGGCACCCGCCGGATGCTGCTGATCGCCCCGGGCCTCACCCCGGCGGAGCGCGTGGCGTTCCTCGACGCGGCACTCAAGGCCGGCCAGTGAGGGGCGGCCGCCGCGCCCCCGAGGGCGCATCCGTCATCACCATCCGCGTCAGCCGCGACGGAGGCCGCACCTACAGCGAGCCCGCCGCCCTGGCCACGCCCCACGACGACCCGCGCACCGCCGACCCCCTCGCGCAGCTCCTCGCCGCGCCCTGGCCGCCGTGCCAGTGCCCGAGGCACCGCGCGGTCCCCGGCACCATCCCCAACCCCCGCTGAGCACGACGACGGCCCCCGAGGCGATTGGAGCGCCTGAACCGGGGGCCGTGTCGTCGAGCCCCACACCAGTCACCAGACAAGATGAAGGAGCCCGCAGTGGCTGACCGTACCAACACCCGGCCCGCTCTCCCCACCGACTCCGACCCGGACATGGACGAGGCCCTGCGCCGCGTCCGCCAGGGCAAGGGCGGCCGCCGTGGCTGACCGCCCCGACCAGCCGCAGCGCACCGTCCCCCCGCAGCGCCGCCGCATCGTCGTCGTGCCGACGCCGACCCCGATGCCGCCGCTCCCCCGAGACCCCGCCGCCCGGCGCCGGATCATCCGGCAGCGCGGATGGTGACCCGCCGCCGGCCCCCGCGCCGCCTCACCGTCCGCGAGGCCGCCGCCGTCCTGGTCCTCACCGGGCACGCCACGGCGTGGCTGGGCGTCTCCGTCGTCCAGCCGTCCGTGCCCACGCTGCTCACCTGCCTGTCGGCGTACGGCGCCGCCCTCGCCACCCTCGCCCTGTTCCTCACCGCCGGGCGAGACGGACGCAACTGACCGACCCTTCGGGCGCCACGGCGGCCGCCGCACCCCGGCTTCGGGGACGGCGGCCGCCGCTTCGGACACACTTCGCCCGACCATCACCCGGAGGACCTGATGACCCTCACCACCCTGCCCCTCAGCAAGCAGCCCGCCGCCCCCGGCCGGTCCTCGCCGCGCTCCGCTTCGGACGCGCCGCCGAAGACTTCGCCCACGGCGGCCCCGGCTTCGGAGACGACCGAGACGACTTCGGGAACGGGTCGCCGGTGGAGCCTCCCCGGCGGACTCACCCGGGGGCAGACGACGGCCGCCGCGGCTATCGTCCTGGCCGCCCTGACCCTCGCCGGGATCGGCCTGTACCTCTCCTTCGAGCACGTCGCCGCGTTCGCGCACGACCGCCTCAGCTTCGCCACGCTGGGCAAGGCTCGGCTGTTCACGGTCGGCGTCGACGTCGGCATCCTGGTCCTGATCGCCCTCGACCTGCTGATGACGTGGCTGCGCCGCCCCATCGCGTGGGTGCGCTTCCCGGTGTGGCTGCTGACCGGCGCGACCATCGTCCTCAACGCGGCCTCCGCCGCCCCATCGGCCGGCGCCTGGACCGCCGTGGACTACGTCGCCAGCTTCGCGCACGGCATCGTCCCGGTCCTGTTCATCGCCGTGGTGGAGATCGGCAAGACCGCCATCAAGCGGGTGGTCAGCGCCGACACCGCGACCGCCCCGAGCGTCCCGCTCTCCCGGTGGCTGCTGGCCCCGGGGCCGACGTTCGGCATGTGGCGCCGCATGAAGCTCTGGGACCTCTCGACGTACGCCGAGGCCGTCGACCTCTACAAGGAACACCTCGTCTACCGCGTGATGCTCAAGCGGCAGTACGGCAGCGTGAAGAACGCCCCGGCGGACGCCCTGCTGCCCCTCACGATGGCCCGGTACGGCCTGACCGTCGCGGAGGCCCTGGCCCTCCCGCAGGAGGCCGAGAAGCGCGCACAGGCCCTCCGGGACGCGGAGGAGGACGCCAGGGTCGCCGAGGAGGCCAGGAAGGCCGAGAGGGCCGCACAGGCCGAGATCGCCCGTCTCAAGGCCGCTGGAGCCGTCCAGGCCGCCCGTACCGAGGTGGAGGCGTCCACCAGCCGCGCGGAGGTCCTGGCGGCCGCCGACGTCGCCGCCGCCGAGCGGGCCGCGACCGCCGAGACGGAGGCCCTGGAGTCCGAGGCCGTCGCCCGGGCCGACGCGGAGCGCGCGGCCGCCGAGGAGCGCGCGGCCGAAGCCCGGCGCCGCGCGGCCGAAGCCGACAAGGCCGCCGCCGAAGCCCGGGCCCGCGAAGCCGAAGCGGCCCTCATCGCGGCCGAAGACAAGGCCCGCACGGCGGCTGCCGAGGCCAGCACCGAGGAGGCCCGGGCCCGCGCCG
Organism: Streptomyces sp. NPDC086080; assembly: GCF_044540255.1. Lineage (NCBI taxonomy): Bacteria > Bacillati > Actinomycetota > Actinomycetes > Kitasatosporales > Streptomycetaceae > Streptomyces > Streptomyces sp. NPDC086080. The sequence continues at coordinate 7,204 of NZ_JBITRU010000060.1, forward strand.
CCCGGGCGAAGCAGGACGCGGCCGAAGCCGAGCAGGCCGAAGCCGAAGCCCGGCGCCGGGCGGCCGAAGCGGAGCGCGCGGCCGTCGAAGCGGAGGACGAACTGACCCTCTCCCCGCGTGACCGCAAGATCCGCAAGGTGGCCCGGATGATCCTCACCGAGGGCGCCGGCCACGCCGAGCACCTGCCGCTGGAGTCGGTCATGACCGCATTCGGCGTCTCGCAGACGACCGCCTCGGAGTACCGGGCGGCCGCCGCGCAGATCCTCGCCGAGGGCTACGCCCCGGAGGTCCGGTAATGGCGCGGGTCAGGCCACGCGCGCCGCGACGCGCGCCCGAGGAGAACGTGCCCGGACAGCTCGGGCTCTTCGGCAGCACGGACCCCTGGCAGCCCACCGGGTGCGGCTGCTGGCCCCCCGACAACCGTGGCTGTGGCCACTGCCGCACCTGCTCCGCCTGTCAGGACTGCGGGAGGTGCGCCGGCCCCGGCTGCGCGTGCGGCTGCGACGACGACTGACCAGCACAGACACCCACACCACCGAGGGGCGGCCCACACCGGGCCGCCCCTCGTCGTGCGCCTGGTGCTGCTGCTGCCGTTCCCGGCCTCCCCCCTCACGGCCGGGCGCGGTTGCGGGACCACCCGACCACGCCCCTACGGCACACCACGGAGGAAACCGTGACCGAGATCAACCGGCGCGACGTCGACTATGCGCGCCTCCTCGACCTGGACGTCCTGACGCACTGGTCCCTCGACCGGCAGCGCGTCCACCACGGAGACGCGGCCGAGTACGAGGCGATCCTGGCCCTGTTCCAGTCCGCGCTGCGGTCCGAGGTCGTCGACGGCGACGGCCGCCTGTCCGCCCCGAGGCGGGCCCGCAAGGTGGAGAAGCACCTCCGGGCCGCCATCAAGGCCGCCCGCAAGCAGGAGAACGAGATGGAGCGGTTCCGCCTGGCCTACGCCGACCACCGGCGGACCGTCCAGGCGCTCCCCGGGCAGCGCGCGGCGAAGCAGCAGCGGAGGGCCGGCGCGCGCCACCAGCTCGCCGCCGTCACCGCGAAGTCGTTGCACAAGAGCGCGTCCGCGTTCACCCCGGGCGCCGAAGACGCCACGGCGGCCCCGGCCGTCGAGCCCGGCCGCCCGGCCGCGCGCGGCATCAACGACCTGTTCAACCAGCAGCAGCGGAGGGGCGCGTGAGCGAGGTCGTCACCCCGGAGGAGCGCCGCTACGCCAACCGCGTCCGGCATTTGCAGGCGCGGCAGGCAGCGAACGCTGCGAGGGGACCGAAGGGGGTCGCCGCCGTCTGGTGGGACCACGCCCGAGCCGTCGCCACCCGGGCCGAACGCGCGGGTGATCCGGAGTTGTGGGATCACCTGGCGAGGACGCTGGAGAACTGGTGCTACCAGGTCGAGCAGCGCGACCAGCAGGAGCACGCGCAGTAATCATCATCACCATCATCACCGGGGCCGGGTCCGCCTCGCGTGCGCATAATGCGGGCGCGCGGTCGAGCGGGCGCGCGGGCGCGCGAGGATGCCCCGCCCGGTGACTGACCGTCAAGGGAGCGGCTACGTGGCCGACGACGACAACGTGATCACCATGAGGCCGAGGGGGACGGCACCGCCGACCCTCCCCCCGATGCCTCCACCACCACCCCGGCGGCCCTCAACGCCGCCTCCCCCGCCGACCGCCCCGCCGCCGGATTCCACCCCGAGCGCCGGGGCGGTCCCCGTTCCCGCCAGCAACGGCCGCCGGTCCGCCGCTGACTCCCTCGTCGCCGCGACCGCGCCGGGCGTCCCGCCGCTGCCCCCGCCTCCGGGCCGGGTGCCGGCGACGTTCCGTTCGGACGGCCTGGACGACGACGGCGACGAGGGGGAGGAGATCGGCATGGGGGCCCTGAGCCTGGCGGCCATACTCGCTATCGCCCTCGCGGCCCTGCGTGGCGCCACCGGAGCGATCACCGATTGGCGGCAGCGCCGTATGGAGGCGGCCGCCGAGGCGGCCCCGCTGCGCGCCGCGCGGATGCGGCTCGCCGAGGCGCAGATGCGGGCGGACGCCGCCGGTACCGGCGGCGGAGGTGGCGGCCGCGGCCGTGTCCCCTCCAGCACTGAGTACGGCCGCCGCACCCTCGGGGGCGGCGGAGGGGGCGGAGGGCGCAGCCACGGGGGCGGAGGCACCGGCCGGTCGTCCGGTGGCGGCACCGGGCCCCGTAGCGGCTCGCCCTCGGGGGCGGGCGGCACCGGCCCGGGCCGCAAGGGCAGCGGGTCCGGCACCGGCACCTCGGGGTCGGGCTCGTCGACCAGGAGCACGGGCAGCGGCTCGGGGTCCGGCGGCGGAAAGGCCGGCGGCTCGGGCAAGGGCACCGGGGCCTCCGGGTCTGGCGGGTCCGGCTCGGGCACCGCCACCTCGGGGTCGGGCAGCGACGGCGGCGGACGGCGCCGGGGCGGTCTCCTCGACCAGCTCATCGGCCGACACCGCCGCAACGGCGGCGGCACCGGGTCCTCGGGGTCCGGCACCTCCGGGTCCGGCTCGTCGAGCGGCAGCACCGGCAAGGGCGGGTCCGGCACCGGCACCTCGGGGTCGGGCTCGTCGACCAGGACCACGGGCAAGGGCACCGGGTCCTCCGGGTCCGGGTCCTCCGGGTCCGGGTCCTCCGGGTCCGGGTCCGGCGGGTCCAGCTCGGGGAGCGGCACCGGCACCTCGGGCTCGTCGACGTCGGCCGGCACCGAGCGGGTCACCCTCGGGAAGTCCCTCGGAGACGAGGCCCGCCGCCGCGCCGAGGAGCGCCTACGCCGACGCCGGGAGGACCCCGACCCTCCGTTCCTCCGCCGCGTGCCCCGGGACGGCGACGAGACCGCCGAGGGGGCGGCCGCGACGACCACCGAGGACACCAGCGCCGGGACCACCCCGGGAGGCCCTGAGACGGCCGCAGGCGGCCCCGCAGCGTCCGGTCCGACACCGGGCCCCACCTCGGGCCCGACCGGTGCCGAAACGGGCAGCAGCGGCGGCCCTGGCGGTGGGTGGGAGTTCTACGAGCCCCCGGGCGGCGGCCGCCGCAACCCCTGGGACTCCCTGTTCGAAGCGATGTGGGACGCGGAAGTCGTCTGGACCGTCGAGCAGGTCGACCCGCCCGGTGCGCACGCCCGCCGCTGGGAGCCCGAGGCCATCGCCCCCGCCCGTGCCGGCCTTCCCGCCGGGTCCGCCTCGACCGCCACGGCGGCCGGGACCACCACCCCCACGATGACGAAGGAGCCGCGCGTGAGCGCACCGATCCGCGTACCCCGACCGACCGTCCCCGGGGTCGCCTCCGAGCACCTGACGGACGTCACCCTCGACGACGTCCTCAACTCCCTGGCGACGTCCAAGAAGGACTGCTTCAAGACCTACGACGAGTGCGCCGACCTGGCGGACAAGGCGCGGGAGTTGCGGGACGCGCTGCGGGACCTGGCCGCCGAGCTGCGCGAGCGGCACAACGTGATCGGCCGCCTGACCTCCTCCGCGCTCGACCGCCTGTCGGAGTCGATGGACGTCCTTGCGCGCAAGGCCGACGCGATGCGCACGGAGTCCCTGCGCGCGGCTGAGTCCGTCGAGCACGCGCACGACGAGATGCACGACGCGTACAAGCCGGTCCAGCAGGCAGCCGCGGACGCCGGTCTCGTCATGCCGTCCGCCCGTATCCACAACGAGGGATGACCACCATGAGCGATCTCGTTCCGCGCCCCGCCAACCTGCCCGCCGCCCGGGGCGGTTCCCCGAGCTTCACCAAGCTGGCCGCCCGCACGGCCGCGCTGACCGCCTCCGCCCTCGCGCTGAAAGAGGGCCTGTGGTCCCTGAAGCGCCGGATGGAGCGGGACGCCAGCCACGCCGACATGCTCGCCGATCTCTGCACGGCCGCCGAGGTGGAGCCGAAGTTCACCGGCCTGATCACCGAGGCCGGTACCGCGCTGCGCGCCGTCGCCGAGGCGTCCGCCGAGGTGGCCCGCACGGCGGACCAGGTGCAGACGAACGCGCAGGGACTTCACGACGCCCACCAGAGCGAGTACCGGGGCGTGTTCGAGGCGGTGAACGCCTCGGGCGTCCGCCAGGCCCGCCCCGGCTTCTACCGCACCCGCTGACCCACACCACCACCCGTAGGGGCCCGGCCAGTCACGGCCGGGCCCCACCTCGTTCCCCGGAGGACAACCGCCGTGACTGCCGAGACCGTCGCCCCCGCCGTCGCCACCGAGACCCGCCCGCCGCTCTCCCCGACCGCCGCCCGGCACCTGGCCACCGTCGAGCGCATCGCCTACGGGGCCGCCGGCCTCGCTACCGCCGTCGGTCCCAGCACGGACGTCTGGCAGATGCACGCCGCCGCCCTCGGGGTCGGCGCCGGGGTCCTGTGCCGCCTGTGGACCCGCGCCCGCAGCCGCGAGGAGGGATGGGGCGCGGCACTGCTCACCGCCTCCTACAAGGCGCTGCCGGTCCTCGGACTGTCGACCGCGTACGGCGTCAGCCTCGCCACGCCGGGCGCCACCTGGTGGGAGGTCGCCGCGTCCGTCGCCGTCGCCGCCGCGTCCGCCGTCGCCGTGCCCCTCACCCGCTCCCGGGGCCTGCGCCGGGCCGCCGAGAACCTGCCCGCCGTCCTCGCCGACCAGGAGCCCGCCGAGGACGACCACGGCACCGGATACGCCGGGGACCTCGCCCGGCACTGGGCAGCCTCCCCGGTGACCGGCACGACGCGCCTCGCGCACGTCACGCAGTACCACCCGGGCCGCCCCGACTTCGAGGCCGTGGTCCTGGCGCAGCCCGGCGAGGCCGTGCCCGGCTCCCTCGACCAGCGCGCCGTCGCCGCCGTCTTCGACGTCCCGGTGGACGCCGTACGGCTCGCCCCGGTGCCCGGGCACGGACCCGGCCGGATCGCCGTACAGGTGGCCCCGGCGGAGTACCTGGCCCGCCAGCAGAACCAGGCGCCGGCCGACCAGCTCACCGCGCTGTGGGACGCGCGGGTGTCCTCCCCGAAGGGCGTCGCTCCCGGGGTGGAGCTGGTGGGGCACCGCTTCGACGCCGACCGGATCGTCCTGCGGGTGGAGGCCCCGGACAGTGAGCTGCTGCACCTCCCCCGGCTCCCCCTCGCCCGGGCCCTCGGGCTGGAGGACCCCGAGCTGCTGATGGTGGAGACGGACGGCATGGCTCAGGGCGTCGTCACGATCTACGCCGAGCACCCGCTGATGACCGTCCGCGAGGCCACCCCGGACGACCTCCGCATGGACAAGCACGGCCGCATCGCTACCGGGCTGCGCCACGACGGACGGCCCGCACGCTGGCCCCTGTACGACCCCGAGTTGGGAGCGCTGACCGACCTCCTCGTCGGCGCCCCGGGGTCGGGCAAGTCCGTGACCCTGCTGACCCTGATCGCCGCCGAGCGGATCAACGGCGTCGTCTCCGTCGTCACCGACGCGCAGGACGGCATGAGCCTTCCCGAGGCGGACGGCCGGGTGTTCCACTTCGGCGCCGGACAGGCGGAGTCGGCGGCCACCCTCGCCGCGTTCACCGCCGTCGCCGACTACCGCCAGGAGGTCAGCGCCGCGAACGGCTGGGGATCGTTCATCCTCGGGCAGCCCTGGCGGCTGGCCATCCTCACGATGGACGAGATCAACCGCATGATCGCCGAGGACTGCGGGCTGCCCAAGCCGTTCCGCGGCTGGGTCGCCGGGATGCTCGGGGCCGGACAGATCACGTGGCGGAAGGTCGGCATGGGCGTCCGGATCGCCGGCCAGTCGCTCCACCTGGAAGACCTCGGGGACTCCGAGAAGATCCGCGCCAACGCGAAGCAGGGCACGACCTGGCTCGGGCGGGTCAACTCCAGCATGACGCGCAGCATGGCCACGGACATGACCACCGGCACCGTCGAGATCACCCCCATCAAGAAGTACTTCGGGGTGAGCGGGTCGGCGGAGCTGGAAGCCGCGTGGGCCGGTGAAGAGGCCCCCACCGGGCCGACGACCGCAGGCACCGCCTGGATGATCCAATCCGGGCAGCCGTACATGTCCCGGGTCTGGCGCGCGGTGAAGGAGAACCGCACCTACCCCGGGCTGATCGCCCTCATGGAGTCCGCGCCCCTCGTCGACTTCACCCCGGCCGAGGCCGACGTGTTCCGCCGCGCGTACGACGAGGCCCTCCTGATCGCCCTGGCGCTGCTGGACGGCTGGGACGGCAAGGGCGAGATGCCCGGCGGCACGGCCACCTCGGAGGCCGCCGGTACGACGGCCGCTCCCTCCCGCGTCCCCGCTCCGCCGGCCCCCGTCCGCTCCCTGCGGGACGACGTCATCGACGCCCTCGCGGACGGCCCGCTGCGCACCCGCGAGATCCGCCACGCGGTCGGCGTCGGCATCGAGGGCGGCCCCGCCTCCGGGTCCGTCGACAACACCCTGTCGAAGCTCGCCGAGGCCGGTCTCGTCTCCCGCGTCGGACACGGCGTGTGGGCCCGCACGGAGCCCTCCGACGAGACCGACGACCAGTCCTGACCCCGCACCCCTCCCGGGCCCCTGACGCGCCGTACGCGGCCGCCGGGGGCCCGGCCCGCTCTACCCCGCCCCGGAGGACCCGTGAACGCCCCCAGCGTCGCCGCACAGGCCCCGGAGCGGGCCGCCCCGACCGTCGAGACCCGGCACCCCCCGAGGACCCTCGACGAGCGCCTGACGGCCGTCTCCGACCTCATGACGGAACGGCTCAAGGAAGCCGCGGCCGCCGTCGACGTGAACACCGCGTTCCGCGTCCCCGACGTCGAGCCCGTCGACCTGGCCGACGTCGTCCGCGTCCCCGCCGACGTCCAGCCGTACCGGCCCCTCGTTGTCCCCTACGAGACGCCCCTTGCGGCCGTTCTGCAGCGCGCCCGGCACCGCCTGGAGCACGGCGGCTGGTGCCAGGGCGCCACGGTCGACGAGGACGGCGCCCGCTGCCTCTACGGGGCGCTGCGAGCCGAGGCCGCCAGCACGGCCGAGCTGCACGACGCGCTCGCCGTCCTGCTGGAGACCATCCGCCGGCACTTCCCCGGCGAGGAGACCGTGCCCGGCTTCAACGACTCCCACGGGCCCCGCGTCGTCTTCCGCGTCCTGGACCAGGCCGCCGACCTCGCCCACGCCCGCAACCTCTGATCACCGAAGGAGACACCACCTCATGACCCTGCACCGCGCCGTCTCGTGCAACACGGACGCCTGCGTCGCCCTGTTCGTCGCCGAACCCCGCCTCGGGCCGGACGCCGCCCTCTACGCCGCCGCCCGAGCCGGGTGGTCCGTCACCGCCGGGGGCCTCACCACCAAGTGCCCCTGCTGCGCCCGGGGCGGTCTGCCCGTCCTCGAACGCGGCGACTGCCCGGTGTGCGGCGGCAGCACCTTCGCCGCCGTCGACGGCGACCGCTGCCACCACTGCCGGCACCTCATCCCCGACCCCGAGCCGTTCGGCGACGAGGACCAGGAGCACGACGACGAGCAGCTGCACGCGGCGGAGGCCGACCGGTGACCGGCGGCCCCCTCGACGGCCACCCGGTCCGGCCCGAAGACCTCTCGCACTCCATGCTCGTCGCCGTCCTCATGGCGCACGGCGGCTCCCTGACCATCCCGGTCTCCGCGTTCGAGCCGGACAGCACCGGAGGCCCTGACGGCTCCTGGCACGCCGTGGCGATGGAACCCCTCGGGGACGGCACGGTGCGCCTGTCCGTCCAGCCCCGGCCGGACGACACCGACGAGGCCGGCGTCCGCTTCCTGTGACCACCACCGAAGGAGACACCCGCATGCGCACCACGACCAGCACCGCCACGGCCGCCCGGTTCGCCGCCGTCTACGCCCTGCTCACCGCCTCCCACGAGGTCGCGGACTACTGGGTGCAGCAGGACAGGGACGCGGTCGCCAAGGGTCACCACGGGCACGAGGGCCGGGCCGCCTGCGCCCGGCACGTCGCCTCCTACACCGCCACGCAGGCCCTCGCCCTCGCGGGAGCCTCCCGATACCTTGGGCTGCGCCTGGACTGGCGGCGCGCGGCCGCCGGGCTCGCCGTCTCCGCCGTCACCCACTACGTGGCCGACCGGTGCGCCGGCCACTGGCGCGAGGACGGCCCCGAGGCCCCCGCGCTGGTCCGCTTCGCCCACCGCAGCGGCAAGGGCCAATGGCTGACCCGCGACCCCGGAGCCGGGCCCCTGCTGGATCAGTCCTGGCACAAGGGATGGATCGCCGCGGCTGCCCTGGTCGCCGCTGGCCCCGCCCGCTGACCGAGCACCCCACACTGAGGCCCCCGGCCGCCCCCTCCGACGAGGGGCGCGGCCGGGGGCCTTTTTGCTGCTCACCCACCAGGGCCCGGAATGTGCGACACTCCCCGGCCCTTGTTGCATGTGGCGCAGGTGTCGCGCCGGAGAGGAGACCGCCGTGCCTGATCAGGAGTGGCTGACCGCCCGCGAGGTCGCCGCGCACTTCCAGGTGAGCCCGAGCACCGTCTACCGGTGGGCGGCCGCCAACCCGGACATGCGCGTCAAGCGGCTGGGACCGAGCGGCCGCACCGTCCGCATTCACCGCTCCGAGCTGGAGCGCGACCACACCGCCGAGACGGCCGCCGCCGTCTGACACCGCTTCACCCCGAGGGCTGGTTATGGGCCGCCTCGGAGATCGCAGTACGCCGACTGGTTGAGGGCCGGGCGATCACCGAGCACCGAGGTTCCGCACCATGCCTGTACTGGCGCCTGCGGCCCCGCCTGAGCGGCCGCCACTCTCCCCGGCCGGGCCCGTGCCCGCCGTGTTCCGCCGCCGCCTCGAAGCGGAGTGGTCTCCCTCGATGCCGACCCCGCTGCGCCGAGGCCGGTTCCTCGTCTTCGCGCACGCCGTCCTCGCCCACGCCGACCCGTACGGCGTCCTGGAGCCGAGGGCCGGCCTCGACGTCCTCACCTCCCTGGCCCGCTGCGCCTGCGTCCGCCTCGACACGGCCGAGCTGCTGCTACGCGCCACCGTGGCCGCCGGTCTCGTACGGCGCACCGCCGACCACCTCACCCTCGCCTCCCCGTACTCGCCCGACTGGTCGGCGGCCGTCGACCTCGTGACGGCCCACGGGGACGGCTGCACGCCCCTCTCCGCCCCGCGCACCGCCGGATACGACGCGGCACCCGCCACGCCACAAGACCGGCCTCGTACGGGGCGCACAGCGATTCCCTCACCCCTGGAAGGACCGACCCATGCCCACTGACCCCCGTGCCGAATTCCTCGACCGCGCGAAGGAGTACGCGCGTCGGCACCCCGACGACCTGATGCAAGCCCGGATCGTCGCCAGCCTCGACCCGGGATGGACGCCCCCGGTGCACATCCCGCCCGGCCGGACGCTGAACCTCTCCGCCGTCCGCACGGCGGCCGCCGCACCTGGTCCCGTCCGCCCCGCCGCCCCGGCTCCGACCACCGGCAAGCCGAGTGCCGGCACCTCCTACCGCGTCCCGCCCGGCGGGCTGAACATCGCCGCGTACCGCAGGCCGCCCACCGACCTTCCCGGCGAGGACGCCCCACCGCCGAAGACGCACGGCGCCCTCAGCTTCACCGCCTCGGGCCGGTGGCGCTGGATCGACGTACACGGCGGCTTCCCCCAGTGGCAGAGCTGGAGTTCCCTCGTCGCCGACCTCACCGCCGCTTCCCCGCTGGACGCCGTCACCGTCCACCTGACCCCGCTCCCCGGGCCGAACGCCGGCCTCACCCGCGTCCGCACGAACGGCCGGGAGACCTGGTGCTGTGTTGACGTCGACCCGCGCACCGACCCGGAGACCCGTACCCGCGTCCTGCGGCACGAGCTGGGCCACCTCGCGGACGTCGTCGCCGCCGGACACGACTGGTCACGGCTGACGGACCCCCACCTCACCGCCGACTCCGAGCGGTTCGCCGAGCACTGCGAGACCTGGCTCCGTCCCGGGATGCGCGCCGCCGACATCCTCGCCGAGGCCCGCCGCTTCCGGGGAGGCCGCCGTGCCTGACAAGCTCACGCTCTACTTCGGCCGGCCCCACCTCTCCCGCCTGGCCGCCGAGATCGCCCGCCAGGCCCTCGACGTCCCCACGCGCTGCACCCACGTACCCGCCCCGTGCATCAGCGCCCTGCACCCCGAGGCGGGTTCCTCGTGCGAGCCGTGTTTCGTGCCCTCGTTCTGGGAGCTGGTGGACGTCGACACCTGCGTCCAGTGCGGCACCCGCCCGCCGCTGCCGACCCTGCTGAACCTCCCGACCGGCGACGGGTACGCCGTCCTCACCCGGCTGTGCGACCCGTGCTGTCTCGGCACCACCCCGCAGGACGGCGCACGATGACGCACCCGCACGTCCCCCTCGTCTGGTCCCCGGTGCGCCGGGACCCGCCCGCCGCCGTCGACCTCACCCTGACCGAGTGTCTCCCCGGGGAGACAATCCCCGGCACCGCCCCCTCGCCAGCCGCCGGGACCGTCCGCACGGACCGGCCACCGTCCGAACGCCTGGCCGTCCGAACGCCCTCACCGGCGAACGGCACGTCACCGCAGGTCACCGGACCGTCCGGTGAGGCTGACCGGCGGCCGCCGTCCGAACGGTCCCCGGACTCGTCCCACGCCCCGAGGAGGACCCCGTGAAGCGTCAGCCGGTACGCGGTGCGAACGGCCGCTTCCTGAGCACCGAGGAGGCCGCGAAGATGCGCGGGGAAGCCGTCCAGCTCCGGGCCTCCGGTCTCTCGTACGCCCGGATCGCGCAGCGGCTCGGGGTCAGCAAGTCCACCGTCTGGGAGACCATCCAGACGGCTTACGCACAGGTGGCGCTGGACTCCGCTCCGGTGGCGCTGCACCTGGAGCTGGAGCGGCTGGACGAGGACCTGACGACGCTCTCGACCATCAAGGCCAAGCTGCTCAAGTCGCTCCGGGCGCAGGACGAGGGCGGGGACGGGCCGGACCTCATCGCCGTGTCGAACACCCTCGTGAAGCTCACCGAGGCGCGCGGCCGGATCGGGGAGCGGCACGCCCGTCTTCGGGGCCTGGACGCCCCCACAACGGTCCGTGTGGAGACGACCGAGGGCGTACCCGTCTCGGAGGTGCTGGCGCGGGTGGCGGCCGCCGTACGGCCGTACCCGGACGCGGCCGCCGCCGTGGCCCTGGTGGCGCTGGAGCTCGCGGGCTCGCTGCCGGGGGCGGAGGGCGAGGAGTCGTGACCACCAGCCCCGTTGCGGACCGCGAGAGTCTGGCGGCCCTGGCCGTTCAGTCCTCGCCCGCCGGCCTGCTGTCGGTGGCGCTCGGGGCGGTCGGCTGCTGCCCGGACCCGTGGCAGCGCAAGGCGCTCGCCTCGACGTCCCGGCGGGTGGTCATCGTCGCCGCGCGTCAGGTGGGCAAGGGCAGCGTTGCGGCGGCCCAGGCGCTGCACCTGGCCGCGTTCACCCCGGAGGCCCTGGTGCTCATCGTCTCCGCGACGGAGCGCCAGGCCCGCATCGTTCTGCAGCGCATCCGCGGAATGCTCTCGTACGTCGGCGCGGCGGCGGCCGGCGCCGAGGACACGCAGACCGAGGTCCGGTTCCGCAACGGGTCCCGGATCATCGTCCTGCCCGCGTCCTCGACGTCGCTGCGCGGGTGGACGGCGCACCTCCTCCTCGTCGACGAGGGCGCCTACGTGCCCCGGTCCTCGTGGGAGGCCGTGGTGCCGACGACGGCCGCGACCGGTGGGGCGATCGTCTGCCTGACGTCTGCCGGGTCCCCGGCCGGGTGGCTGTACGAGATCGTCAGCGACGAGGACACCTACCCGGAGTGGGAGCGGCACCTGATCACCGCGTGGGACGTCCCGCGTATCGACCGGGGGTTCCTGCGGGGCGAGCAGCGGCGGCTGCCCCGGGCAGTGTTCGAGCGCGAATACGAGTGCAAGTTCACCGGCGCCGAGGACGGCGTCTTTGATCCGGTGGCCGTCGCCGGGGCGTTCGCCGCCTCCCCTCGCGCGCACCACCTTGACGACCTCGACCTGACGGCCGTGCTGCTGGGCCAGGAGGAGACCGACCAATGACGACTGTGGACACCCGGGAGGCCCGGCGGATGGGCCGTGACTTCCTCGCCGGGCGCTGCACCTGCCCCACCTGCGAGCGGTACGCCCGCACGTACTACCCGACCGCGTTCGCGGAGTGGTGCCAGGCCAACGACCAGCCGGTGCCCGAGGACGTCGCCGCCGTCCTGGCCGCCGAGGAACCGCCCCTCGACGCGGGCCAGGGCCTGGCCGTCCTCGGGGTCGACCTCGGCAAGCGCACCGACCACTCCGCCGTCGCCCTGCTGCTGCCAGGGGCGTCCGGGCTGTTCTTCCACTCCGTCACCCGGCTGCCCCTGGCCACCGGGGCGGAGGCCGGCGCGCACTACATGACGCAGGCCCGGCGCCTGTCGGCAGCCGTGGGCAAGGTGCTGGAGAAGGTGGGGCACGTCCTGGTCCTCGTGGACGCGACCGGCATCGGGGACGCCGTTGTCGAGATGGTCGCCGCGGCCCTCCCGCAGGACCCGCGCGTGCAGCTGGTCTCCGTCGTCATCACCGGCGGCCGCGAGGCCAAGCACCGCATGAGCCGGTGGACCGTGGCCAAGACCGCGCTCATTGACCCGATGGTCGCCGCGCTGGAACAAGGCGAGGTGACGTTCGGCCCGTTCCGCGACGCCGGGGTGGTCCGCCGGGAGCTGCTGGCGTACCGGGTGAAGACGTCCAGCGTGGAGGCCGGCCCCGAACGGCTGGAGGCGGAACGGCAGTCGGATCACGACGACTGCGTGATCGCGTGCGCCCTGGCCGTCTACGCCGCACGGAACCACCGGCCCATGCGAGTGCGGGCCCCGCTGCGCTCCGTTCCCCGCCTCGGGGCGGCCGGGGCGTACCGGCGGCGGCTCACCTGACGGCGGCCGGGACCGTCCCGGAAACCGTCGTATGTGTCGCACCTGTCCGCACGTTTCGCATCTCTCGCGGGTCTGACTCTTGATAATGTTCCTTCTCTAGAGCCAGACATGAGGGAGGATCACATGGGTGGAACGGGCCGTCAGTTGGCCGTCGCCGTGGCTGACGAGGTGGTCGACGCGGAACTCGTCGACGAGGGAGCGGCCGGTGCCGAGGCGGCCGTCCACACGGACCGGGACCGGCACCTCTCCCCCGAGACCATCGCCGCCATCGAGGCGAGTGCCGCCGCGTCCACCCGCCGCGCGTACAGCGCCGACCGGGACGCGTTCGCCGCCTGGTGCGCCGACGAGGGCCGGGTGTCGGTACCGGCGTCCGGGGAGACGATGGCGGAGTGGGTCCGGCACCTCACCGTCACGCCCCGACCGCGCACGAACCGCCCGCCCGGGCCGTCGACCATCGAGCGCGCCATGTCCGCCGTGACCACCTGGCACGAGGAGCAGGGCCGCCCCAAGCCCAACATGCGCGGCGCCCGGGCCGTCCTCAACGCCTACAAGGACCGGCTTGCCGAGGAGAAAGCCGAGGCCGCCCGGGCGCGACAGGCGACCGCGGCTCTCCCCCCGCAGATCCGCGCCATGCTCGCCGGCACCAACCGGACCACCCTCGCCGGGATGCGGAACGCCGCCCTGGTGCTGGTCGGCTTCGCCACGGCGGCCCGCGTCTCCGAGCTGGTCGCCCTCGACCTCGCCGCCGCCGTCGAGACCGAGCACGGCTACGACGTGACCCTCTACCGCAAGAAGGTGCGCAAGCACACGACGAACGCCCTCCTGTACGGCAGCGACGCGGCCACCTGCCCCGTGCGGGCCCTGCGCGCCTACCGGGCCGCCCTCTCGGCCGCCGGGCGCACCGAGGGCCCCCTGTTCGTCCGCGTCGACCGCTGGGACCGCATCGCCCCACCGATGACCCGGCGCGGCCGCACCATCGGGGACCCGGCCGGACGGATGACCGCCGAGGCCGCCGCCGAGGTCGTCGAGCGCCTGGCCGTCGCCGCCGGCCTCTCCGGGGACTGGTCCGGGCACTCCCTCCGCCGTGGCTTCGCCACCGCCGCCCGGGCCGCCGGGCATGACCCGCTGGAGATCGCCCGGGCCGGTGGGTGGGTCGACGGCTCCCGCGTCCTGGCCCGCTACATGGACGACGTCGACCGCGTGAAGAACTCCCCCCTCGTCGGCATCGGCCTGTGAGGGGCACGGCCGCGTGATCCTTCGCCGAACCGCCCGCGCGCCCCCCGGCCGGGCTGCTACGCCAGTCACCACACCAGTCACCAGACACCAGACACGGAGCAACCCATGACCGACCCGTACGAGACCTGGAAGGCGCGGGAGATCCGGCGCCCCCACGACGTCCCCGGCGCTACGCCCATCACCTGGCAGCTGGAGCGGGAGACCGAGCACGAGGCCCGGCTGATGAACAACCGGCTCCCCGCCGACTTCCCGCACCCGGTGGAGCGCGGCACGGCCGCCGACGCCCTCGCCGTCATCGCCCTGCGGGAGTCCATCCGCCGGGACATGGAGAACGGGCGCGCGGTCCGCGTCCGCGAGGCCCTGGAGCTGGGCGCCACCTGGTCCGAGGTGGCGGCCGCGCTCGACGTCGCCCCCGACGAGGCGCGGGAGCTGCTGCGCGCGTGGGCCGAGCTGCAACACCAGCTCTACCGCCGCGACGTCGCGGACGGCCGGGAACGCCCCCTCGGGCTGGACGACCAGGAGCACGCCGCCGTCCTCGCGCTGTGCGAGCTGGGCGACGACGGAGAGGCGCCGGCCCCGGCCGCCGAGGAGCCCGGGCCGACCGTGCGGCCCGAGGCCGCCCGCTACGCCGAGGAGCTGCGCAGCAACCCGGGGAAGGCGTCCGCCGACGGACACACCGGGTGGGAGTGCAGCACGGGGGCGTCGCTGATCGTGGACGCGATGACCCCGGGCCCCGGGAAGCTCGGGACGATGCACGCCGCGATCTACGCGTGCCCGGAGCACCAGGCCGCCGCCGAGGAGAAGATCACCGATGCCGGGTACGGCCCGGAGGCCCGCCAGGCCCCGCCGGGGCACCGCTGGGACCCGTGGCCGTGCGGACACGTCACGGCGTACCGCACGGCGGCCCTGGCCGCCCTGACGGCCGTACAGGCGGAGGCGCAGCGATGACCGACGCGACCGACTACACCGGGTGGAAGTCCGCGCCCCTGCTGGAGCTGGTGCGCTCCCTGGCCGTCTCCGTCGCCGCCGGGAACCACGACCAGGCCGACGACCTCGCCGCGGCTGCCCGTGAGCTGAACTGGCGGGCGCACCGCCGGGAGCGGCAGGGCCCGCGCGCGGACTCCGGGCTGCCGGACGTCGACCTCATGCGCCGGGTGACGTTCGAGTCGGGCGGGTTCCTCGCCGTCCCGGCCGGGGAGATCCGGCGCGCGATGGGCACCAAGTCCCTCGCCGGGTTCAACCTGTGCTCCGTCCCCGCCGAGCTGCCCGACGAGGACGACGTGCCCGTGCTGCTCTACAACGGGCTCGCGGTCGTGGGCTCGCTGCTGGGGACGATCGCCCGGGGCGAGGACGCCAGCGGGGCGTACGAGGCCGTCGAAGACCTCGCCGTCCACCGGCGGCCGTGGCCCGTCGAGTACTGACCGGAGGGGGAACGAGATGACCAACACCGACGCCGACGCCCGCACGAGGCGGCTCCCGCTGCTGTACGGGGCCGGCCTCGCCGTCGTGGCCTCCGGGGTGTGGCTGACGATCGGCCCGGTGCTCTACCGGGCGCTGCGTGATCTGCCGAGCCTGGGCACCGTTGAGGCCGCCTGTATCGCCGTGGTGCTGTGCGTGGGCCCCGTGGCCCCGCTCGGGATGCTCACGGCCGTACACGACCGCCTCGTGCGCCGAGGCAGCCTCGACCGCCGGGACCGCCGGGCGGCCCTGTGGCTCGGCTTCGGGCACCTGCTGGTCGCGGCCGGGATCATCGCCGCTCTCGCGGCGCAGCACGGCGGCCCCCTGGCCGTCCTGTTCGCCGGGCTGGTGTTCATCCCCGAGGCGCTGACCGTGGGTCTCGTGCGCCTCGCCTGGACCACCGCCGACTGACCGAGCAACACCGAGGGGCCCGCGCCGATCTTCCCCGGCGCGGGCCCCTCCGTCGTGTCTACGGTGCCGGGTCCCTCGCCCCCGCCTGCGGAGCATGGACGCCGAGGGGCGCCGGGACGAGGGGACCAGGCGGCGGCACCCTACCGCCGGACGGCCGCCGGATCTGATCTCTGCTCACCTGGGCCATTCGCCGCGTATCAGGGCACCTCGGACGGTCCGGCGGCCGGGTGCCCGTCCGGCGAGTGCGCCCGGGCCGCTACCGTCCCGGGCATGACGTCACCAGACACACCAGCTCTCCCGGCGGAGGGCGTACGGATCGCATTCGTCGGCAAGGGCGGCAGCGGCAAGAGCACGGTCATCGGGCACCTGCTGGCCCACTGGACCGAGGACGGGGTGCCGGCGGCCGCGCTGGACGCCGACGAGCCCGGCGACGAGGAGAGCGGCAGCCTGATCGAGTGGGCCGACCTCGCCCCGCTCGGTGGCCAGGTCTACCCGGCGCCGACCAGCTCGGGTATCCGGGAGCGCGCGAAGCAGGTCACCCCGGCCGGGGGCATCCTCGCCGTCGATACCGGGGCGTGGGTGCGGAAGGCCGGCGGGATGCACTTCGCCGTCCTGTCCGCCGTCGACCTGGCCGTCCTGACGATGGCCCCGACGCGGATGGAGCTGGACCGGGCCGGGTCCATCCTGGCCGCGCTCGAACACCTACAGAGCGTCGGTGCGCACTGCCCCGAGCTGCGCATCCTGCTGACCATGACCAACCCGAGCGCGGCCGCCGCCGACGAGCAGGAGGCCGCCCTTGTCGACGCCGGGTATCAGGTGCTCCGCACCCGCGTGCCGAGGTCGGACGCCCGGGACGGGTACGGCCAGGCATTCGGCCGGCCGCCGCGGCTGGTCCCCGACTCCCCGATGGATCTCCTCGCCGCCGAGCTGGTCGACGTCGCCGCCGGGGTGATCCGGTGAGCGCGGCCGCCGCCCGGGCCGGGGACGACCGGGGCTCTCTGCTGGCCCGGCGGAACCGTGCGGTGAAGCAGGAGACGGCGCACCTGGCCCCGGCCGTTACCGAGGTCGTCTCGGTGGACGCGCTGCCCGCTCCGTACGACGCCGGGGAGACCCGGCCCGCCGTCCTCGACGACCAGGAGCGCGCCACGCTGGAGGCGTGCGAGCGGGCGCTGGGCGGGCTCCAGCGGATGTACATCGTCGCGGGCAAGGCCCTGGAGGTCATCAACCGCGGCCGCCTCTACCGGGAGACGCACAGCAGCTTCGGCGCGTACGTGGATGAGGTCTGGGGGTTCCAGCGGGCCCACGCGTACCGGTGGATGGGTGAGTGGCGTCTTGGGGCTCAGCTGTCGAAAGTGTCTCCCCGGGGAGACAGTCACCAGGTCCCCGAGAAGCACACTCGCGCCCTCATGTCGGTGGCCGCGCAGTACGGCGAGGACGTCGCCGTCGCCACGTTCGCGGAGGCGTCCGCCGTCGCCGAGCAACAGGGCACGAAGCTGACGACCACCCGCGTTGAGGCCCTGGCCCGGGCCGTCACCGAGCAGGCCCCCAAGACTCCCGACGAGGCCCGGACCGCCGTCCGTGTCGTCGCCGCGTCCGGGACCGTTCCCGGCCTCGGGCAGCCCGCCGTCCCGCAGCAGGCCGGCCCCGAGCCGTCCGCCGACGAGGACCAGGACCAGGCCGCCGACGAGACGGAGAAGCAGGCCCGCGCGTTCGCCGTGCTCGCTGCACTCCGCAAGGACGTCGTACGGATGCCTGACGCCCTGGTGGAGTTCGTCCCGGGGGCGTTCATGCACGAGACCGTCGAGACGGAGGAGATGTTGCGGGACGTCGCCCGGGCCGGTGACCTCATGGCCAACCGGGCGCGGAACCTCCTGCGGTCCCGGGGCGCCGGCAGCGGCGACGAGTGAGCCGTCCGGGTGGCTGCTGCGCCCGGTTGTCGGTGCCGGGTGCGACACTGCCCCGCGTAGGGGCACCTCCTCCCTGGCCCCTGCGCTCACGGGTGACCGTGGTGGTTGATGGGCGAGAGGGCCCGGCGCGGGGTGCGGCGCCGGGCCCTCGCCA
>NZ_JBITRU010000061.1:0-23578 GCF_044540255.1 Streptomyces sp. NPDC086080
CGAGGGGTCCGGGACTGGGGAAACGGGCTGTCTGACGACGCGAAAGCTACCCGCCGGTACCTTGCGGCTGGTGTCTGAGCTAGGACACCGGGGCCGGATCCTCCTGCCGCACCAGAAGAAGAAGCCCGACGACCCCTACATCCGCACGGTCATGGCGCAGATGGGCGCGATCGAGTCCACCCTGCATCTCCTCGCCAACCTGGAGTGAACCCCCTGGAAAGGCGACGGGCCGCGACCGCCCGCAGTTGGCTCCTTCTTCAGGTCGCGGCCCGGCACCCCGTCATGCCGCTGCTCCGCTACCGCTACCCCTCCGACACCAGCGACCTCGAATGGGCGCTCCTGGAACGGCTCCTGCCCACTCCTGCCTGCCAGACCCCGAAAGGCGGGGCCCCGGAGAAGTGGCCCCGCCGCCGCATCGTCGATGCCATCCGCTACATCACCGACAACGGGGCGAAGTGGCGGGCGCTGCCCGCCGACTTCGGCATTCCATGGCGCACGGTGTTCGGGTATTTCGCCCGCTGGGCGAAGGCCGGCGTCCTCCAGCACATCCTCGACCAGCTCCGCCGGCGGTTGCGGCTGAACCGTCGACGATGTCCCTGGCCGGTCCGGGTGATCGTTGACTCGCAGTCCGTCAAGGGCGCGGAGACCGTGTCGAAAGCGACGCGCGGCTACGACGCCAACAAGCATATAAATGGGCGGAAACGCCACCTCCTGGTTGATCAGGACGGCCTGCTCGTCGACCTGCTCGTCACGCCCGCCGACGTCCAGGACCGGGACGCGGCACGCGTCCTGCTGACCCGCCTCCACGCCGAGCACCCCGAAATCGTCCTGGTCTGGGCAGACAACGGCTACGGCGGAGACGAGTTCAGCACCTGGGCACAGAGCACCCTCGGCATCACCATCAAGGTCGTCTCCCGGCCCAAAGACGCCAAGGGCTTCGTCTTGCTGCCCAAGCGCTGGGTGGTCGAACGGTCGAATTCGTGGACGATGCGAGCCCGCCGCAACGCGCGGGACTACGAACGCCTCATGTCCCACGCCGAAGCCCACATCCAGTGGGCCTTCATCACCCTCATGACCCGCCGCCTCACCCGACGAAACCGCCGGACCGACGCGGTCCCAACCCACCTCGCCGCAGCCGCCTGACGATCCCATCAGCTGCCGTTCGGTTCGGCGTCCATCGACGCTCACCCGAACGGCTAACCCGATCACCACCCAGCTCCCGGACACCGTGACCTGCGGAAAGAGGATGTGACACAGGCACTAAGAACTAAGAAGCGCTTCCTCCCGGGCGTGAACGCCCAGGGTTCCGCGCTAGATCATGCTGAAGATGCTGCCGAGGGTGGAGCGGGCCGGCGCGAAGCTGGCCGCCGCGTTCCAGGTCGTGTTCGACACCACGAGCGAGCAGGTCGACACCGACAGCGGGGAGATCACCCCGCCGAAGGTGGAGACCCTGGAGGCCATGTGGGCGGAGATCGAGCAGGTCGTGCCGCGTGAGGAGCTGGCCGCCGCGCTCGTCGCGCTGTTCGAGCTGACTCCGCCGCTCGACTCCGACGCGGACGAGGCATGGCGGAGCCGGCTCCTGACCCGGTTCGGCACCGTACGGCCGTTCCTGGGGCTCCTGGTCACGGTGGTCGACTTCGGGGCGACTCCGGAGGGGCTGCCGGTCCTGAGGGCGCTGAAGACCCTGCCGGACCTGATGGGCAGGAAGAGGGTCGGCCCTGCCGAGATCGACACCGGCCTGCTCACCGGGTCCTGGCGGCGCCTCGTGCTGTCGGCGCTGCACCTGGAGCCGGGCACGGTGGACTGGAAGGCGTATGCGTTCTGCGGGCTGGAGCAGCTGCACCGGATGCTGCGCCGACGGGAAGTGTTCGCGAAGAACTCCTCCAAGTGGGGCGACCCGCGAGCGAAGCTGCTGGACGGAGCGGCGTGAGCAGGCCAGGCCCACTGTGCTGGCCTCGCTCAACCTGCCTGCAGAGGCGGGCGAGCACCTTGCGGCGCGGGCCGCACTGCTGGATGGCACCTACCGTGAGGTCGCCGGGCGGGTGCCGGCGAACTCCCAGATCGTGTTCGACGACGACGGACGGCTGCACTTCGCCGCCTTGGAGCCGGAGCCCGAACCGGCGTCCCTGCGTGACCTGCGGGAAGCGGTGGAGGCGATGCTGCCCCGGGTCGACCTGCCCGAGGTACTGCTGGAGGTGTTCTCGTGGACCGGCGCCGACCAGGCGTTCACGTCCGTTACCGGCGGCGAGGCGAGGCTGAAGGACCTGAACGTGACGATCGCCGCGCTGCTGGTGGCGCACGCGTGCAACGTCGGCTACACCCCGGTCATCGGCTCCGCGGACGCGCTGAAGTACGGGCGCCTGTCCCACGTCGACCAGACCTACCTCCGGCTGGCGACGTACCGGGCCGCGAACGCCACGCTGATCGACTACCAGGCGGCCATCCCGCTCCGCGCAGGCGTGGGGCGGCGGCCTGGTCGCCTCGGTGGACGGCATGCGGTTCGTCGTTCCGGTGCTGAGCGTGTACGCGCGGCCGAACCCGAAGTACTTCGGGCGCCGGGGCGGCGCCACCTGGCTGAACATGATCAACGACCAGGCGGCGGGGCTCGGCGGGAAGGTGGTGGCCGGCACCCCGCGCGACTCGTTGTACGTGCTGGACGTCCTCTACGACCGCGACGGCGGCAAGCGCCCGGAGACGATCGTCACCGACACCGCCTCCTATTTAGTTACCTGGACACCTCAGCCTCCGTTGGGAGTTGGGGGCGGCCGTCGAGGCCGTCGGGTGCGATGGCTACGGGGGTGTCCGCGCGAGTTCAGCAGCAGTGTCTGGAAGACGGCTCGACGGTCGTCGAGCTGCTCGACGAGGACGGGGTACCAATCGAGGTCGTTGCGGGGTTCTTGCGGTTCCTCAAGGCCCGGGACTGTTCGCCGAACACGCTCGTCTCGTACGCCTACGACCTCCGGCACCTGTGGCGGTTCTTCGAGAGCCGCGGCCTGAGCTGGGAGGGGTTCGGTCCGCCGGACGCGATCGCGCTGCTGGAGTACCTGCGGTCGGTGCCCTCCCGTCGTCCGCGCCGCCGGATGACGCTGTCGGTGGTGACGATGGACGCCGACGGCCCGGCGACCAAGCTCGCGGCGAGCACGGTGAACCGGATCCTGGCCGCGGTGTCCTCGTTCTACGAGTACGCGATCCTGGCCGGGCTGCTGGAGCGGGCCAACCCGATCGAGAAGCGCCGGACCCCGCGTTGCAGCGTGTCTCCGACAGGCATCGTCCGTTCATAGGGCGGGCCAGCCGGCAGCGTCCCGTCCGCCGGGCCGTGCGCGTCAAGACCGTTCAGCGGGTTCCCCGTCCGCTGGACGACGAGCAGATCCAGTTGCTGCTCGCGCAGCTCCGGGGGCTGCGCGACCGGGCGATCGTGCTGCTGATGCTCCACGGCGGACTGCGGCCCGGCGAGGTCCTCGGCCTGCACCTTGATGATCTGGCCTACGGACGGCGGCGCGTGGTGGTCCGGCATCGTGACGACCATCCCAAGGGCGCCCGGTCGAAGTCCCGCCAGGAGCGGGTCGTGGACCTGCACGAGGCGGACACCCTGGCCACGGTCAGCGCCTACGTGATGAACGAGCGGCCGCAGGACGCCGACAGCCGGCTGGTGTTCCTGATCGGCGGCCGCGGCACCCGTCGGCTGGAGCCGCTCGGCTACGACGGGCTGGTGCGGATGTTCTCCCGGGCCAGCGCCCGGGCCAGCGCCCGGGCCAGCATCCGGGCCAGCATCCGTGAACCCTGGGTGACCCCGCACGCCTTGCGCCACACTCACGCGACCCGCATGTGGGAGGGAGGGATGCGGGAGCTGACGCTGCAGAAGCGACTCGGTCACGCCTCGCCAGAGTCGACTCGTCTTTACACCCGGGTCTCCGACCCTGCCGTCGTCGCCGACTACCGCCAGGCCCTGGACGCCCTGGGCAAGCCGCGCAAGGCCACCTCATGAGGGGCGGCCCGACCTCCACAGCAGCCATGGCCGCCAGCCCGGACCCGGTTCCGCCGGCAGCGCCCACGCCACTGCCCCGACCATGAGTACGTGAGGTTCGTCCGCGGCCAGGACAGCTTCAACCACCACTACCTCAACGCCAAACTGCGCTATTACCGGGCCTTCCGCGAACGATGGCCGGACCTTGCGAATTGGTTCGCCGAGCCGCTGGCCGAGCGGGTGGGGCGACTGCCCGGCGAGTCCTTCCACCGCCCATCGTTCCCCGCCTCGCACAAGGCCCGGCCCTACCTGACCTACCTCGGCCTGCGCGGATACGCGATGTTCGACTACCGATGGATGTTCGCCGTCGGCCAGCTGCGCGGGCCTCGGCGGCGTCCTCGTGCAGGGGGAGGCTTCGCGGATCCGCTCGGCGGCCCGGCGTGCCCGGTACGCCTTCTGTCGGCAGGCGGCCGGTCGTAGACGGCGTCCCGGCGGTGACCGTGGCCCAGGGCGAACCGGTCCGGCTTCTCGTCGTTGGTCCGTTTCCCGTTCATCGGGGTGAGCGCCCGATGGCGAGCCGACCCGGTGCGTGGGCGCGGGGCTGGCTCCTGGTATCAGTGCGGCGTGACCTTGCCTGCCGGCTGATCACTTCGCCTGGGAGAGCGAGACCGCGTCGGGGCCGGCGGGGAATCGTAGCTGGCCGGTCGTGTCGTGCACGGCTCGCCACACTGTCTCGGCGACGTCGCTCTCCTTGGTGAACAGGTCCTGGCCCGTGAAGTCGCCCATGGCCTTCTTCGCCCATGGTGCGTAGGGCACCGGGACCAGCTCGTCCAGCGAGGCGCCCTTCATCGCGTTGGCCGCGAAGTTCGTCGTCAGGCAGGCGCCCGGCTCGACCGTCTTCGCCCGCACACCGAACGGCGCGAGCTCGAGCGCGAGGGATGCGGTGAACCCCTCGATGGCCATCTTGCTCGCCTTGTAGACGGCCGAGAGCGGCATGTGCCCCAGCACCACGCTCGAGGTCACGTTGACCACCACGCCGGAGCCACGCTCGCGGAACTGGGGCAGCACCGCCTGCGTCATCGCCATCACACCGAACGTGTTGGTCTCGAAGACCTCCCGCACTCGGGCCATGGGGGTGCCCTCGAACACGCTGATCGAGGGCACGCCCGCGTTGTTGACCAGGACATCGATGGGGCCCTCGGCCTCGAACGCGGCGGTGATGCTCTCGGGCCTGGTCACGTCGAGCTCGATGACGCGGAGCCGGTCCGACTCAGGAAGGACGCCTGGACGCGGCGTCCGCATCGTGGCGATGACGTTCCACCCCTGCGAGTGGAAGTAGAGAGCGGTCTCCCGCCCGTACCCGGATGAGGTACCAGTGATCAGAACTGTCTTCATGTTGTGCCCCTTTGCGATGTGGGTGGGATCCATACGGGCGGGCAGGCATTTTCCTGCTCCACGGGAGAACCGGTGATCCCATTGAATCGTTCTGACCTGCGGAGATAGTAGAACTATCCTCGCTGCTCCTTGCACGATCCTCCAGTAAAGCCCACCCAGCTCAGGGCAGGAGACCTGCCGGCGCACGCACGGCCTGACGCAGGCGGGCGGCGTCCCGGCTGGGGGGCGCGCCGAACTGGCGGCGGTACTCCCGGCTGAACTGCGACGGGTTGTCGTAGCCGACGCGGTGGCCGACTCCGGTGACGTCTCCGGGGTGGGTGGCGAGCAGCAGCCGGGCCTCCTGGAGCCGGATCTGCTTCTGGAACTGGATGGGGCTCATCGCGGTCACCGCTTGGAAGTTGCGGTAGAAGGCGGAGACGCCCATGCCGGACTGCCGCGCCACGTCCTCGACCCGGAAGGGCTGCGCGTAGTGCTCGCGGATCCAGCGCACGGCCCGCGAGATGTGGCTGAGGCTGCTGTCGGCCAGGCCGAGCTGGCGAACCGTCGCACCCTGCTCGCCGGTGATCAGACGCCACAGGATCTCGCGCTTGACCAGCGGGGCCAGTACAGCCCGGTCGCGGGGCTCGTCGAGCAGGCGCAGCAGCCGGACCACCGCGTCCAGCAGCGCGGCCGGAGCGTCACTGACGGCGATCCCCGACGGCGCGCCCCCGCTGCTCCGGGGGGCGTCTCCGGGCCCGGCCTCAAGCAGCAGCTCGGCAACGGCGGACGGTTCCAGGACGAGACCGAACCCCAGCGCAGGCTGCTTGGGGTCGGCCTGGGTGAACTGCCCTGTGACAGGCAGATCGACGGATGCGACCAGGTACTGCCCGGGCCCGTACTCGAACACCCTCTCACCCAGGGCGAGGCGTTTGGCGCCCTGCGCGATGACCGCCAGGAGCGTGCCGGACATCGAAGGCGCCGGCGGATCAGGGCGGTCGACCTTCGAGATGAGGACGCCGTCGACGGCGGTGGTCCAGTCGGGCCGCGCATGGCGGGCCAGCAGGGTGCGGAGTTCTTCGAGGTACATACGTCCATTGCAGCACCATTCCGCGCCGCGGTTCCCATAGTCGCGAGGATCGTGCAAGTAGGAACGAGTATCGGTCTAACGTTTCCGCAGGTCAACCCGCTTGAATGGAATCACCGCACTCCATCACTGAAGAGGAAGAGAAGGAATCCATGATTGCCAACTACGGCTTCAGCGCCACCCTGACCGCCAGGCCCGGTATGGGCGACCAGCTCGTCGACCTGCTGCTGACCGGACTGAACGAGGGCAGCCCCGGCGCGAGCGAATACTGCCTCGTCTACCTCGTCTCCCGCTCCGCGTCCGACCCCGACGTCGTCCACGTCGCCGAAGGCTGGACCAGCGAGGAGGACCACCACCGCGTCTTCGCCGGCAAGACCGCCCAGGCCATCGTGGCGCAGATCGACCCGCTGCTCGCCAAGGACTCCGAGTACACCGACTACGTTCCGGTCCGCGGCAAATCCGCCCTCTGACCCGCCGAACACCCCACACCCCAGCCTCTGCCGCTTCGGTGCCCACCGAGGTGGCCCCGTCCTCGCCCGACCGTCCCGCCACCACCCACGAGAGGCAACGACCATGACCACAGCACGCCCCTCCCTCGACCCCGAACTGCATGAACTCCTGGCCGACATGCCGCTGATGTCCCAGCTCAGCCCGGAAGTGCTGGCGCAGGTACGCCCCTTCTCCTCGATGCCCGTCGAACCCCTCCTCGAAGGTCGCGCTATCGACCGGCGCGAGGTCACCGTTGCGAGTCCGGACGGCACCCCGATCCCCTTGTCCGTCTTCAGCCCCGCGAACAGCGATCGCACCGCTGCCGCACCCTGCGTCTACTGGATGCACGGCGGCGGGATGGTCATGGGCGACCGCTTCTCACAGATCGACATCCCGCTGGAGTGGCTCGACGAGTTCGGCGCCGTCGTGGTCTCCGTCGACTACCGGCTCGCGCCCGAGTCCACCGGCACCATCCCGGTCGACGACTGCTACCAGGGACTGCTCTGGATCGCCGACCACGCCGCCGAACTGGGCATCGACCCCGCCCGGATCATCGTCGCAGGCGCCAGCGCGGGCGGCGGCCTCGCCGCCGGCGTCACCCTGCTGGCCCGCGACCTCGGCACCCCGACGATCGCCGCCCAAGTCCTGATCGGCCCCATGCTCGACCACCGCAACACCACCACCTCCAGCCTCCAGTACTCGAACGGGCCCGGCGTCTGGACCCGCGAGATGAACGGATTCGGATGGCGCTGCCTCCTCGGCGACCTCACCGACGACGAGGTACCCGCATACGTCTCACCGGCCCTGGCCGACGACCTCGCGGGCCTGCCGACCACCTACATCGACACCGGCTCCGCCGAAGTCTTCCGCGACGAGGACACCGACTACGCCACCCGCATCTGGGCGGCCGGCGGCCAGGCCGAACTCCACGTCTGGGCAGGCGGCTTCCACGGATTCGACGCCCTGTACCCGCAGGCACACATCTCGGCCACAGCCCGCCGAACCCGCACCGACTGGCTCGCCCGGCTCCTGCCCACGTAGACGAGGTAGACGGCGACCTGGGAGTTCTCGATCCGCCCGGCCGTTCCGGTGTACTGGCGCTGGACCCCGACCGTGTGGGTGCCCTTCTTCACGTCGCCGGTCTCGTCGACCACCAGCACCGCGGCATCGTCATAGAGGTGCTCGACGACGTATTCGCGCACGTCATCGCGGACGGCGTCAGCGTCCCAGACGGCCCGGCACAGCAGATGCTGCATGCCGTGCGGGCTGGCCTCCCCGGCCCACTCCGCGATCGTCCAGCAGTTCTTGCGCGGCAGGTCCGACAGCAGGCCCAGCACCAACCGACCGGCCCGCAGCCGTGGTTCGACCCGGGTAAACCGGCCCGCGATCCGCCCCATGGCCACCTCGAACGCCTCCCGCCAACGGACGGGATCTATGCTGTGACCTGCGGCCACCGTCTCATCGTTACTCCACACAAGTCACGATGATCAACGGTGGCCGCACCCGTCTCCGCACCGGCCCCGACCAGCAAGATCACGATCTACAGCTGGAGTACTAGCTAGGCTCTGTCTCCTTGACTATCTGCCGGCCTGGGCGCTTGCGGATGGTCCATGGTGGTGCCGTCAGGATTCCGCCCGAAGGCGGCCTCTAGAACAGCGGGGAGGTCTGCCTCGGGGACCGTGGCACGCACCTCCGCCAGGACATGAGGGAAGGTGTCATCGTCTATGGCGCCCATGTGCTCCTGACGGAGTTGGTAAATGATCTCAACGAGATCGGGCCTCAGCCGCATCCAGGCACGGGAGGTGCGGATCTCTTCGTCGACCTGGTGCATGAACCAGCGCATGACCTCGTAGGGAACTTCCACGTGTGGCTCATGCGGGTTGAAGCACACCGTCGGCTCCCGGGCCGGATCCTCGTCGGGGACGATTGCGGTCACGAGATTCCGTTGCCCGGCCACAAGGTCCAGTTCCAAGTACCAGGCGTCATCGGGCACGGAGTACATCGCGGTGATCGTGTAGTCGCCGTCGGGATGTCGGAAAGCCATTGCCGCATGCTGTCACGCTGGGCTGAGGGTGTGCCTCTCCAATTACGCGACCCGTTCCCGGGCCCATATGAGGATGGCGGCGAGGTGGAGTGCTGCCTGGTAGACGATGGCGAGCTTGTCGGTTCGCATGGCCAGGCCCCGCCACTGCTTGAGCCGGTTGATGCATCGCTCGACCGTATTGCGCTGCTTGTATGCCTCGGCGTCGAATCCGGGCGGGCGGCCACCGGTGCGCCCTCGGCGCAGACGGTGACCGACCTGGTCGGAGGGCTGGGGGATGACAGCTCGGATCCCGCGGCGGCGGAGATGCTTCCGGATCGCGCGGGACGAATACGCGCGGTCTGCCAGGACGGCCTCCGGCCGAGTCCTCGGTCTCCCGGGACCACTACGCGGAACACGGATGCCTGCCATGACGGCCTCGAAGGTCGGCGCGTCACCCGCCTGACCTCTGGTGACGCGGAGGGACAGCGGCCGTGCACGGCTGTCGCTGGCGAGGTGGACTTTCGTGCTCAGGCCGCCGCGGGAGCGACCGAGCGCATGGTCGTCAGGTTCAGCCCGATCCTGCGCCCCTTTTTTCTGGCGCCGGCGGCGTGCTGGTGGGCGCGGCAGACGGTGGAGTCCACCGACACGGCCCAGCCGATGTCGTCAGCGTCGTCGGCTGCTGCCAGGAGCGCAGCCAGGATCCGTTCCCAGGTGCCGTCCACGGCCCACCTGATCAGCCGTTTGTGAGCGTGTCAACGGCCATTCAGTTCTCCCCGGAGGCGGCCAGTAGTTCTCCCCACTGGCGGCCAGTGAATCTTCCCCAACCGCGGCCAGATATCTCCCCGCTGTAGGTGGGTGGGTCAGCGCAAGGGGATCACCCCCTGACCGCTGGTGGCCTGGTTGAGCCGGAACGAGTCACCCTGAGTGACCACGACGTGAGCGTGGTGGAGGAGCCGGTCGACGGTGGCGGTGGCCAGGGTCTTGGGCATGATCTCGTCGAATCCGGACGGGTGGAGGTTGCTTGAGACGGCCAGCGCCCGTCGTTCGCGGGCGACGGTCTCGCCTCCAGGGCCCTGCTCTGGGGGGTAGCGGCTTTCGCCGTCGGTGCGCCCATGGGGTTCCTGGGGAGTCTGGCGAGAACGCCCGGCATCGGCGGTCTCGGGTTCCGCCTGCTTGTGCCGGTGATCGCCTTCACCGAGGCCTCCCTGGTACTGGCGGTGAAGGGGGACGACTCACAAGGCCAGGTCGTCGAAATGGTGTGGGTTTCGGTTCGTGCGCTCTCTGCCGTGGCCGTCGTGCTTCTCGTGGGTCACACAGTGTGGAGCCGGCGGCACGGCCGGGGCACGCGGCAACCTGTCCCAGCGAGGCGGCGTGCTGTGAGCAACGAGTTCAAGTGACGTTGCCGATTCGGTCCGACACGGTGGTCACCGCCCAGGTACCCCCCGATGGAGGGCTCCGCATGGGCCGGCTCGTACGCACCCTGCCGCGCACCGACCCCGCCGCCTGGTGAAGGATTGTGGCAAGGGGGGTGCGCCATGGTGAAGATCCGTCAGTCCAATACCGCCGAATGGGTGTCGGTCACGGTTCTCCTGTCCGAAGCGGCAGTCGGTCTGGTGGTGCTCCAGTTCCTTGCGCTGTCGCGGGAGGCGCCTGACGCAGTCGGCGGCGGCGCTGCCTTCGGTGCCCTCGTCCTTCTCCCCTTCCTGGCCCTCCTCGCCGGTGCCGGGTGCTACCTGCTCTCGGCCTTCGTCGTCCTACCGACCATCGCCTTGGCGAAGTGGCTGGGCCGCCGGGCAACCGGACGGGCCGACGTCTGGTGGTGGGTGCCGACAACCGCCCTCGTTGTGGCGGGGCTTGCCGGAGTGGCGTCCGCCGCCGCCGGCGCCGGCGTTCAGGCATCCCTCTGGTCCTGGCTGATCGCGGCTGCCTCGATCACGACAGCCGCCCTGCCGACGCGAATCGCTCTGCGAGACTCCCGGCGGCTGCGGGGCGGACATCTGATCGGCCTGGCCGTCGGCGGCGGCGCCGCAGCCGTCGTGCTGACGATCGCCGCCGGGGCCACGGTGTACGGGACGGGCCTGGCGACCCCGTACACGCCGCCGCGCCTGACCACAACCACACTGACCGGAACGTGGTCCGACGGCCACGGCGGAACGCTCACCCTCGCTCCGCGCGGCATCGCGATGGTCTCGGCCCTCGACGAGCACGACATCTCCGGTACCGACTCGGGGGACTGCAGCGGGCGCGGTACCTGGGAGTTCGACCACGGCAACAGTGCTCGGAGTCAGGAGATCACGCTGCAGGTACCGGGATGCGACGACGTTGACGCCTGGTGGTACGTGCTGGGCACGGCAGAGCGCCCCAAGCTCTACGCGTATCTGGGCGACCCGGACTCCGGGGATCTGTACGTCCTCCGTAAGCAAGGATGACGCGGAACCGCTCCGGCAGGCACACGACGACGCACCCCTCTGCTTGTGGAACTCGACGGCACGGCCGCCGACGTCGAGGAGCAGGCGCCCGAGCCCGGGCATCAGCCGCATGCAGTCGACGGGTCCGGCCTGCCTCGGTCCCGACAGGACAACGCCCCCGACCGGGGCGCGGCGGGGGCGTAAGGACGACGAGGCCCTACAGGTCAAGGACCGCACGAACCGCACGGTCGACTCGCTCCATGTCCGCGGGCGAGAGGTTTCCCTCGAGCTTGCCCTGCTCGAAGCGCACAGGCCGGAACGCCGCGATGTCAGGAGCCATGACGACACCGCGCACCGGCTGTTCGATGGGAACGGTGACCAGGGTGTCCCGAGCGTCCTCGGCCTCCTGGATCACGGCACAGAGGATGCCGCCCGGGTGCAGCCGGATCACGGCGTTGTTCTCGATGACCACGACGGTCCGCTCACGACCCACGGTGGGGATCCGCCACACCGCTCCCCGCTGGATCCGGTTCACGCAGCGGCCTCGATGTCTGCTTCGGCGGCTTCGAGCACGTCGTCGACAGCATCCCGGGCGCGCAGCCGCGCGTACTCCAGCATCCCGTCGTTCAGCAACTTCTCCTCGAGGGCCTGCTCGACGTAGGCCGAGAAGTTGGAGCCGCCGGCCTCCTTGGCGCGCTGCTCGAGTTCCGGGGGCAACGTGATGCTGACTTTGCTCCTTGCGGACATCTTCGGTGTGGTCATGCCATCCATCCTACCACTGGGGTGACGTGGGTATAAGGTGTGATCGCCAACACCGAAAGTGGCGGCAGAAACGCAGATGGGGCGCCGACCTGGCCCGGTCGACGCCCCTTTTTCTACCCAACAACCCAAAGGGGGTAGGAACTGCTTGGCATCGAGCATACAGGCTGCTCGGCGCGGACCACTCGTTCCGTGCCACCTGTGATGTCCGCGATGCGCGGTTCCTGCTCTCTGCATGACGGAGAGAGGTCCCTTGAACACTACCCACACCCGCGGCCGGGTCAACGCACGCGCCGCCCTCCACCCCCTCGAACATCTGATCTTGACCCAGTTCGGGGACCTTGCCGGGCCGGACGGTGTCACCGGACCGTCAGTCCGCCGACTCGCCGAGATGGCGAACGTTGCCGACGCGACCGTGCGGAGGGCGCTCCAGCGACCGGTGGAGCTTCTACTGATTGCACGAACCGCCACCCACACCGGCCTGAACGCGCCGCTGGCACACCGCCTGATCGGGGGCCGGGCGTGACCATCAAGCACATCGCGATGGTGGTCGAGGCCGAAGGTCTCGACGGACCCGAGAAGCTGCTGCTGCTCGCCTACTGCAACCGAACGGACGATCACGGGTACTGCTGGCCGGGGCAGCAGCGTCTCGCGGACGACTGCGGCACGTCCCTGGCCACGGTCAAACGCACCAAGAAGAGACTGATCGAGAAGAAGCTGATCGCCTCGATGCGCCGGGTGGACCCGCGGACGGGTGAGCCGATCTCCAACCTGACGCGGGTCAACCTCGAACTCCTGGCCGCGATGAGGCGCAAGCCCGTCGACTACGACGACAACGTGGTTGAAAAGCTCACGTTCGCCGACGACGTGCCCCTGCCGACCAAGAAGGGGAAGGCGCCGAAGAGGACCACGCAGGGCGCCCACCAGGTGATGGCTCAAGATGAGCCCGACCCTGTGGATAACCACGAAACCACCTCTGACCTGCTGATGGCTCAAGATGAGCCCGACCTTCGGCTCAAGATGAGCCCGACCATGGGCTCAAGTTGAACCCGGGGTCGGGTCAGATTGAGCCACTAACCGTCAGTGATCCCTCAGAGAACCCTCATGGAACCGTCCGTCCCTCCGTAGGTTCCACGAAGAGCGCCTCGACGGAGGGAGGGAGGGACGGGAAGAAGTCCCTCCGGCGTCAGATTCCGCGAACCGAAGGGGTGCGGTTCCTGCAGGAGCTCGGCAGCAAGCACCCACGGCTGATGATCACCGGCAAGCCGCTGCGGGATCAGGGTCTGGTCGTCGACGAGCTGTTCTCCCTCGGTTGGAAGGACGAGGTTCTGTGGGAGCTGCTGACACGTCCGCTCCCTGAGCCGCTGCGCAAGAGCGTGAGCGCGATCATCGCGAAGCGTCTGCGGGATGCCCTGGAGTCGCCGCTGCCCGGTCCGCGCCGGACACCGGAGAGCGAGACGACGCCGACGCCGCGGCGGCACACTGCGGGAGCACACGCTGTGATCCGGCGCAGGTATGAGTGCGAGGGCCAGGACGGCATGTGCGGGCTGCCTGTCGACGTGCAGGGCGACCTCTGCACGACCTGCTCACGGGTTCCAGAACCGGCGTGGTGACAGCGCCTGAGCGTACGGCCCGTGCTGGAGCGCCGTTAACGAGCGGCGAACCAGGTGACAAGTAACCAGTCGGTATCTCGGGCTGCGCAAGACGTACCCCCGGCTGGTGGCCCGGGCCCGGCACGCTGCGGCGGACGGCTTCGCCACGGCTGCCATCGAGCTCCCCGGAAGCGGCGACCGGCCCCGCCTGCCCGCCGCCGAGCAGGCCCGCGCCGACCTGCGCCGGGTCATGGAGGCCGGCGAGCCGGTCGGCGACGAGATCATCGACGCCCTCATCCTCCCGCTCGTCGACACGTCGGTCCCGGAATGGCAGGCGGCCCTGGACGCCCTCCTGTCGCTGCCCGAGATCGGCGGCCCGGTCGGGTACTCGGGGGGAGTGATCTCCATCGGGACCCGGCTGGCGGTGGTCGAGCCGCGCATCTCGGCCGCTGTTCTGTTCGCCGGGAGTTTCGTCCCCCGGACCATGTTCGAGGAGGCCCGCCGGGTCACCATTCCGCTGCACGTCCTGCTGCAGTGGGACGACGAAGGGAACGACCGGCAGGCGGCCCTGGACCTGTTCGACGCCTTCGGCTCCAAGGAGAAGACCCTGCACGCCAACATGGGCGGGCACACCGGCGTCCCGCAGTCCGCGGGCGACGAAGCGGGCCGCTTCCTCGCCCGGCACCTGAAGTGACGCCGGGCCGTCGAGCCACCAGCGGACGGTGAGCCGTGTGGGCCGGGATGCTGCCCGTCCAGGGACAGGTCCCGGCCCTGCTCGGTGCTCTGCAGTGCGGGCCCCTGCCTGACTCTCGGCAGGGGCCCGCACTGCCCGAAGCCATGAACTACTCGATGTCTGCGGAGCTGTTGTTCAGTCGTTCTGAGGGGTTGGGTCCTCGGTGGCGCAGAACTGTTCGAGCAGGAGGGGGGTGCCGAGGGCGGTCGAGGTGAGTTTGCGGTGTGCTGATTCCAGGGTGCGGACGGCTGCCGGGAGTCCGGCGGGGGGTGCGGGGCGGCCGTCGCGGGGGCGGCCGGGGGCGGTGGTGACCCACAGGTGTTCGACGTTGCCGCCTTTGAGGGTTCTGAGGTGGCCGGCGGTCAGTGCTCTGTGGGTGTCCTTCCAGTGGGCGAGGGCGTGTCGGGAGACGGTGTCGAGGGGGTACCACTCGGTGCCGACGCGTGCGCGGGGCAGGGGGCGGTCGAGGTCGAGGTCGGGCAGGCGCATCGGGTGCAGGGCGCTCATTCCGTGTCCGGTGCAGATGGCGAGGGCGATGAGGGCGACGGAGCGTCGCCAGGTGGCTTCGAGCATGCCGGCGGGGTGGTGGCCGGAGAGCAGGCGCAGGGTGCGGTGGGCTTCGGTGGGGGTGAGGCGGTTGGCGAACTGTGCGGGTGGGGGCTGCAGTTCGAGGGGGCGGCCGCAGTGGCGGGAGAAGGTGTTGAGCGCGCTGGTGCGGGCGGCCATGGAGTTGACCGAGGCCCGGGTGGTGGGGCCTTCCAGGCCGGGCCGGCGGCGGGTGAGGCCGCGCTGGGCGTCGGCGAGCCAGGCGAGTGCGTTGTCCTCGTCGAGAAGGTCCTCGGTGGTCACGTCGGTCACGGCTGTGCCGTTCCGGCCGGCGACCCAGGCGGTGTACTCGGTGAGGAAGGCGCGGCGCTGGCGTCGGGTGGACTCGGCGCGCAGTGTTTCCAGGAAGGCGGTGACGGTGGTGACAGCCGCTAGGGGAAGGAGGGGCGGCTTCGGCAATGTCTTCTCCTTCGGCGGTTCTTCGTGCGCCATCAGCCAGGGTAGGGCATAACAGCAAGTAGCAAGAGTGCCTGGGAGATCCCGTACTCCAGCTGCCCTTCGTTTCGGCTCGTGTCGAACCGAGTCGTACGTATCGGTCCGGTACGGACAATGCGGGCCTCCCGGCTCCGGTTCACATGGGTATGTACCGTGACCGACCTTGCTCCAGGAGGTTTCGCTTTTTGCTGTTATGGAGTCGAGTAGGGGCGGGTCAGTCGTCGCCCTGGTCGAGCAAGAGCCGCTCGACGGGCTCCAGGTCCGCAGTGCGACGAGCGCGACGAAGAGTCAGGAACGGCGGATCTGCTGCCACCTGTACGCTTCCGCCTTTCGCTGTTCTACTTGCGGAATGCGCTGGGGGGACAACGGCAGTTCATGGTGTGTCGCCGGCATCGTGTTCGGGTTGGTGCTCGTGGGTCTGGGAGCCTGGCGCATCGGGCCGGCGTACCACCGCGAGCACCAGCAACGGGTCGTGTCGGCGTGTATCGACGAGCGTGGTGTCGAGCAGTGCCTGCCTGTGCGGACCGCCGCCATCACGAAGGTGGGCAGGCAAGAGGGACCGTTCGCGTACAAGCTGAACGTGTATCTCGACGGAGCCTCGGAACCGGCGTTCGAGATCTCGCCGGACTGGAGTGAGCGGCACAGCTCGGAAGTGGTCGTCGCCGACTCGCAGGGCGAGGTGTGGGCCTGGCAGGAAAGCGTGCACCATCGGTGGGAAGAACTGTACGAACCATGGCCGCTCTGGACACTCATCCATCTCGGACTGACCCTGGTCGGCGGCTGGTTCGTACTGCACTTCGGGAGCGATCTGCTGATCGAGGTGTCCAGTCGGTACACCGAACTGGCCGAGCGGTTGGTCGCCGCGTACAGCGGGATGAGCTTTGCCGGGATGGTGATCCTCGTCGGGTTCACCCTCTCCTGGATCTTCGGGCTGGCGTCCGTCGTCGCCGTGGCGGGAGCCGTCGGTGTCAACGGTGCGGACCACTGGCGCCACTGGCAAAGCGCCTGGCGCCGTGCCCGCCGTGTACCGCGTTGACCGTACCTGCACCTGCACCTGCACCTGCACACGCGTCCGTGCAGGACGGCAGCCAACTTCTGCCCGGCGCGGCCGCGGCGGGCAGGCTCGTCCTCGTCCCCGCCGGCCGCCACCCCGGCCGCGCGTGGAAGCAGGGCCCGGCACTCGCCGTCGTGCCCTCGCCCCGCACCGAGCGCCCGGTCCGCATCGGGTACGCAAGGACGTCGACCGCACGCCAGGAGCCGGCGAGTCCCTTCAGGGAGGGGAGGACTCAATTCCCGCCCTGAGTCGGTTGCGGCGAGGGGGCGGGGCTGGACGCCGTGGCCCGCCGGCGCGAGACAGCGCCGATCTGCCAGGTGGCGGAGTACAGCAGCAGTGCGATCGCGAACGAAGCGCCCGCTCTCTTGGCGGCCCCGGTCAGCACGCCTTCGGCGAGGGTCCCCCACGGAGCTTGGACCCTCTTGGAGGGATAGGTGGTCTCACTCACGCCGCCGCCGAGGTCGACGGTGGTCGGTCGGCTGTAATCCACCTCGGTCACATAGCGGTAGGCGTCGAAGTCGTCACGGGTGTTGACGGAGCCGCCCAGCACGGGTACCGCGACCAGCAGAGCCACCACGCTCCACCGCATGACGGTACCCAGGCGGGCAACGGTGTCGGTGCCGCCGTGGGTGCGCGGACGGTCCCGGCGCCGCCAGAGATGCCGGCCGACGGCCGCCAGGCCGAAGGCGGTGCTCGTGTACTGCAGCAGCCGGGCGGCCGTCAGACCTCCCAGGACCGGGGCGCGCAGCGGCTGCACATGGGTGACCAGGAACCCGTCGCCGTGGGTGAAGGAGTCCCACGCGAGGTGGGAGGCGATACCGATCAGGGCGGAGAGCAGCAGCCACATGGTGGAGCGGACCTTGGCCGGCAGCCCGGTCGTCCGTTCGGGTTCCG
Organism: Streptomyces sp. NPDC086080; assembly: GCF_044540255.1. Lineage (NCBI taxonomy): Bacteria > Bacillati > Actinomycetota > Actinomycetes > Kitasatosporales > Streptomycetaceae > Streptomyces > Streptomyces sp. NPDC086080. Next base: position 17,416 of record NZ_JBITRU010000061.1, read on the forward strand.
GGAGACGGAGGCCGGACGGGAGCAGTGCTGTGATCGGCGCGCGCAGCATCCGGTAGGCGGCGACCAGGCCGAGGGCGAAGGGCAGGCTGACCACCAGGCCCCCACTGAACGAGTGGGTCTCCGTGGCGTTGAGGAGCGGCCCGTACCAGTCCTGGGAACTGGTCGCGGACACTCCGAGAGCGGCCAGGAAGTACGGGACGTCGGGCGCCATGGCACCCGCGACCAGAGACGCCGGAACGAAGGGGCGACGCATCAGGGGCAGCACTGCTGCGGGGTGGGACAAGGTGAACGGCAACTCGATGATCTTCTCTGCTCGGAAAGGACCGGGGCGGGGGTGTACGTCGCGCTGCGGGCGCCCTTTCGCCGGGCACCCGGGATCGCACAGCGGGCCCAGGCAGCACTCCCCGATAGAACACCGGAGAGAGTATTCATCTCAACGGACTATCGCAAGGTGCAAGGTGCACGGGGCGCGGGGCGCGGTGTGCTGTCGGCGTGGAAGCCGTCAGGCAGGACACACGGTTGCCACGGCACAGCCGGCCGTCCTTCGGCGGGCGGCCGGAAGGCAGCGGCGGGGTCAGCGCCGGCGGCGCACCACCTGGAAGAACGCGGTGAGCGCGGCCACGACCGACAGCAGGAGAACGGCGCCGAGGACGGGCCGGAGATCGCCCCAGGCGGTCGCATAGGAGTGGGCGACCAGCGGCGGAGAGGCCACGGCCATCGCGCCCATCTCACGCAGACCCGAGGAACGTGCGCGGAGGGCGAGGAAGGCCCCCGTGAAGGCGAGGACCAGCATCGGCCAGGCACCGTAGTCCGTGGTCACACCGAAGGCCCCTGTGTAGGCCCCTGCGTTCACGACGACGACGGGAAACCACCCCATGGCAGCCATGGCTCCGGCCGCCGCCGACAGTCGCCTGTCACCGCGTCGATCCGGAGGACAGGCGAGGACGACGGAGACGGTCAGCAACGCCACGACCGGAGCGGTGGCCCCGTCCTCGTACACGCGTGCGCCGGCGGCCCACTGCACGGCCGTCCCCAGCAGCCCGCACGCGGTCACCCCCACACCCAGCCCCCACCGGCCGGTCAAGGCGATGACCGCGCCGACGCACACCAGCAGTGAGAGCAGCAGGTACAGGCTCCACGCCCCGTCCATGGAGGAGAGCTGCACCCATGCCGGGGCCGGCGAGAGAACAAGCCCGGCGTACCAGCGTGTCAGGCGCAGCCCGCCGGCCACCGCACCAGCCGCCAGTGCGAACGGGGCAGCCAGGGCGAAGAAACGTCCCGCAGGCGACGCCGAGTCGAGCCCCAGCCGAACCCGCAGGGCATGGGCGGCCAGGTCGGCGTCCGCACGCAGCCGGGCCGGCCACGGCAGGTCCGCCGTCATCTCCCGGTGCACGTCGATGATTTCCCGCCCGTGAGCAGCCCGGTAGTCAGCCGGATACAGACGGACGAGGGGATCGCTCACGCCGGCGTCGCCGCACCGTCGGCCAGACGCCGCCTGACTTCCCGGGCGGTCGCGGCCAGCCGCTCCGCCTCGGCCTCCAGCCGCTCCCGCCCGGCGGGAGCGAGAGCGAAGACACGACGAGCCCGGCCGCTCACCACGTCCTCACGCTCCACCTGGATCAAACCCTCCGACAGCAGCCGGTCCAGCGCCCCGTACAGCGCCCCGGTACGCGGCGCCACTCGGCCGTCGGTGATGGTCTTGACCTCCTGGGCGATGGCATACCCGTGCCGAGGGGCGTTCGCCAGCGCCGTCAGCAGCAGCAGGCCCAGCTCCTGCATTCCTCGTTCGCTCATACCGACAGAGTATTCCGCCCGGCGGACCTTCGGCGGGCAGCACCGGGCGTCTCGGCCCTCGGGACTGGTGGGCTCGCATGTTGGGGTGTCGCGTATTCAGGCTGGGATGCAGGGCTCCATCACTCTGCGTCGACCACTCATGCGGGGTCCCACGGTCCGCGTTGAAGGCGACGGTGGCATGATCCGGCCATGGATCAGCTTTCGTACTCGGCTGCATGGCTGTCACGGTGGCGTGATGAGATCACGGATGCGGTGAGCTCCATGGTCCTGACGTTCGAGGAGACGAACGGCTACGAGCCGGGCACGAATGAAGTCCGGATCGCCAGCGAAGAGGCTCTTCGGGCTGTCCATGACGGTGGCCGGGAGCTTCAGGGGTTCGGGGATCTGCTGACGTTCTACGAGTCGATCGGGGAGGTCGTGCTGCCAGACGTGGGCAACGGCTTCTTCGTCCACTCGGCGTGCGACGTCCTGCACCGGGTCGAGGAGGAAGGGCCGGTCTCCCTCTCGGAAGCGGACGACCCTCATGGGATGGTGATCGCTTCGAATGGTGGGGGCATCCTCTATGTCGCAAACCGGGGTAGCGCGATCCACCGGTCTCGGACCGCGTCCCTGGACGGTGCGGAGTTCGACAAGGTCGCCGACAATCTGCCGCAGTTCCTTGATCACGTCCGCCGCTGCGTCGTCCGTTTCGTGGAAACGGGCGAGACCGGAGATCTGTAGCGATCACCGGCTGTGGTCGCCGGGGGCGTATCGGCTCCAGGTTCCGCCGGCTTCGGTGACCAGGCGGGTGGCTGTCTTGTCGTGGTAGCCGAGTGCCTTTGCGATGACGGGGGCCGGGGCCTGGAGGACGAGCTGGCGGATCACGGAGGTCCTGCCGCGCTGTGGCGGGACACCGATCTCCCGTAGGTGGGCCTGGAGGCTGGCCGAGTTCATCGGCTGCCCCGGTTGGCGGCCGGGGAAGAGCCATCGGGAGCTTCTGGAGCTGGCGTAGGGCAGGTCCTGGCGGGAGCGAACGTAGGCCCGCATCAGGTCGGCCACGGGCTCCGGGAGCGGAGACGGTGGATGTCCCAGGCTGACGGTGATGGTGGTGCCGTCGTCGGTGACGTCGTCGATGGTGAGGCGAACGATGCGGCTGACGGGCTGGGCATAGAGGAGAACGAACGCGGCAACGACCCGGCTTCGCAGCGGCAGGGAGTCGTCGTTGAGGGTCCGCCGGAGCATGGCGAGTCGGCGGTGCTGGTGCAGCGGCGCCTGGTCCTGGGCGATGACCTGGGGTGGAAGGGTGAGGCGGGGCATCCGGCCGGTCCTCATGCACCAGCGCAGGAACGTCTGAGCCGGGCGCCGGGTGGCCGGTTTCTCGGTGTGCCAGGCGTCGAGGTCGGCCTGCTGGCAGTGTTCGACGGTGCGGCCTCGGTCGGCGAGCCAGGTGAGGAAGGCGCTGGCCTGGGTGGCCTCCTGCTTGGCCTGGTGGGTCTGGGAGCGTCCCAGCGGCCCCTTCTCCGCCGCGGCCCGCAGGCGGCGCATCTGGTGCCAGGTGGCGAAGTGCTGGAGAAGCCGGTGGTGCTCGGGGTCCTCGATGGTGGCGAGCCGGTCGGTAAGCCAGCGCTGATAGAGCAGGATTTGACGGTCGACGCGTGGGAGGACATCGCTGTCCATGAGCAGGTCGCGCAGGTGGTGAACGGTCCGCCAGGGTGCTTCCTGGTGCAGCCCTTCGTGGGTGAGCGGGATGGTGCCGACGGCCAGGCCGCGTAGCAGTCGGACGACGTTGGGGTTGCGGAGCCAGATCAGGCGACTTTTGGGCCGATCCGTCTCCAGCAGGGCGGCCATCAGTGGGTGCAGTGGAGGGGCGACACGACCGGTGCCGTCGTCAAGGAAGCGGGCGAGGGTGTCGGCGAGGGTGCAGCGCTCGCAGAAGCGCCCACCGAGCAAAAGCCCTTCGAAGCCGCAGCGGTCGCAGAAAAAGTCCCGGGTGATGCCGGCGCAATCACGGCAGATCGGCGTGCCCGCAGTGTCCAGTCCGGGCAGCAGCCGGTCGGCTCCGCAGCCGGGGCAGCAGCCGCGGACGCGCATCGCGCGGTCGTAGCAGGTCCGGCAGATCGGGCCGTCCGGCCACTCCGCCGACTTCGCCGCCCGCCGGCCGCAGCGTGCGCAGTTGCGGACGTGCCACCGCTCGTACTCCTCCGGTGTCATCGCTCACGCCTCGGGTGTCAGCCGGACCCGTGTGGGTCGGCGGGCGGCGAGGTTGATCGGCGCCTCCTCGCCGGCCGCGCGGCGGGCCGGAAGGTTCTGGGCCGAGGTGGGGATCAGGTCGGCGGGTGTGCAGTCGAGGATGTCGCAGAGGGTGGCCAGCACCGGCAGGGAGAGCCGTTCCGGGGTGCCGGAGACCAGGCGGTGGACCTGGGAGGCGGACAGCGTGATGCCCCGCTCGGCCAGGTGCGGCATGAGCTCGGCGACGGTGAACATGCTGCGGGCGGCCATCAGCTCGCGCAGGCGCCACCGATAGCTGATCTGGCGGGGCATCATGAGATCCTTCCCGGCCGCAGGGCAGCCTCAATGGTGGCGTCCAGGACGCGACGAAGGGAGCGGGTGCGGAAGTCGGAGGAGACGCAGGTGTAGATCGCGGTGGTGGAGGCGTGGTCGTGGCCGACCTGCTGCTGGACAAACAGCGGGTCGTGGCCGTCCTCGATCAGGTGGGTGATGTAGGACCTGCGCAGTGAGTGGAACTCCAGCGCGGCATCCAGGCCGAGGGCGTCGCGGTAGGCGGCGAAGCGGGAATCCAAGCGCTGCAGCCCGACCCGCGGGCCGCGCTCGGACGGCCAGAGGGCAGGGCCGGTCGCATGCCGCATCCCGGGCCGCACCTCGCTGATCCACTCCTCGACGGTGCCGGGCGTCCAGGTCCAGACGGTCAGCACGCTGCGTCTTTTGGGCGGCGAGCCCTTCTTGGCCTTGCCGTGGCGGACCAGCAAAGTGCCGTACTCGCCGAACTCCCGCCCCTGCGGGTTGCGGCCGAAGTCGGTGAGGTCGAGCATCCGGGTCTCGTTGCGGCGCAGGCCGTAGGCGTACGCGACCTTGAACAAGGCGGCATCCCGGAAGGCCGGCAGCCAGCCCTTGCGACCCCGGCCGCGAACGCGCAGGACCTCCTCGTCCGCGTGGTCGAAGAACGCCTCCAGCTCGGGACGGGTGAAGGCCCGGCGTTCCGGCTCGCCCTCGGCCTCGTCCGCGTGCACGGCCGCGTTCCAGTCGTAGACCACCTGCACCGGGTGGGTACCAAAGTGCCGCAGGCACTCGTCGCTCCAGCCGTAGGCAGGGTTGGTCACAAAGTCGCAGAACTGGCGTACGGAGCCCTGGTAGTTGCGCAGAGTGGAGCGGACACAGCCATGCACGGCCCGCAGATCGGCCGACCACTCGTCGATGTGCTGCGGCGTCCACTGCCACGGCATCGCATCCGCATGCCGGGTGAATGAGCGGACCGTGCGCTCCTGGTCATCAACGTACCCCGGCGACAGGTTCCGGGCGAGCTGCTGGTTGCGCCAGCCCTTCAGCATTGCCTCGAAGATCTGCTCGTCCGGCCGCAGCAGCGGCAGACCGCCCACCAGGTGCAACCCAGCAGACCCCGGCGCGAGTCCGTCCCTACCCATCCACGATCACTCTCCGTCTATCGCATCTGACGCGAGAATTTCGCATCAGATACGACCCGGGGGCGTCTTCGCAGTTCAATCGCCCGATGGAGTGAGGTCCACGCACGAGCCCAGCCTCGGCGGCTACCGTGGCTCCGTACGATGCAGGGCTCAACTGTGCTGATGGGAAGGCTCATTCTCAGCCTCGCCCCGGCATCCAGGACAGGTGTCGCCTATTCGCATCCGATGCAATTAGCGTCGGTAGGAGTATCCGAACGAAAGTTAGCGGTAGCGGAGCGATCTTGATTCCGGTTCGGTGACGTGCCCGTTTTGCCTGGTCAGCGGGCTCTACTTTCCTGGTCATGCCTGTTGAGTACCTGTCTGCTGAGCAAGAGGGCCGCTATGGGCGGTTCGCCACGGAGCTGTCGCCCGGGGAGCTGGAACAGTTCTTCCGCCTGGACACCAGGGCCCTGGGGCTGGCGCGGGCGAAGCGCCGTTCGGCTACGAGGTTGGGGTGGGCGGTGCAGTGGGGCACGGTGCGGATGCTCGGCACTTTCCTGACCGAGGACCCCACGGCGGTACCGGCCTCCGTGGTGCGGTTCGTCGCCGAGTAGCTCGGTCTCGACGACGAGCATTTCGCCGAGTACGGGACGCGCGCTCAGCCCGGATCCACCGGCTGATGTTTCGGAGGTCCGATTTCTCGCCGGGGGCTGATGGTGGTGTGGGGCACGGGTTCGAGGGCGTGCAGCGCC
>NZ_JBITRU010000062.1:0-22981 GCF_044540255.1 Streptomyces sp. NPDC086080
GCTGGTCGTTTGTGGGATGTGGTCGCGCCGGGAGCGGCGGGGAGTGCCGACCGTATGCCGGTGGCTGTGGGCGGACTGCGCGACCGACTGGCCGGGCTCACCGCAGCGGCTCGGCGGACCACCCTGATGGACGCCGTACGCGGACAGGTCGCTGCCGTCCTGGGCTTCGCGGATCCGGCGGCGATCGGCCCGGCCACCGCGTTCCGCGAACTCGGCGTCGACTCGCTGATGGCGGTGGAACTGCGCAACGCCCTGGCCGCGTTGTCGGGGCTCACCCTCGCCTCGACCATCGTCTTCGACTACCCCTCCGTCGAGGCGCTGACCGATGAATTCCTAGACCGGCTCTTTGCCACGGTCGACGAGGGCACAGGCCAGGAAGCCGAAGCGTCCTCGCTGCCGATGGTGGACGACCCGGTTGTCGTCGTGGGTATGGGTTGCCGGTTCCCGGGCGGAGTCGCCTCACCTGACGACCTGTGGCACCTGGTGGCCGACGGGATCGACGCCATGAGCGGCTTCCCCGCGGACCGGGGCTGGGACGCGCTCGGCGACCTCGCCAGGGCCGGGGACTACACGCGGGTGGGTGGCTTCGTCGAGGGGGCGGCGGATTTCGACGCCGGTCTGTTCGGTATTTCGCCGCGTGAGGCGTTGGCGATGGATCCGCAGCAGCGGTTGCTGCTGGAAGTGGTGTGGGAGTCGTTGGAGCGGGCGGGTATTGCTCCTTCGTCGTTGCGTGGGCTGCCGGTCGGGGTGTTCGCGGGTACGAACGGGCAGGATTACCCGGCTCTGCTGGCGTTGGCGGGGGAGTCGGGGGACGGCTACGGCGGGACCGGTAGTGCGGGCAGTGTCCTGTCGGGCCGGGTGTCGTATGCGCTGGGTCTCGAAGGCCCGGCGGTCACCGTGGACACGGCGTGCTCGTCGTCTCTGGTGGCCCTGCATCTTGGAGCCCAGTCCCTGCGAGCCGGCGAGTGCGACCTTGCCCTCGCGAGCGGTATCACCCTGATGTCCACACCTGCTGCCTTCCTCGAATTCGACGTCCAGGGTGGTCTGGCTGGGGACGGCCGGTGCAAGGCGTTCTCCGATGACGCCGATGGGACCGGCTGGGGCGAGGGCGTGGGTGTGCTCGTTCTGGAGCGGTTGTCGGACGCGCGGCGCAAGGGCCATCGGGTGCTGGCGGTGGTGCGTGGTTCGGCGGTCAATCAGGACGGTGCGTCGAATGGTCTGACGGCGCCGAACGGTCCGTCGCAGCAGCGGGTGATCCGGGCTGCGCTGACCAGCGCGGGTCTGTCGGCGTCCGAGGTGGACGTGGTGGAGGCGCACGGTACGGGGACGACGCTGGGTGACCCGATCGAGGCGCAGGCGTTGTTGGCGACGTATGGCCAGGACCGGTCCGAGGGTCGGCCGTTGTGGCTGGGGTCGATCAAGTCGAACATCGGGCACACGCAGGCGGCGGCCGGTGTCGCTGGTGTGATCAAGATGATTCTGGCGATGCGGCACGGGCAGTTGCCCAAGTCGCTGCATGTCGGCACGCCGTCCTCGCACGTGGACTGGTCGTCCGGTGCGGTGGAGTTGTTGTCCGAGGCGCGGGAGTGGCCGCGCGGTGAGCGGCCGAGGCGTTCCGGTGTGTCGTCGTTCGGTGTGAGTGGTACGAACGCGCACGTGATCCTTGAGGAGGCGCCCGCGGTCGTGCTGCCGGAGCCGGCTCAGGCCGCCTTGAAGGTGCCGGTGGTGCCGTGGGTGGTGTCGGCGAAGTCGGCCGGTGCGGTGGTGGCGCAGGCCGGGCGGTTGCTGTCCGCGGTGGATGGTCTGGATCCGGTGGATGTGGGTGTCACGCTGGCGACGACTCGTGCGGGGCTGGAGCATCGGGCGGTGGTGCTGGGCGCGGATGCGGACGAGTTGCGTATGCGGCTGGCGGCGCTGGCCGGCGGGGATGTGGCGCCGGTGGCGGCCCGGGGTGGGCTGACCGGGTTCGTGTTCTCCGGCCAGGGCGGACAACGCGTCGGTATGGGACGTGAGTTGGCTGATGCCTTCCCTGTCTTCGCTGCGGCGCTGGACGAGGTGTGCGCGCATTTCGACGGTCTGCGGGAGGTTGTGTACGGCGATGCGGAGGCGTTGAACACGACGGGCTGGGCGCAGCCTGCGTTGTTCGCGGTCGAGGTGGCGTTGTTCCGGCTGCTGGAGTCGTGGGGGGTGACCCCGGACTATCTGGTGGGTCATTCGGTGGGTGAGCTGGCGGCTGCGCATGTGGCGGGTGTGCTGTCGTTGTCCGACGCCTGTCGTCTGGTGGCGGCGCGTGCCTCGCTGATGCAGGCGCTGCCCGAGGGTGGTGCGATGTGGGCGGTGCGTGCCTCGCTGGACGAGGTGACTCCGCTGCTGGTCGAGGGTGTGTCGGTGGCGGCGGTGAACGCGCCCGGGCAGGTGGTCCTGTCCGGTGAGCGTGCGGCCGTCGAGTCGGTGGCGTCCGCCCTGTCCGACCGTCGGGGGCGGTGGCTGGAGGTCAGCCATGCCTTCCATTCCGCCCTGATGGACCCGATGCTCGACGACTTCGCGGACGTGGCGGGGGAGTTGTCGTATGCCCGGCCGCAGATTCCGATCATCTCGACGCTGACCGGCGAGCCGGTCGAGGAGTTCACTCCCGCCTACTTCGCCGGCCAGGTTCGCGGCACCGTCCGCTTCTCCGACGCGATCACCCGCCTGGCCTCCCTCGGTGTCACCCGCTTCCTCGAACTCGGCCCCGACGCCACCCTGACCGGCGCCGTCGACGAGACCTGCGGCGACCAGGCCGTACTCGTCGCCCCGGTCCTGCACCGCAAGCAGGCCGAACCGCTCACCGCCGTGACCGCCCTGGGCCGACTCTGGGCCTGCGGGGCCGACGTCGACTGGGCCGCGTTCTACGCCCCCACCGGCGCCCGCGTCACCGACCTGCCCACCTACGCCTTCCAACACCGCCGCTACTGGCCGAACTTGGCCGGTCAGGTCGGCGCCCCGAACGGGACCGCGGTCGACGACGCGTTCTGGGACATGGTCGAGGACGGGGACGTCACGGCGTTCACGGACACGCTCGGGGTGTCGGCCGAGGCCGGGACAGACGAGGTTCTTGCCGCGCTCGACGGCTGGCGGCGGCGCCGGTCCCGGCTCGCCGGGCTCGACCGGCTGCACTACCGGATCGGCTGGACGCCGGTCGGGCCGGCCGGTCCCGGTGACGTGTCGGGCGGCTGGCTGATCGTGGAGTCCGCGGACGGGGACGAGCCCTGGGCCGCGGCGCTCGCCGAGCACCTGGTGGCGCGCGGAGCGCGGGTGACGCGGCTGCGTCTCGGTGTCGACGACCTGGACCGTGCGGCCCTGTCCGGCCGCCTCACCGAGTTCTCCGAGGTCGGCACGGTGGTGTCGTTCCTGGGGCAGGACGAGACCGGGCATCCGCGTCACCCCGGCCTGACGGTCGGGCTGGCGGCCACCACCACCCTCGTCCAGGCGCTCGCCGACGCGGGTGTCGGCGCCCGGGTGTGGGCGGTGACGTCGGGCGCGGTGTCCACCGGGCCGGACGACGAGCTGACGCATCCCCTGCGGGCAGCCGTCTGGGGGCTGGGCCGGGTCGTCGCCCTGGAGGAGCCCGCCCTGTGGCGTGGCCTCGTCGACGTACCCGAGCGGCCCGAAGGACGGGCCACCGGCAAGCTGCTGGAGATACTGGCCGGCGGTGTCCGCGACGAGGACCAGATCGCCGTGCGCGGTGGCGCGGTCCTCGGCCGTCGGCTCGCTCCCGCCGGCGTGCGGGCCACGGGAACGCCGTGGACGCCGTCCGGCACCGTGCTGATCACCGGCGGTACGGGCGCCCTCGGCGCGCGGATAGCCCGCTTCGCCGTCGAACGGGGCGCGCGGCACATCGCCCTGCTCAACCGGCGCGGCATCGACGCCCCCGGCGCCGTGGAACTGTACGAGGAGCTCGAGGCGCACGGAGCGACCGTCGCCGTCGAGGTCTGTGACCTCGCGGACCGGGAGGCCCTGGCGGCGGCCGTCGAGCGGATCGAGGCCGAGGCACCGCCCATCCGGTCCGTCTTCCACACGGCCGGCCTCACCCAGTCCGTCGCCCTGCTCGATTCCTCGTCCGACGACCTCGCCACGATGCTGGGCGTCAAGGCGGCCGGTGCGGCGAACCTCGACGCGCTGCTCGGTGAACGGGACCTCGACGCGTTCGTGTTGTACTCCTCCATCGCGTCCACCTGGGGGAGCGGCGGCCAGAGTGGATACGCCGCGGCCAACGCGTACCTGGACGCCCTCGCGACCCGCCGCCGTGCCCGCGGCAGGGCCGCCACCGCGGTCGCCTGGGGTCCCTGGGACGGCGGAGGCATGGCCGGCGTCGAGGGCGCGCGGGACGAACTGCGCCGCCGGGGCCTGCCCGCCCTCTCGCCCGACGACGCCATGGCCGCGCTCGACCTGGCGCTGACCGGAACCGAGCCATGTGTGTCGGTCGTGGACGTCGACTGGGACCGGTTCCTGCCGGCCTTCACCGTGCGGCGTCCCGGCCCGCTCCTCGCCGCCTTCGGCGACACACGGCCCGGGCCCGAACCCCAGGACGCCACCAGGTCCACCCTGGGTGAACTGCTCCACGGCCTGGACGAGCGGGAGCGGCGCCGCACGGTCCTCGACCTGGTCCGCGGTGAGGCCGCGGGCGCACTGGGACACTCCGGCGTGGAGGCGATCGAACCCGAACGCGCCTTCCGCGACCTCGGCTTCGACTCGCTCACCGCGGTCGACCTCTGCGAACGGCTCAGGGCGGCGACCGGCCTGCCGCTCGCGGCCACCCTGGTCTTCGATCACCCGACCGCGACGGCACTCACCGACCACCTGATCGAGCAGGTGACGGACACCGAGCAGGCGTCGGCCCTCCCCGCCCCCGCCCCCGCCTCCGCGGCCCTGGACGAGCCGATCGCGATCGTGGCGATGAGCTGCCGCCTCCCCGGCGGCGTCACGGACACCGAGAGCCTGTGGCGGCTGCTGTCCGGCGGGGCCGATGCCGTCACGGCGTTCCCGACCGACCGGGGCTGGGAGCTGGAAGCCCTGGACGCGGCGGGCTCGTCGTTCACCCGGGCCGGCGGCTTCCTCGAGGACGCCGCGGGCTTCGACGCCGCGTTCTTCGGCATCTCGCCGCGCGAGGCGCTGGCGATGGACCCGCAGCAGCGGATCCTGCTGGAGGTCGCCTGGGAGTCCCTGGAACGCGCGGGCATCGCCCCGCTGTCCCTGAAGGGTGGGAAGGTCGGCGTGTTCGTGGGCGCCGGCAGCTCCGGCTACCTCAACTCCGTGCAGGACGTGCCCGATGGCGTCGGCGGCCACCTCATCACCGGCAACTCGGGCAGTGTGCTCTCCGGTCGCATCTCGTACGCCCTGGGCCTGGAGGGTCCCGCGGTCACGGTCGACACGGCCTGCTCCTCCTCCCTGGTGGCGCTGCACCTCGCCGTGCAGGCACTGCGGTCGGGAGAGTGCTCCCTCGCACTGGCCGGGGGTGCCACGATCATCGCGGCGCCGGACGCGTTCATCGACTTCGCCCATCAGGGCGGTCTGGCCGCCGACGGCCGCTGCAAGGCGTTCTCCGACGACGCCGACGGCACCGGCTGGTCGGAAGGCGTCGGACTGCTCCTGGTGGAACGGCTGTCGGACGCACACCGCAACGGACACCAGGTGCTGGCGGTCGTACGCGGCACCGCGGTCAACCAGGACGGTGCCTCGAACGGCCTGACCGCGCCCAACGGCCCCTCGCAGCAGCGGGTGATCCGGCAGGCGCTGGCGAACGCGCGGCTGACCCCGGCCGAGGTGGACGTGGTGGAGGCGCACGGCACGGGCACGACGCTGGGTGACCCGATCGAGGCGCAGGCCCTCATCGCGACCTACGGCCAGGACCGGCCGGAGGACCGGCCGTTGTGGCTGGGCTCGGTGAAGTCGAACATCGGACATTCCCAGGCGGCGGCGGGTGTCGCGGGTGTGATGAAGATGGTGCTGGCGCTGCGGCACGGGCTGATGCCCCGGACCTTGCACGCCGGGACGCCGTCGTCGCATGTGGACTGGTCGGCGGGTGCGGTGGAGTTGCTGTCCGAGGCGCGGGCGTGGCCGGGTGGTGAGCAGCCGCGGCGGGCGGGTGTGTCCGCCTTCGGTGTGAGCGGCACGAACGCGCACGTGATCATCGAGGAGGCGCCCGCGGTCGCCGAACCCGAGGCCGTCACCCCGGACGTCGTGCTGCCGGTGGTGCCGTGGCCGGTCTCGGCACGCTCCGAGGAGGGGCTGGCCGCGCAGGCCGCGCGGATGGCCGCCGACCTGGCCGAACGGAGCACGGTGGCAGCCGCTGATGTGGCGCTGTCGCTGGCGACGACCCGTGCGGCCCTGGAGCACCGGGCCGTCCTGCTCGGCACGGACACGAACGACCTGACCGCGCGGATGGCGCAGCTGGCGTCCGGACAGCCGGCACCGGGTGTGATGTCGGGCGTCACGCACACCGGAGCGACCGGATTCGTGTTCTCCGGCCAGGGGGGCCAACGCGCGGGAATGGGCGCGGAACTGACGGCGACCTTCCCCGTCTTCGCCGCCGCTCTGGATGAGGTCTGTGCCCATTTCGAGGGTCTGCGGGAGGTGATGTCCACCGACGGGCACGCTCTGCGGAACACCGGCTGGGCGCAGCCGGCTCTCTTCGCCTTCGAGGTGGCGTCCTTCCGGCTGCTGGAGTCCTGGGGCATCACCCCGGACTACCTGGTGGGGCATTCGGTCGGCGAGTTGACGGCCGCGCATGTGGCGGGCGTGCTCTCGCTGGAGGACGCGTGTCGTCTGGTGACGGCGCGTGCGTCGTTGATGCAGGCGCTGCCCGAGGGCGGTGCGATGTGGGCGGTGCGGGCGTCGCTGGACGAGGTGTCCGCGCTGCTGGTCGAGGGTGTGTCGGTGGCGGCGGTGAACGCGCCGGGCCAAGTGGTCCTGTCCGGCACGCGGGAGGCCGTCGAGTCCGTGGCGTCCGCCCTGCCCGACCGGCAGGGCCGTTGGCTGGAGGTCAGTCACGCCTTCCACTCGGCGCTGATGGACCCCATGCTCGACGAACTCACCGCCCTGGCGAGCGAGTTGACGCATGCCCGGCCCCGCATCCCGATCATCTCCACCCTGACCGGCGTAGCGATGGAGGAGTTCACCCCGGCCTACTGGGCCGACCAGGTCCGAGGGACCGTCGCCTTCGCGGACGCCGTTACCCGCCTCACGGCCCTCGGCGTGACCCGGTTCCTCGAAGTCGGCCCCGACGCCGGACTGATCGGCGCGATCAGCGAGACCTGCGGCGACGCGCTCGCCGTACCGCTGACCCAGCGCGAGCGCCCCGAGCCCACGACCGCCGTAACGGCCCTGGCCCGCCTGTGGACGGACGGCGCCGACGTCGACTGGGCGGCCTTCTTCGCCCCCACCGGCGCCCGCGTCACCGACCTGCCCACCTACGCCTTCCGGCACCGGCGCTACTGGCTGGACGGCGCGTCGGCGTCACCGCACGCCGGAACCATCGGCGCGGACCCGCTCAAGCACCCGCTGCTCAGCGCGGCGGTGGAACTCTCCGACGGCGGTGGGCATGTGTTCACCGGCCGCATCTCGACGCGTACGCACGCGTGGCTGGCGGAACACCGGGTCGCGGGCGAGGCGGTGTTCCCCGGCACCGGATACATCGAACTCGCCGTCCGCGCCGGTGACCAACTGGGCTGCGACCGCATCGAGGAGCTCGTCCTCGAAACCCCGCTGGCCCTGCCGGAACAGGGGGCGGTCCGGATCCAAATCCTCGTCGACCCGGTGGACGCCACAGGGCACCGCGCCTTCCGTATCAGCTCCTGCCCCGAGGACGGGTCCGACCGGTCCCGGTGGACCCGTCACGCGAGCGGAGTCCTCGGTACCGCGACCGCACAGCTGCCCGCACCGCACGCCGCCTGGCCGCCCCCCGGCGCCACCCGCGTCGACATCGAGGGCCACTACCCGGCCCGCGCGGCGGGAGGTTTCGCCTACGGAGCGATCTACCAGGGGCTGACCGCCGTGTGGCGGCGGGACGGAGAACTGTTCGCCGAGGTCGTCCTCGGAGACGAGTTCCGCGCCGAGGCCGACCGGTTCGGTCTCCACCCGGCCGTCCTCGACGCCGCACTCCAGGCCCTGTCGTACGACGAACGGGCCGCCGGCGCACGACGCCTTCCGTTCGTCTGGAGCGGCGTGACCCTGCACGCGACCGGAGCCTCGATACTGCGGGCATCGATCGCCCCGGGCGCCGACGAGGGCACCTACGCGGTCACCGTCGCGGACTCCTCGGGCGAACCCGTCCTGACCGCCGACGCGCTGACCCTGCGGCCCTACGACGGCACGCCGCTCACCTCCGCGGCCCCGGACGCGGCACCCGCTGCCATGACCGTGAGCGCCCCTGACACCGTGACCGAGACGGTCGGCGAAGTTACGACCGGGAACGCCGGCGAACGCGACGGTGCCGGGACCTCCCATATCCCCGCCCAGTCGGACCGGCGTCCCACGCGGCGCAAGGCGGCCGCTGCCGTATCCGGAGGCGGCCAGGCCCTCCGTGACCGCCTGGCCGCCCTGCCGTCGGACGAACAGCGCGGAGCCCTGCTGGAGATCGTGCGCCGCAGAGCGGCGATCGTCCTCGACCAGTCCGCCCCCCAGGCACTGAACGAGGACCTTCCCTTCCGCGAGCTCGGCTTCACCTCGCTCACCGCCGTCCAGCTGCGCGAGGCTCTGGGCGAGGAGACCGGCCTGAGGCTCCCCGCCACGCTTGTCTTCGACTATCCGACCCCACGCGCCCTCGTCGACCACCTCCGGGAACAACTGCTCGGCGAACCGACGCCCGCCGTGGGCGCACCGGCCCGTGCCGCGGACCTCGCCACCTCCGACGACCCCATCGCCATCATCGGCATGAGCTGCCGCTACCCGGGCGGCGTCCGCACCGCGCGGGAACTCTGGCAGCTCGTGGCCGAGGGAACCGACGCGGTCTCCGGCTTCCCCGCCGATCGCGGCTGGGACCTGGACGCCCTGTACGACCCGGACCCGGACAACCCCGGAACCTGCTACGTCCACGAAGGCGGCTTCCTGCACGACGCCAGCCAGTTCGACGCCACGTTCTTCGGCATCAGCCCACGCGAGGCCGTGGCGATGGACCCGCAGCAGCGCATCCTCCTGGAGATCTCCTGGGAGGCGATGGAACACGCCGGCCTCGACGCACGCACCCTGCGCGGCAGCGCCACCGGTGTCTTCGCCGGGGTGACCTACCAGGACTACGGCGGCCTGCTCGCGGCGGCGAAGGACAGCTTCGAGGGCTTCCTCGGCACCGGCAACTCCCCGAGTGTGCTCTCCGGTCGCGTCGCGTACTCCTTCGGCCTCGAAGGACCCGCGCTCACCATCGACACCGCCTGCTCCTCGTCCCTGGTCGCGCTGCACTCCGCCTGCCAGGCGCTGAGGGAGGGCGACTGCTCGCTGGCCCTCGCCGGCGGTGTGACCGTGATGTCCACCCCCATCTCGCTGATCGAGTTCAGCCGCCAGCGTGCCCTCGCCAAGGACGGCCGGTCCAAGTCCTTCTCGGACGACGCCGACGGAGCGAGCTGGGCCGAGGGCGCCGGCATGCTGCTCCTCGAGCGGCTGTCCGACGCGCGGCGCAACGGGCACAAGGTGCTGGCCGTGGTGCGCGGTTCGGCCGTCAACCAGGACGGTGCGTCCAACGGCCTGACCGCGCCCAACGGTCCGTCGCAGCAGCGGGTGATCCGGCAGGCGCTGGCGAACGCGCGGCTGACCCCGGCCGAGGTGGACGTGGTGGAGGCGCACGGCACGGGCACGACGCTGGGCGACCCGATCGAGGCGCAGGCGCTGCTCGCGACGTACGGCCAGGACCGGCCCGAGGACCGGCCGCTGTGGCTCGGATCGATCAAGTCGAACATCGGACATTCCCAGGCCGCAGCGGGTGTCGCGGGTGTCATGAAGATGGTGCTGGCCCTGCGGCACGGCGTGATGCCGAAGTCGCTGCATCTGGACCGGCCGTCGTCGCATGTGGACTGGTCGGCGGGTGCGGTGGAGCTGCTGTCCGAGGCGCGGGAGTGGCCGCGTGGTGAACAGCCACGCCGGGCGGGTGTGTCGGCGTTCGGGATGAGCGGCACCAACGTCCACGTGATCGTGGAGGAGGCGCCGTCCGAGACGGACGAAACGCGTCCGGTGACCGAACTCCCCGCCGTCCCATGGGTGCTGTCGGGCAGGAGTACTGCGGCTCTGCGGGGTCAGGCCGGGGCGTTGCTGCCGCTTGCCGAGATGGCGGATTCGGCGGCTGTGGGTTGGTCGTTGGTGTCGACGCGGGCGCGTTTTGAGCATCGGGCCGTGGTGGTGGGTTCGCATGCGGCGGGGCTTGGGGCTCTGGTGTCGGGTGAGCCTGCGGGTGGGGTGGTGTCCGGGGTCGCGGGTGGCGTCGGGCGGACCGTCTTCGTGTTTCCCGGTCAGGGTGCGCAGTGGGTGGGGATGGGTGCGGCTCTGCTGGAGTCGTCGCCGGTGTTCGCGGCGCGGATCGCGGAGTGTGAGGCCGCGATGTCGGCGTTCGTGGACTGGTCGTTGACGGGTGTGTTGCGGGGTGCCCAGGGTGCTCCGTCGTTGGATCGTGTGGATGTGGTGCAGCCGGCGTCGTTCGCGGTGATGGTGGCGCTTGCGGCGTTGTGGCGTTCGTATGGTGTGGTGCCGGCGGCGGTGGTGGGGCATTCGCAGGGTGAGATCGCCGCGGCGTGTGTGGCGGGTGCGTTGTCGCTGGAGGACGCGGCGCGGGTGGTGTGTCTGCGCAGCCGGGCGATCGCGGAGCTGGCAGGCGGCCGCGGGACGATGGCGTCGCTGGCGGTGTCGGCCGAACGGGCCGAGGAACTGCTTCTTCCGTGGTCGGGCCGGGTGTCGGTGGCTGCGGTGAACGGTCCGTCGCAGGTGGTGATCTCGGGTGAGGTCGAGGCTGTTGAGGGTGTGGTGGCCGAGTGCGGTCGTGTGGGGGTGCGGGCGCGGCGGATTGCGGTGGATTATGCGTCGCATTCGGCGGCGATGGATGTGCTGCGGGATGAGGTGACCGGTGCGCTGGCGGGGATCGCTCCGCGTGCGGGTGAGGTGCCGTTGCTGTCGACGGTGTCGGGTGAGTGGGTGGACGGCTCGGGTATGGATGCCGGGTACTGGTTCACCAATCTGCGTTCCCGGGTGCGGTTCTCCGACGCGGTGGGGAAGCTGGCGGCGGAGGGGTATGGCGCGTTCGTCGAGGTGTCGTCGCATCCGGTGCTGACCGCCGCGGTGCAGGAGATCGTGGAGGAGACGGCCGGGGAAGAGGCTGTCGTCACCGGATCGCTGCGTCGTGATGACGGCGGCCTGGAGCGTTTCCTGTCCAGTGTGGCGGAGTTGTGGGTCCGTGGTGTGGAGGTGGACTGGGCGGCCGTCTTCGAGGGTGCCCGTCCCGCGACCGTCGACCTGCCCACCTACGCCTTCCAGCGCAAGTCCTACTGGCCGGAGCTGGACCTTTCGAAGGTGGTTGCCCCCGACGAGGCGGGTACCGCCGCGGACAGTGCGTTCTGGGCGGCCGTGGAGCGGGCCGACGCGGGTGCGCTGGCCGAGACGCTGGGCACTGAGGAGGCCGTACTCGATCCGCTGCTGCCCGCGTTGGCCGGCTGGCGCAGGCGGCAGCGGGAGCAGGACACCACCGACTCCTGGCGCTACCGGGTCGGGTGGACACCGCTGACCGTGACGGACGCGGCGCCACTGACCGGAACCTGGCTGATCGTGACCTCGGACGGCGCGGCGAACGCGGCCGGGGCGTGGGCGGAGTCGGTCGCCTCGGAGCTGACCGCACGGGGCGCGACCCCCCGTCCGCTGCGACTGGGCGAGGCCGAGCTGGATCGCGCAGCGCTCGCCGAGCGGCTCACGGGGATCGACGACCTCGCCGGAATCGTGTCGCTCCTGGGCTGGGACGAGCGCGAAAGCGCCGGCCTGCCCGGGCTGGACGTGGGTCTGGGCCTGACCTCGGTGCTGCTTCAGGCGCTCGGCGACGCCGGACTGGTCGCCCCGGTGTGGTCGCTGACCTCGGGAGCGGTCTCGGTCGCTCGCTGGGACACGGTGACCCGTCCCGGTGGGGCCGCCGTGTGGGGGCTCGGCCGGGTGGCCGCGCTGGAGCACCCCGACCGCTGGGGCGGACTCGTCGACGTACCGGCCGAGGCGGACGCACCGGCTGCACGTCGGCTGGTCGACGCGATCGCGTCCGGGGACGAGGACCAGATCGCGCTGCGCGCCTCGGGCCTGTTCGGCCGGCGTCTGGTGCGCGCACCGCGCCGGCCCGGCGCGGACGGCACATGGACACCCTCCGGCACCGTACTGATCACCGGCGGCACCGGCGCTCTGGGCGCCCGGGTGGCACGTTGGGCGGTCGGGCACGGTGCCCGGCACCTGGTCCTCGCCGGCCGGCGCGGCCCGGGGGCCCCCGGCGCGGTGGAGCTCGCCAGGGAGCTCGAGACGCTCGGCGCCGAAGTCACCCTCGCCGCCTGCGACATGTCCGACCGGGAGCAGGTCGCCGCGCTGCTCGGCGGACTGACCGGCGGCCCCGGACACGAGGGGCCGGACGACGCCCCTCTCACGGCCGTCGTGCACGCGGCCGGTGTCCTCGACGACGGCATCCTCGACGCGCTCACCCCCGAACGCGTCGCCGCGGTCATGGCCCCCAAGGCCCGCGCCGCGCGCATCCTGGACGAAGTCACCCGTGAACTCGGCGTCGAACTCGACGCGTTCGTGACGTTCGCCTCCACGGCCGGCGTCTGGGGCGGGCCGGGTCAGGCCAACTACGCGGCCGCGAACGCGGTCCTCGACGCGCTCGCCGACCACCGCAGGGCCGCGGGTCTCACCGCGACCTCGATCGCGTGGGGCCCGTGGTCCGACGCGGGTATGGCGGACAGCGCCGCGATCGAGGCACGGCAGCGCAAGGGCGGGATCCACTCGCTGGCACCGGACGCCGCCATCGCCGTACTCCAACAGGCGGTCGGTGACGGCGAGTCCACGCTCACCGTGGCCGGTATCGATTGGGACACGTACGCGCCCGCCTTCACGGCGAGCCGGCGCAGCCCCCTCCTGGACGGCGTTCCGGAGGCCCGCAAGGCACTCGAGGCCGCCGACGGTGACGGTCTCTCCGGTACCCCCGACTCGCTCGCGGCGCGACTGGCCGGGCTCACCCGCGCCGAACGGGAGCGTGAACTGCTCGACCTCGTCCGCAGGCAGGTCGCCGGCGTGCTCGGCTTCGCCGCACCCTCCGACGTGGAGCCCACCCATGTCTTCTCCGACATCGGGTTCGACTCGCTCACCGCGGTCGAGCTGCGCAACAGGCTGGGCATGGCCACCGGACTCAGGCTGCCCACGACGCTGATCTTCGACCACCCGACCCCGAACGCCCTCGTGCGTCTTCTGGGCCAGGAGATCGCGGTCACCGACGACCCGTTGCCCAGCACGGCCGTCACCCCGTCCGCCCACCGGTCGGGAGCCGCGACCGGCACCGGCGGCACGAGCGACGACCCGATCGCCGTCATCGGCATGAGCTGTCGGCTCCCGGGCGGTGTGTCGTCGCCGGAGGAGTACTGGCGGCTGCTCGCCGACGGCGCCGACGCGATCTCCCCGTTCCCCGACGACCGTGGCTGGGACATCGACGGGGTCTACGACCCGGACCCGGACAAGGCAGGGACGACCTACACCCGGCACGGCGGATTCGTCGACGCCATCGCCGAGTTCGACGCCACGCTCTTCGGCGTCAATCCGCGAGAGGCGCTCTCGATGGACCCGCAGCAGCGGCTGCTCCTCGAGGCTGTCTGGGAGGCCGCGGAGCGAGCGGGCATCGACCCGTTGTCCCTGGCCGGCACCCGGACCGGCATGTTCGCCGGCAGCAACGGTTCCGACTACGGCGGCCTGCTGCTGGCGTCCCCGCAGGGCGCGGACGGCTACTTCATGACCGGCAACGCCGCCAGCGTGCTGTCCGGCCGGGTCGCCTACGCCCTCGGCCTGGAGGGTCCCGCGGTCACCGTCGACACGGCCTGCTCCTCGTCCCTCGTCGCGCTGCACCTGGCGGCACAGGCACTGCGGGGCGACGAGTGCTCCCTCGCGGTGGCTTCGGGCGTCACCCTCATCTCGACGCCCGCACCGTTCGTCGGCTTCAGTCGCCAGCACGGGCTGGCGGTCGACGGCCGGTGCAAGGCGTTCTCGGACGACGCCGATGGCACCGGCTGGGGCGAGGGCGTCGGTGTGCTCGTCCTGGAACGCCTCTCCGACGCCCGCCGCAACGGCCACCGGGTGCTTGCCCTGGTGGCCGGCAGCGCCACCAACCAGGACGGCGCCTCCAACGGTCTGACCGCCCCGAACGGTCCGTCGCAGCAGCGCGTCATCCGTGCCGCGTTGGCGAGCGCGGGTCTGTCGGCGTCCGAGGTGGACGCGGTGGAGGCGCACGGTACGGGCACGACGCTCGGTGACCCGATCGAGGCACAGGCCCTGCTCGCCACGTACGGGCAGGAGCGCACGGCGGACCGACCGCTGTGGCTGGGGTCGGTGAAGTCGAACATCGGGCACACACAGGCAGCGGCCGGTGTCGCCGGTGTGATCAAGATGATCCTGGCGATGCGGCACGGGCAGCTGCCCAGGACGCTGCATGCCGGTACGCCGTCCTCGCACGTCGACTGGTCGTCCGGTGCGGTGGAGCTGCTGTCCGAGGCCCGGGAGTGGCCGCGCGGCGATCGTCCGCGGCGGGCCGGTGTGTCGTCCTTCGGCATCAGCGGTACGAACGCCCACGTCATCGTGGAGGAGGCGCCCGCGCTGCCGGAGGAGACCGAGGCACCCGCGACCGAAGTCGGCCTGCCCCTGGTGCCGTGGACACTGTCCGCGAAGACGGCCGCCGGCCTGACCGGCCAGGCCGGACGCCTCCACGCGGGGGCGACGGACGCGGACCCGGTCGATGTGGCCCTCTCCCTGGCCACGACCAGGGCCGCTCTGGAGCACCGCGCCGTGGCCCTCGCCCCGGACGAAGCCGGATTGCGCACGCGGCTGGCCGCCCTGGCCGCCGGTGAGCCGACCCCGGACACCGTGACCGGCACGGCCCGCACGGGGCCGACGGGCTTTGTGTTCTCCGGACAGGGTGGCCAACGGATCGGTATGGGCGTGGAACTCGCCGCCGGCTTCCCGGTCTTCGCGGCAGCCCTGGACGAGGTGTGCGCGCACTTCGACGCGCTGCTGGACCGGCAGCTGCGGGAGGTGATGTCCACCGATGCGGAGGCGTTGAACACGACGGGGTGGGCGCAGCCTGCGTTGTTTGCGGTCGAGGTGGCGTTGTTCCGGCTGGTGGAGTCGTGGGGGGTGACCCCGGACTATCTGGTGGGTCATTCGGTGGGTGAGCTGGCGGCTGCGCATGTGGCGGGTGTGCTGTCGTTGTCCGACGCCTGTCGTCTGGTGGCGGCGCGTGCCTCGCTGATGCAGGCGCTGCCCGAGGGTGGTGCGATGTGGGCGGTGCGTGCCTCGCTGGACGAGGTGACCCCGCTGCTGGTCGCGGGCGTCTCGGTGGCGGCGGTGAACGCGCCCGGGCAGGTGGTCCTGTCCGGCGACCGTGCGGCCGTCGAGTCGGTGGCGTCCGCCCTGTCCGACCGGCAGGGCCGTTGGCTGGAGGTCAGCCATGCATTCCATTCGGCGTTGATGGACCCGATGCTTGATGACTTCGCCACGACGGCGGGAGAGCTGACCTACGCCCGCCCCCGCATCCCGATCATCTCCACCCTGACCGGCGAGCCGGTCGAGGAGTTCACCCCCGCCTACTTCGCCGACCAGGTCCGCGGCACCGTCCGCTTCTCCGACGCGATCACCCGCCTGGCCTCCCTCGGCGTCACCCGCTTCCTCGAACTCGGCCCCGACGCCACCCTCGTCGGCGCGATCGACGAAACGAGCGACGACGCCCTCGCCGTACCCCTGCTGCACCGCAAACACCCCGAGCCGGCCGCGGCCGTCACGGCCCTGAGCCGACTCTGGGCGTCCGGAGCCGAGGTCGACTGGGCCGCGTTCTACGCCCCCACCGGCGCCCGCGTCACCGACCTGCCCACCTACGCCTTCCAGCGCAAGCCGTACTGGCCGCAGCCACCGGTGCGCAGGCCGGGCGATGTGACCGCGGCCGGACTGGCCGATGCCGGACACCCCCTGCTGGGGGCGGCCGTGGCGCTCGCCGGGGACGACGGGTACCTGTTCACGGGCCGGATCGGTGTACGGGACCTGCCGTGGCTGGCCGATCACGAAGTGATGGGCACCATCCTCCTCCCCGGCACCGCCTTCCTGGAGCTGGCACTGCGCGCGGCCGACGAGGCCGGCTGCGACCGTGTCGAGGAACTGACCCTGACGTCCCCGCTGGTGCTGCCCGCCGAGGGCGCCGTGCGGATCCAGCTCACGGTCGGCGGGGCGGACGACACGGGACTGCGCCCGCTGAGGCTGTACGCCCGGCCCGACGGCGGGCCGGCCGACGCCCCCTGGACCCTGCACGCCACCGGGTCCCTCGGCCAGGGACACCCGGCGCCCGCGTACGACTTCGGCGCCTGGCCGCCGCCCGGCGCCGAGAGCATCGACGTCTCCGGCTTCTACGAGATGTACCGGCAGGGCGGATTCGCCTACGGGCCCTCCTTCCAGGGGCTGCGACAGGCCTGGCGGACGGGCGACGACGTGTTCGCCGAGATCGCCCTGCGCGAGCCGCACGCGACGGAGGCCGCGGACTACGCGATCCATCCGCCCCTGCTCGACGCGGCGCTTCAGGCACTGACCTTCGTCGCACTCGATGGCAGCGGCCGCAGCAGGCTCCCCTTCTCCTGGACCGGGGTCTCGCTGCACAGCCCGGGCGCCTCCAGCCTGCGCGTACGCCTTTCGCAGGCGGGGCCCGACGCACTGGCCCTGTCGATCGCCGACGGAACCGGCCGGCCGGTCGCCGAGGTCGCCTCCCTGGCCATGCGGCAGATCTCCGCGGATCTGCTGCGGCAGGCGCGCACCGCTCGTCCGCGGGACCTCTTCCGCCTGGACTGGCTGCCCGCGTCACCGGCCGCCGGCCTCCCCGCCCCCGCTCCCACCCCCGACTGGGCGGTGCTCGGCGCCGACCCCCTGGGCCTCGCGGACGCGCTCGCGGCCCGCAGGGTCGAGGACCTGACGGAACTCCACGACGGTCCGGTGCCGGCCATGGTGCTGGCGCAGTGCGGACCGCTCCACCCCGGCACCGAACCCCTCCCGGCCGTCACCCGCGCGCTGACCGCCGACGCGCTGTCGCTGCTGCAGCGCTGGCTCGCCGACCGCCGGCTGGCATCGTCCCGCCTCGTCCTCGTGACCCGGGGCGCGGTCGCGGCCGGTGATCCGGACGGCCCGGCCGACCCGGCGGCGGCGGCCGTCTGGGGACTCGTACGCTCCGCCCAGTCCGAGGAACCCGGCCGCTTCGTGCTGGTCGACCTCGACGACGCCGAGCGCTCCGCCGCGGCCCTGCCCGCCGCCCTCACCTCCGACGAACCGCAGATCGTCATCCGGGACGGCGCGGTGCGCACGGCCCGCCTCGCCCGGTACACGCCGGACGGCACCCTGCTGCCCCCGGCGGACGCGGACGCCTGGCGGCTGGACAGCACCGGACGCGGCAGCCTGGCGAACCTGACCCTGGCCGCCGACCCGGAGGTGCTGGAACCCCTCGGCCCGGGCCAGGTCCGGGTCGCGGTGCGCGCGGCCGGCCTGAACTTCCGGGACGTGCTGAACGCGCTGGACATGTATCCGGGCGACCCCGGCCCGATGGGCGTCGAAGGCGCCGGTGTCATCACCGAGGTGGGCCCGGACGTGACCGACTTCGTGCCCGGCGACCGCGTCCTCGGCATGTTCGGCAAGGCATTCGGACCGGTGACGGTCGCCGACCGGCGGATGATCGCCCGCATGCCCGCCGACTGGTCCTTCGACCGGGCCGCCTCCGTCCCGGTGGTCTTCCTCACCGCGTACTACGCGCTGGTCGACCTCGCCAAGGTCAGGCCGGGCGAGTCGGTGCTCGTGCACGCCGCCGCGGGCGGTGTCGGCATGGCCGCGGTACAGCTCGCGCGGCACCTCGGGGCCGAGGTCTTCGGCACCGCGAGCCAGGGCAAGCACGACAGCCTGCGCGCCCTCGGCCTCGACGACGACCACATCGGCTCCTCCCGCGACCTCGACTTCGAGGCACGCTTCCGCGCCAAGGCCCCGGCGGGCCGGGTGGACGTCGTCCTGAACTCGCTGGCCCGGGAGTACGTCGACGCGTCGCTGCGACTGCTCACCACCGGTGGCCGTTTCGTGGAGATGGGCAAGACGGACGTACGCCACCCCGGGGCCGTCGCCGGACAGCACCCCGGTGTGGCCTACCGGGCCTTCGACCTCATCGAGGCCGGACCCGAACGCATCGGCGAGATGCTCGCCGAGGTGCTCCGCCTCATCGGCACGGGGGCCCTGCGCCCGCTGCCGGTGACGACCTGGGACATCCGCCGGGCCCCCGAGGCGTACCGGCAGGTCAGCCAGGCCCGGCACATCGGCAAGGTCGTCCTCACCCTGCCGTCCCGCCCCGACCCGGACGGCACCGTCCTGGTGACCGGCGCCACCGGCGGCCTCGGCCGGTACGTGGCCAGGCACCTGGTCGAGCGGTACGGCACACGCCACCTCCTCCTCACCAGCCGACGCGGACCGGACGCCGACGGTGCGGCCGAACTCGTCGCGGAACTCGAGAAGCTGGGCGCCACGGTACGGCTCGACGCCTGCGACGCGGCCGACCGCGCCGCCCTCGAACGAACGCTGGGGACCGTACCGGCGGAGCATCCGCTGACGGCGGTCGTCCACGTCGCCGGTGTCGTCGACGACGGCGTACTCGCCTCACTGGACCCCGGACGCCTGGACACCACCCTGCGCCCGAAGGCCGACGCCGCCGTGAACCTGTACGAACTGACCAAGGACGCCGACCTCGCCGCCTTCGTCCTCTTCTCCGGCGCGGCCGGCACCCTCGGCGGGGCGGGACAGGCCAACTACGCGGCGGCGAACGCCTTCCTCGACGAGTTCGCGCGCTGGGCCCGGCACCGTGGCGTACCGGCCGTGGCACTGGCCTGGGGCCCGTGGGTCGCCGACCGCGGCATGACCGGTCACCTCACCGAGACCGACCTCGCCCGGATGGAACAAGCCGGACTGCGCCCCCTCACCGAGGAATCGGGCCTCACCCTGTTCGACTTCGCCCTGGACGTCGACGAGGCCGCGCTGCTCCCGATGCACCTCGACACCTCACCGGAGGCGTTCGCCGCCGGACCGGTACCGCCGCTGCTGCGTCACCTCGCGGACGGCACCCCGCGCCGCACGGCCGCGGCAGGGCCCGCGCCGGAGCCGGCCGCCGCACTGGCGGACCGCCTGCGCGCACTGTCCGCCCCCGATCGTGCCGAGCATCTGCTCGATCTGGTCTGCGCCCAGGCGGCGGCCGTCCTCGGACACGACTCCGCCGAGGAGATCGATCCGGACCAGGCCTTCAACGAACTCGGCTTCGACTCGCTCACCGCGATCGAACTGCGCAACCGGATGAGCACCGTGGCCGGCACCAGGCTTCCCGCCACGCTGGTCTTCGACTATCCGACACCGGCAGCGCTGGCGGAACACCTGCTGGCCGAGATCGTCACCGCCGACGACCGGACGGACGGCGAGCCCGCAGGCCGGGCCGACGGCCGCACGCACGACCGCGCCCGACGCGGGGACAACCCGTCCCCCTCCACCCCCCTCGACGAGATCGAGCGGCTGGAGCGGGCACTGGACCGGCTGACGGCCGACGACGGCGCGCTCGACGACGTGGTCAACCGGCGCCTGCAGGCGCTCGCCGCGAAGTGGGCCGTGGCCGCGAGCACGGCCGGCGGACCCGCGGACGGCGAGGACGCGGCGGACGCACTGGAGTCGGCCACGGCCGACGAACTCTTCAAACTGATCGACGGGGAATTTGGTGGGGCGTCTTGAGCGAGAACCGGACTGTGCGCGGAACTGAAGGATCGGCGTCGGCGTCGGCGTCGCCATCGCCATCGCCATCGCCATCGGCATCCGGCGACGAGCAGAAGAAGCTGCTCGACTACCTGAAGAAGGTCACCGGAGACCTCCGCCAGGCCCACCGGCGGCTGCGCGACATCGAGGCCGCCGACACCGAACCCATCGCGATCGTCGGCATGAGCTGCCGCTTCCCCGGCCACGTACGCTCGCCGCAGGACCTGTGGCAGCTCCTCCGACAGGCCGGCGACGGCATGTCCGCGTTCCCCGTCGACCGGGGCTGGGACCTGGACCACCTCTACAGCCCCGACCCCGCCCGGGCGGGGACGAGCTACGCCCGCGAAGGCGGTTTCGTCCACGACGCGACCGAGTTCGACCCGGCCTTCTTCGGCATGAGCCCTCGCGAGGCCCTGGCCATGGACCCGCAACAGCGGCTGCTGCTCCACTCCTCCTGGGAGGCCTTCGAACACGCCGGTATCGATCCCACCACCCTGAAGAACAGTGACACCGGCGTCTTCGTCGGCGCCGCCTCCACCGGATACGGCTCCCACCTCACGGAACTGCCCGAGGGAGTCGAGGGGTACCTGCTCACCGGCAACTCCATGGCCGTCGCCTCCGGCCGCATCGCCTACACGCTCGGGCTGAAGGGCCCGGCCGTCACCGTGGACACGGCCTGCTCCTCGTCCCTGGTCGCCCTCCACATGGCCGTACGGTCCCTCCGCTCCGGGGAGTGCTCGCGCGCACTCGTCGGAGGTGTCACCGTCATGTCGACACCGGGCATGTTCCTCGAGTTCAGCCGCCAGCAGGGCCTGGCCGCCGACGGCCGCTGCAAGGCGTTCTCCGACGACGCCGACGGCACCGGCTGGTCCGAGGGCGTCGGCCTGCTCGTCCTCACCAGCCTGTCCGAAGCCCGCCGCGCGGGCCATCGCGTCCTCGCGGTCGTCCGGGGCACGGCGGTCAACCAGGACGGCGCGTCCAACGGCCTCACCGTCCCCAACGGACCCTCGCAACAGCAGGTGATCCGACAGGCGCTGACCAGCGCGGGTCTGTCGGCGTCCGAGGTGGACGCGGTGGAGGCACACGGCACGGGCACGACGCTGGGTGACCCGATCGAGGCTCAGGCGCTGCTCGCCACCTACGGCCAGGACCGGCCCGGGGACCAACCACTGTGGCTCGGCTCGATCAAGTCGAACATCGGGCACACCCAGGCCGCCGCCGGTGTCGCGGGTGTGATGAAGATGGTGCTGGCACTGCGGCACGAGCTGCTGCCCGCCACCCTGCACGCCGCCACGCCGTCCTCGCACGTCGACTGGTCGTCCGGTGCGGTGGAGTTGCTGTCCGAGGCCCGGGAGTGGCCGCGCGGCGATCGTCCGCGGCGGGCCGGTGTGTCGTCCTTCGGCATCAGCGGCACGAACGCCCACGTCATCATCGAGGAGGCACCGGCCGAGCCCGCCCCGGCGGAAGGGCCCTCCACGACACCGCCCGTGGTGCCGTGGCCGCTGTCCACCCGTCGGCCCGAGACGCTGCCCAAACTGGCGGCGCGCCTGCGCTCCCTGCTCATGGCCCACCCCGGGACCGGCCCGCGGGACATCGGCCACACCCTGGCGAACGGACGGGCCGCGTTCGAACACCGCGCGGTCGTCCTCGCGAGCGACACCGTCTCCTCCCTTCCCGACCTCACCGCCCTCACCGCGAACGACACGTCCGCGCAGATCGTGCGGGGGAGGGCCACCGGCCGTTCCCGGGGCCGGCTCGCGTTCGTGTTCTCCGGCCAGGGCGGACAGCGCCTGGGCATGGGAAGTGAGTTGGCTGATGCCTTCCCTGTCTTCGCTGCGGCGCTGGATGAGGTGTGCGCGCATTTCGAGGGTCTGCGCGAGGTGATGTCCACCGACGCGGAGGCATTGAACACGACGGGCTGGGCGCAGCCTGCGCTGTTCGCGGTCGAGGTGGCGTTGTTCCGGCTGCTGGAGTCGTGGGGGGTGACCCCGGACTATCTGGTGGGTCATTCGGTGGGTGAGCTGGCGGCTGCGCACGTCGCCGGTGTGCTGTCGTTGTCCGACGCGTGTCGTCTGGTGGCGGCGCGTGCCTCGCTGATGCAGGCGCTGCCCGAGGGTGGTGCGATGTGGGCGGTGCGGGCGTCGCTGGACGAGGTGACCCCGCTGCTGGTCGCGGGCGTCTCGGTGGCGGCGGTGAACGCGCCGGGCCAGGTGGTTCTGTCCGGCACCCGGGAAGCGGCTGAAGCCTTGGCGTCCGCCCTGTCCGACCGTCGGGGGCGGTGGCTGGAGGTCAGCCATGCCTTCCATTCGGCGTTGATGGACCCGATGCTCGACGACTTCGCGGACGTGGCGGGGAAGTTGTCTTATGCCCGGCCTCAGATACCGATCGTCTCGACGCTGACGGGCGAGCCGGTCAAGGAGTTCACTCCCGCCTACTTCGCCGACCAGGTCCGAGGCACCGTCCGCTTCTCCGACGCGATCAGTCGCGTGAAGTCTCTCGGTGTCACGCGGTTCGTGGAAGTGGGTCCCGACGCGAGCTTGGTCGGTGCCGTTGAGGAGACGTGCGAGGGCGAGACGCTCGTCGTGTCCACCCTACGCCGTGACCGGTCCGAACCGGCCACCGCCGTCCGTGCGTTGGCCCATCTCTGGGCGGACGGCTGCCCGGTGGACTGGCAGTCCTTCTACACGCCGACGGGCGCACGGCTCACCGACCTGCCCACGTACCCCTTTGCCCGCGAGCGCTACTGGATGCAGAACCCCGAAGGCTCGGTCCCGCGCCGGGAGCAGACCACGCACGACGGCCTGCGTTACGAGGTCGAATGGCGCCCGGTCGTCGCCGACGAGGTGAGCGATGTGTCGGGCGGTTGGCTGTTGGTGGAGCGTGAGGGTTTGGTGGATCCGTGGGCGGATGCGCTGGCGGGTGAGTTGGTGGGGCGTGGGGCTCGGGTGGA
>NZ_JBITRU010000063.1:0-21602 GCF_044540255.1 Streptomyces sp. NPDC086080
CGGAGTACTCCGGGCGGGCAGTCGGCGATGAAGCAGAAAACCCCACGGCGCGAGCCGTAGGAATCCCCCTCCTTCAGGAGGGGGAGGAAGTCAAGAGAGGGCCGAGACCCTCGTCGATGTCGCTGGTGGTCAGCGGCCAGGCACGGTGCCGGGGCAGTTTTCGGTTTCGTGCGGACATGGCGAGAAGAATGGCAGGAGATCATTGCCGGCCCAAACGGCTGTTCTGGTCGGCGGCGGTCGGCCGATGCCGTCGAGGCGGGAGAGCGCCGTCCGCCGGCCCCGTCGGCGTCCGACGCGCCGCGGTTCAGGCGATGAGCAGGCGGAGGCCGAGATCTGCCGCGTCGAGGCCGGCGAGGCTGCCGTTGCGCTCGGCCCACCGGCCGGAGTCGAGGTCGTCGCCGAGGCGTCGTACCGCCCGCTGCTCGGCCTCCGGCCCGACCCTCGTCCACACCGACATTGCACGGCGCACATGCTCCTCCAGATACGCCCCCGGGCGGCGCCAGTACGCCTCGAACAAACCGTCGGCGCAGTCCCACGGGACGGGCACCGGCTCCGCGCGAGCGCCGATCGCGTCGGCCATCCCGGCGAGCGAGGGAAACTCCGCGAGGACGGCGGTGAACTCGGGCAGGTAGTCGCGGGTGAGCCAGAACCGGTCCTGCCATCCGGGCTCGTCGGTGTCGAACGTCAGCACCACCATGCGGCGGGCCACCCGCCGCATCTCGCGCAGCCCCGCTATCGGATCCTCCCAGTGGTGCACGGTGGAGACGGCCATCGCGACGTCGAAGGAGTGATCCCCGAACGGCAGGCGCTCCGCCGCGGCGGCCACGCACGGCGCCGAGCCGGCGGGCCGCTGCCCCCGCATGACCGCCGACGGCTCCACCGCGGTCACCTCGCGGTCGGCGGGCTCGTAGGAGCCGGTGCCCGCCCCGACGTTCAGCACCGTCCGCGCGTCCCCGAGCGCGTCCCGGATCTGCGCGGCGATCCGTGGGTCGGTGCGCCGGGTGGCGGTGTAGGCGCCGCCGATCGCGTCGTACAGCCGTGCGCCGAGCATCTCCCGTCGCTCCTCCGGTGTCACCGTGAGTCCCTTCGCCCGCGCCTCGAGTTCCCGGTCGATGGCCGTCACCATGGCGTCGGCGCGATCGCGCCGCTCCAGCAGCAGGCCGCGCAGCCGGCGCAGGTGTGCGATCGCGTCGGTGGACGGGGTGCCGACCAGTTCGCCGATCTCCCGCAGTCCGAAGCCCAGCCGCCGGTAGGCCAGCACTTGGCGCAGCCGCTCCACGTCGCCCGCCGCATAGGCCCGGTACCCGGCCGCGGTCCGCGTCGATGGCCGGACGAGTCCGATCTCGTCGTAGTGGTGCAGCGTGCGGACGCTCACGCCGGTCAGTCCGGCCACGCGTCCCACGGTCCAGCGCTCTTCCACGGCACCGACTGTGAAGCCTGACGCCACGTGAGGGTCAAGAGCCGGCGGCGTCGGCTCTGGGTGGCTGGGCCCTGCCTCTGGCCGCTGTGGGCTCCTCGCCCGCTGCCGGACCTCGGTCAGTGGCCGCGGGGCGCGTACATGATCACGGCCATGCCGGCGAGGCACACCAGGGCGCCGATGACGTCGTAGCGGTCGGGGCGGTAGCCGTCGGCGACCATGCCCCAGGCAATCGACCCGGCCACGAAGATCCCGCCGTACGCGGCGAGGATGCGGCCGAAGTTGTCGTCGGACTGGAAGGTGGCCACCACGCCGTACAGGCCCAGCGCGATGACGCCGGCGCCGATCCAGATCCAGCCCTTGTGCTCGCGGATCCCCTGCCAGACCAGCCAGGCGCCGCCGATCTCGAAGAGGGCAGCGACGACGAACAGGGCGACGGAACGAGCGATGGTCATATCGGCCGACCCTACCGGCGCCTTGGGTGGGTGATCGCGGCCTGTACCCCCCTGTCCGCCCTGTGGGCAGGGCGGCGCCGAGGAGGCGTGACAGCGTACGGGTGGTCGCTGCGTACGCTTCCCGGTATGGGCGATGTGGGCGGGCTGCGCGAGCGCAAGAAGCGGCAGATGTACCGGCGGTTGTCGGACACCGCCATCGGGCTCTTCCTGGAGAAGGGCTTCGAGCAGGTGACCGTCGCTGATGTCGCGGCAGCGGTCGATGTCTCCAAGCCGACGCTCTTCCGGTACTTCCCGGCCAAGGAGGACCTTGTTCTGCACCGGCTGGCCGACAACGAGGGGGAGGCCGGCAGGGTGGTCGCACGGCGCCCGGCCGGGTCCTCTCCGCTGGAGGCGCTGCGCTGCCACTTCCTGGACGGGCTCGCCCGGCGCGATCCGGTGACCGGTCTGAACGACGACGCCGAGGTGCTCGCCTTCCACCGGCTGCTGTACGGGACACCGTCACTGGTGGCGCGATTGCACGCTCATGGGGAACGGGACGAGGCCGCGCTCGCCGACGTTCTTGCCGGTGAAGTCGGTGAAGTCGGTGAAGTCGGCGAAATCGGCGAAATCGGCGGTGGCGTCCAGGCGCGTCTGGCCGCCGGGCAGATCGTTGCCGTCCAGCGCGTTCTCGCGCGGGAGAACTGGCGCCACATCACCGCAGGCCGTGGCGCGGACGGGCTCTATCCCGAGGCCGTGGCGGTGGCCCGGTCGGCCTTCGCGCAACTCGAGGCCGGACTGCCGCACCTCGCCTGACCCCGAACAGCAACCAAGTTAAAAACGTTACTCGGTTGCATTATTGTGGGGGGATGCCACGCTCCGACTCCGTACTCAGTGATGCCCTGGCCCGGGAACGCGCCTACCACGACGCGTGCCGGGCAGCGTTGAAGGCCATGATCGACGGCGCGCGGGAACAGGTGGTGGTCGGTGAGAACGCCTCCGCGTCCGGCGCCGATGCCGAGGTGCTCGGCCACCGGTTGCGCAGCCAGGCCAAGGAGCTTCGGGAGCTGCCCGAGGGCCCGCTGTTCTTCGGGCGCCTCGACTTCGCCCGGGACCCCCGGGCGGCCGGTGACCACGCCGGGCAGGAGTACCACATCGGACGTGTGCGCGTCGCGCGCGATCCGTCCGCCCCGCCCCTGGTGGTCGACTGGCGCGCACCGGTGGCGCGCGCCTTCTACCAGGCAAGCGCCCGCAACCCGCAAGGCGTCGCCGTCCGGCGTCGCTTCGGCTGGTCACCTGCCGGTCGCGGCGACTCGGCCGACCTCACCGGCCTGGAGGACGAGCACCTCGGTGAGGGCGAGGTACGGGAAAGCGGCATCGTCGCCGGCGAGATCGAGCGCCCCCGCATCGGTCCCATGCGCGACATCGCCGCCACCATCCAGCCCGAGCAGGACGACCTGGTACGTGAGGACCTCGCCACGTCCCTCTGTGTCCAGGGCGCCCCGGGCACGGGCAAGACCGCGGTCGGACTGCACCGCGCCGCCTACCTCCTCTACACCTACCCGCAGCGCATCCAGCGCGGCGGAATGCTGATCCTCGGCCCCAACCGCGCTTTCCTCTCCTACATCTCCGAAGTCCTGCCCGCGCTCGGCGAGACCGGAGTGAGGCAGTCCGTCCTCGACGACGAGATCGCCCGTCACCCGGTCACGGCACAGGACAGTGACGCCGCGGCGATCGTCAAGCACGACATCCGCATGGCGGAGGTCCTGCGCCGCGCGCTCTACGCGCGAGTGAGCGCAGAGGCGACGCAGTCGCTCGTACTGCCGGACGGCTCCTACCGCTGGCGGGTACCCGCCGACGAACTGGAGAAGATCGTCCGGGACGTGCGCACCGAGGAACCCCCCTACGCCGTGGGGCGCGAACGCGTCCGTACCCGCATCGTCCGCGCCGTTCGGCCACAGGCCGAGCGCCGCGGCGGCCCCCGCACCCATACCTGGGTACAGAAGGTCTCCCGGGCACGCCCGGTCACCACCCTGCTCAACACCCTCTGGCCCGCCGTGCGACCCGAGGAGATCCTCGCCGGTCTGCTCTCCCGTCCGGACACGTTGGCCGCCGCGGCCGAAGGCGTCCTCGACGCGGACGAGCAGAAGTCCCTCCTATGGCCCGAGCCCCCGCGCTCTGCCCGGTCGGCCCGCTGGTCGGCGGCCGATCTGGTCCTCCTCGACGAGCTGGCCGGCCTGATCGAGCGACCCGGCGGCTACGGGCATGTCGTGATCGACGAAGCGCAGGACCTGTCCCCCATGCAGTGCCGCGCCATCGCCCGCCGCTCCCCCTTCGGATCCGTCACCGTCCTCGGGGACCTCGCCCAAGGCACCACCCCCTGGGCCGCACGTGACTGGCCGCAGTTCCTCACCCACCTGGGGAAGCCGGACGCCGCCGTCACCCCACTCACCGCAGGATTCCGCGTCCCCGCCGCCGTCGCCGAACTCGCCAACCGCCTGCTGCACCACCTCGACGCGGACGTGCCGTCCGCCCGATCCCTCCGCCGTGACGGAGAGGTGAGCATCGAGATGGCCCACGACACGACCGCCGCGACGGTCGCGGCCGTGAACGCGGCACTGGAGCACGCAGGCTCCATCGGCGTCATCGCGGCCGACGCCGAAGCACCGAAGCTCCACGGCGCTCTCGTCGCGGCCGGGATCCCGGCATCCGGACCGGACGCTCCGGGAGCCCGCCTCACCGTCGTGCCGGCCTCCGCCGCCAAGGGACTGGAGTACGACCACGTCGTGGTGGTCGAGCCCTCGGCCATCGTCCAGGCCGAGCCCCGCGGCACGAACCGCCTGTACGTGGCCCTCACCCGAGCGGTCTCCCGCCTCCACATCGTGCACTGCGCACCACTGCCGCCCGCGATCCGGCCCTCGGCATCACGGAACATCGCACCGCTGAACGTCCTGAACACCGAGCACGCCCAAGAAGGGCGGCACTGATCCATGTCTTCGTGTGCCCCGCGGGAGCATTCTCCATAATTCCATGGATTATTGTATTCGAGTCGGATGGGTGTGACCGCACACCCCCACCCCCCGTTCCGCACGGAGGACAGCAGCCCGTGAACACCACGCCCACCACCGCCCCCGCCGCGACCGATGCCGCCGGGCGGCCCGTACGGCTCGGCCTGCGCGAGAACCGGCTGCAGTTCACCCTGCTGGTCGTCGTCAACATCTGCGTCGGTGGCCTGGTGGGCCTGGAACGCACCACCGTCCCGCTCATCGGCTCCGAGACCTTCGGCCTGACCAGCGACCTGGCCGTCTTCTCCTTCATCATCGCCTTCGGCCTCACCAAGGCGTTCACCAACCTCGCCGCCGGAGCGCTCACCGCCCGCTTCCGCCGCAAGCAGCTGCTGGTGGCGGGCTGGCTGCTCGGCGTCCCCGTCCCCTTCGCCCTCGCCTGGGCCCCCTCCTGGGGCTGGATCGTCGCCGCCAACGTCCTGCTCGGTCTGAACCAGGGCCTGACCTGGTCGATGACCGTCAACATGAAGATCGACCTCGTCGGCCCCTCCCGGCGCGGACTGGCCACCGGCCTGAACGAGGCCGCCGGCTACACCGCCGTCGGCGTCACCGCCCTGCTCACCGGCTACCTCGCCACCTCCTACGGCCTGCGCCCCGTCCCCGAGCTCATCGGCGTCGTCTTCGTCGCCGCGGGCCTCGCCCTGGCCCTCGTCGTCCGCGACACCGCCGCCCACGTCGCCCTCGAACTGGCCCACCACACCAAGCCGCTGCCGACCCATGAGGACACCGGCCTGAAGGCCACCTTCACCCGCACCTCCTGGCACCACCGCTCCCTGCGCGGCGCCAGCCAGGCCGGGCTGATCAACAACCTCAACGACGGCCTCACCTGGGGCGTCTTCCCCCTGCTCTTCACCGACCACGGCCTCGGGCTGGCGGCCGTCGGCCTGATCAAGGGGCTCTACCCGATCCTGTGGGGACTGGGGCAGATCCCCACCGGCCACCTCGCCGACCGCGTCGGCCGCAAACCGCTCATCGTTTACGGCATGCTCGTCCAGGCCGCCGGCTTCGTCCTCGCCCTCGCCCTGCTCGACCGACCGCTGCTCGCGGGCATCCTGTCCGCGGTCCTCCTCGGCCTGGGCACCGCCATGGTCTACCCGGCCCTCATCGCCTCCATCTCCGACCACGCCCACCCCGCCTGGCGGGCCAACGCCCTCGGCACCTACCGGTTCTGGCGCGACATGGGCTACGCCGCCGGCGCCCTCGTCGCCGGAGTCCTCGCCGACGCCCTCGGCCTGAACGCCACCGTCATCGCCGCCGCGGTCCTCACCGCCGCCTCCGGGCTCCTCGCCGCCCGCTGGATCACCGAACACCGGCCCGGCGGAGCGCCATGATGGTGGGGTGAATCCCCGTGACCTCGAACTCACCCTCGCCGCCGCGCGTGCGGTCGGCCCGTGTCCGCCCGGTGCGGAAGCCGACTGGACCGAGCAGGTCCGCGCCCGTGCGGTCCACCTCTACACGCTCGCCGACACGGTCGGGCAGGATCTGCGCCGTCTCGACTCCGCGAAGCAGTTCACGGCGACCCTGCTGTCCGTGCGGGTGGAGGCCACCAGTACGCGGGGTGTGCTCGTGCTGCGCAACACCTCCGGTGAACTCGAGCGCCTGCGCACCGACCGGGGGGACAGCGAGGCCGGCCGGGCGATGATCGAGCGGGCCCGGGGGCTGGTCGGGCATCGGCTGCGGGTGTACCGGCTCAACGAGCAGATGGCCTCCAACGCCAAGCTGCAGGTCCGTACCGTCGTTCATCTCGCCGACTGCGGACCGGACACCGACCCGATCCACGAGAACAGCGCGAAGGAGAACGTCCTGACCGCCGCCGAGGGCGACCGGGACGCCGCCGGCCGGGCCTGGCGCGAGGCCGGACTGCCCGCCGGCGGGTCGGTGTCCGCGATCCAGCTCGGTGCCGCTCTGGCCCGGCTTCCCGACGCGGAGGCGCCGTAGCCGGCCCCGGGTCAGGCATGGGAGCCGTTCATGGGAGCCGTTTCACCGGACCCCAGCGGCGAAGCGGTTGGTGTCAAGGGGCAACGGGATGATCTTGAAGCTCTGAGCACCGGGCCCGTCCCGTATTCACGGGCCCGTCCCGTATCCAGAGGGACACCTGTGCTGTTCTGCCGGCGGCAGAACAGCGGCCGGAGCGGGCTCGACGATCACTACAGTCCCGTCGCATGACGACGATCACGACGCGTACGGTCGAGTACCCGGCTGATGGTTTGACGATGATCGGGCACCTCGCGCTCCCGGCAGGTGCCGATCGCCGGCCCGCGGTCCTGATCGGACCTGAGGGGATGGGGCTCAGCGACATCGAGCGTCGCCGGGCCGAGGCTCTCGCCGAGCTGGGATATGTGGCGCTGGCCTTCGACCTCCATGGCGGACGCTATTTAGGTGACCCTGAGGAGATGCTGGCCCGTTGCATGCCGCTGCTCGCCGACCCCGACCGGATGCGAGGAATCGGTCATGCGGCGCTCGACGTGTTGCGTGCCGAACTACGGGCCGACCCCGACCGGACCGCCGCCGTCGGCTACGGCACCGGGGGCGCAGTCGCACTGGAACTCGGTCGCGATGGCGTCGACCTGCGCGCGATCGGGACAGTCAACGCGCTGACCACGGGCCGGCCGGGCGAGGCGGCGCGCATTCGCTGCCCGGTGTGGGCCGGGGTCGGGTCGGAAGACCCGATCATGCCGCCCGCCCAACGGGACGCGTTCACCGCTGAGATGCAGGCCGCGGGCGTCGACTGGCGCCTCGTGGTCTACGGAGGAGCCCTTCACGCCTTCCATCACCCGCCGGTCGACCACCCCGTGGTCCCCGGCGTCGGCTACCACCCACGGCACGCGCAGCGAGCCTGGCGTGACATCGTCGCCCTGCTCGCCGAGTGCCTGCCCGTGACGGAGGACCTGGGGGCTTGACCCATGCAAACATGCTGGTGTTCAGGCCTGGTCGGCGTCGCGCACCGACAGTCTCCTCCCCCGAGCCCGGCGATTCTCGGTAATGATCATTCGGGAAGGTGCTGTACCTGGCCGAGGGCGGGTTGGCCGCCCATGGCGCTGAGGGTGGCGCCGTTGACGTAGCTGGCGTCCGGGGATGCCATGAAGGCGACGGCGCCGGCGATCTCCTCGGGGCCGGCGAGACGCTTGAGGGCGACGGCCTGTCCGGCGGATTCGAAGGCGTCACCATAGGCGGCGGTGCCTTCGGTGCGGGTGGGGCCCGCGGCGACGGCGTTGACGCGGACACCGCCGGGGCCGTACTCGGCGGCCCAGACCCGGGTGAGGGATTCGAGGGCGGCCTTGGTGGCGCCGTAGATGCCGCTGCCGGACCCGGGTGTGGTGGCGGCGCCGCTGCTGATGTTGATGATGGCGCCGTGTCCGCGTCGGGTCATGCCGGGGGCGAGGGCCTGGACGAGGAGGTAGGGGGCGCGCAGGTTGACGGCGATGTGGGCGTCGAAGGTCGTCGGGTCGGTGTCGGCGGTGTGGGCGAAGTGGAAGATGCCCGCGTTGTTGACCAGGATGTCGACCTCACCGGCGCGTTCGGCGAGTTCGGTCACCTCCAGGGGGTCGGACAGGTCGGCGGGTTCGAAGCGGGCGGTCGCTCCCAGGGCCTCGATCCGCCGGAGGGCGTCGGCGGCGCGTTCCTCGTCGCGGCCGTGGACGATGATGTCGGCGCCGCGCGCGGCCAGGGCCAGGGCGGTGGCGCGGCCGATGCCCGCGGTGGCTCCGGTGACCAGGGCGGTCTGCTGGGCGAGGTCCTTGCTCATGATCCTGCTTCCTTCTCCGTGGTGCGTGCGGTGCGTGGGGTGCGGGTTGTTCATCCGGTGTGCCGGGCGGTGAGAGGGGCGGTGGGCGAGCCGGCTCGGGTCATCGCACCGTGTCCTGTCCTGTGTCATCGCCCGCATCGGGGTGCCTGCTGACACAGTCGGACCCCGCGAATCCACCTGCAAAGATCCTTGCTGCGGTGGCAAGGTGAGGGGCATGGATGAAGAGACCGCATCGACGATGGCGGCGGTCGGACCCCGCCTGAAAGGGCTGCGCACTCAGCGCAACCTGTCGCTGACCTTCCTCGCCCGGTCCACCGGGATCTCCCTGAGCACGCTCTCCCGCCTGGAGACCGGTCAGCGCCGCCCCACCCTCGAACTGCTGCTCCCCCTGGCGCGCGAGCTGCGCGTGGACATCGGCGAACTCATCGGGGCGCCGCAGACCGGCGATCCTCGTCTCCGGCTCAAGCCCGTCACCCGCCACGGCATGACCATGCTGCCCCTGACTCGGCGAGCAGGAAGCCTGCAAGCCTACAAACTGATCATCTCGCCCCGGATGCGTTCACCCGAGCCTGAGCAGCCAGCCATGAGGGCTACCGGGACTATTCGCAGTGCACTGGGCTTCGGCCCGGTGGTGAAGCGAATCTGAGAACTGCTCTGACCTCAGCTGTGTGCATGGATGCGCACTGTTCACCTCAACCCGGGTCAGAGCGGCCGGTTCTGCTGCTCGATGTACTGCTTCACGGTGCTAAGCGGTGCGCCGCCGACGGAACCGGCGAAGTACGAGCCGGACCACAGGCGTTGTGCCCGCCAGTAGTGGCGGACGAGTTCGGGGAACTCTCCCCCGGCCTTCGGCCCGGAGGTGCCCCCAGGGCCGGCGCATCAGGGGGCGGGTCTGCCCGCTGAGGAGATCGGCCTGACGGCCTGCCGGCCGCGAGCCCGGCACAGGGCGAGGGCCGGCAGGGCTTGGGGCTGGGCGGCGCGGTCGTGGAGCACGTCCAGCACGTACAGGGAGTCGCGCGGGGTGCGGGAGTTCTCCTCTCCGGTTCGACCACATCAGCTTCCTGGGCCGCTACCGGCCCGTGGGGCGGGAGGCGGGCGGGGTGCGCGGTCGCAGACGCTCTCCCTGCGGACCGAACATGATCAGGTACTCGACCGGCCCACCGGGGCCGGCGTTCGCGACCCCGTGAGGGCTGCGGGTGTCGAACTCGGCGACGTCCCCGGCCCTGAGGACGAGGTCCTGGTCGCCGAGTGCGAGCCACAGCCTCCCGTACAGGACGCACAGCCATTCCCAGCCGTCGTGGGAGACCTGCCGGGGCCGCGCGGGCGGCTCCTGGACGGCGGGCAGGACGTGTTTGTGGGCGTGCAGGCCCCCGACGTACCGGGTCAGCGGCAGCACCGCCTTGTCGTCGCCGAAACGCCGGAGCGCGGAGGTGCGGGGCGGCTCGGCGGCGGGGATGGCGGGGATGGCGGGGGCAGTGCCGGCCAGCTCGTCCAGGGAGACGCCGTACTCCTTCGCCAACCGCACCACCACGTCCAGGGTGGGCTTGCGCCGGCCGGTCTCGATCCGCGACAGCGTGCTCAGGGAGATGCCGGTCGCGCGGCCGACGCCGGTGAGCGTGGCGCCGCGGTGTACGCGTGCGGCCCGCAGCCGGGGGCCCATCGCCGCCAGTGTGTCGGCCACGTCGTCGCCTGTCACCCGCTCCGGCCCCTTCCGGACGTGCCGATCCCCGTCCTGTCCTGCGAGTTTGCCAGACCGGCACAGCTGATCGCGTCGGCCGGTCGCCGCGCCGCATGATCGATGGGTACCCGCGTCCGCCCGCGAAGCGAGGAGAAGTCCCCGTGCAGTCCGAGTCGTCCGCAGCACCCCGTCATCGCACCGTCGAGGCCCCCGCCGGGCGCCTGCACCTGGTCGAGCTGGGCACCGGTCCGCTGGTCCTGCTCGTGCACGGCTTCCCCGAGTCCTGGTACTCCTGGCGGCGCCAGCTCCCGGCCCTCGCCGCGGCCGGCTACCGGGCGGTGGCGCTCGACGTGCGCGGCTACGGACGCTCGTCCAGGCCCGCGGCGAGGGACGCCTACCGGCTGCTGGACCTGGTGGCGGACAACCTCGCCCTCGTGCACGCCCTCGGCGAGGAGAGGGCGGTGGTCGTCGGCCATGACTGGGGCTCCACCATCGCAGCCACCTCCGCCCTGCTCCACCCCGAGGTCTTCCGGGCCGTCGCCCTGCTGAGCGTCCCGTACGCGCCACCCGGCGGCCCGCGCCCCACCGACGTCTTCAGCCGGATCGGCGGCCCCGGGCAGGAGTTCTACGTCTCCTACTTCCAGGAGCCCGGCCGCGCCGAGACGGAGATCGAGCCCGACGTCCGGGGCTGGCTCGCGGGCTTCTACGCCGCCCTGTCCGCCGACACCATGCCCGCCCGGGGCGAGCCCGACCCCTACTTCGTCACCCACGGCGGCCGGCTGCGGGACCGTTTCCCCGCCGGTGGCCTCCCGGCCTGGCTGACCGAGGACGATCTCGACGTCTACGCCGGGGAGTTCGAGCGCACGGGTCTCACCGGCGCCCTCAACCGCTACCGCACCATGGACCGCGACTGGGAAGATCTCGCCCCCCACCGCGGAGCCCCGATCACCCAGCCGTCCCTGTTCATCGGTGGCGCCCTGGACGCCTCCACCACCTGGATGTCCGACGCCATCGATGCCTTCCCCACCACCCTCCCCGGCCTCACCGCCTCCCACATCCTGGAGAACTGCGGCCACTGGGTCCAGCAGGAACGCCCCGAGGAGACCAACCGTCTGCTGACGGACTGGCTCAACGCCCTCCCGGGGCCAACGACTCGGCCGTGAACGACCGGGCTTGTCGACTCGGTTCGATACGGCTTTGCCCATGCTCCCGACCGCCTCCGCGAAAGGGCGGTCATGTGCGGCCCCCGGGGAGTATCCGAACGGGAATCAGCGGTAGCCCTGGGCGCCGTCGAGGAATCGGCAGCGGGCGAGGTGTCCGCGGTGCACGGAGAGGATGGCGCTGCACTGGAACGGCGCTCCCGGACGACCTGTCCATCGCCCGACCGTGACCCTGGAGGGGAGCACCCATGTCGATACTGCGTTCACAGGTACCACCTCCTCGATCTCTCGCACGGCCTGCGGAAAGGCAGTAGTGGTCGCCTCGTCCGCCTATCGGGTTTTTGCGGAGTCTCCGTCTCCGCCGGGCGGGGGTGAGGGTGGCGGCGGAGCCGTGAGGACGTCGACCGCTGCACCGAAGCCGATGACTTCCTCCCCGGGCGGCACGACATAATGGAGGCATGTCATCCGTGCCACAGCGATCAGCTTCCGCCCACGCCGGGGCCGGCGGTCCCGCCGGCCCCGGCGGCACGGACCTGTGGCTGTACCGGGAGAAGTTCCGGTGCCGTATGCCGTCGGACCTCCTGGATCTGCGGGGCCCCGCGGAAGGGATCGTGGAGCCGCCGTCCACCGTCGTCTGGTCCGGACTGCGTGCCTTCGACCTCGGCAACGAACGGCAGCGCATGAGCCTGTACCGCACCGTCCTCGCCGAAGGCATGCGCGAGGACCTGTGCACCGTGCTCAACCACGACCTTCTGCTGAGGCTGTGGCCCACCCTGCGGATCCTGGTCTCGACCACCGTCCGCGGTGTGTGGGAGGAGGCGTTTCCGGAGTTGCGGGCCCTGGCGGATCTCCCTGCCGCCCAGCCCCCTGCCCGGCGCCGCCCGCACGCGGGCGCTGCCGCCGCGTGAGGCTCCCCGACCTGCACGCCCGCCTCCTCGCGGATGTCCTGGCCGTCGGTTCCCTCTATCCGCTGGTGATCACGGGCGGCTACGCCGTCCAGGTCCACGAGCTCCTCGCCCGTCCGAGCCAGGACCTCGACGTCGCCACCGAGAACCCGGCGCCCATGAATGAGATCGTCCGTACTCTCACCGACGGCCTGACCGCACGGGGCTGGCAGGTCGACGTCATCGAGGTCGCTCCGCTCTCGGCCCGCCTCAACGTCACGGAAACCCGCACGGACGCCCGCACGGACGCCCGCGAGGCCTGCGAGGTGGACGTCCTCAAGGAGGTCTTCTTCCGCCCCGTCGCCTCCAGTGTCTACGGGCCCGTACTCGCCGAGGAGGACGTGATCGGCACCAAGGTCCGTGCCCTGGCCGAGCGGGGCCTCGCTCGGGACGCCCTGGACGTCTTCGCCGCCTCTTGCCGCTGGACCACCACCGACCTGGAGGAATTCGGCCGACGCCACGCCCGCGACCGTTTCGACCTCGACTCCCTGCAGACCCGCCTGACCGCCGTTGCCTGGATCGACGACGCCGAGTTCGAGGCGTACGGAGTGGATACCGGGCTGGTCGACGAGCTGATGACCTGGGCCCAGGAATGGGCCGACGACCTCGGCCGCCGGCTGCTGCGCGACCAGGACACCGACCGCTGAAGTTCTCCCCTCTCTTCGCGAGCTCAGGAAGGGGATTCCCGTCCACCTTGCGGCGACGGGCTTGTCGGTTTCGGCCGCCCTGAGACCGCGCCTTCAGGGCCGGGACCGCCTTCGCGCAGGCGCCGGCCCGCTGCGGGCTCAGCGACCTCCGGCCCCCCGCCCAGTGGCCTACTCGTGATCAGTGCAGAGGTGGGCAGTGAGGGCCGCACAGGCCCACTCCTGCCAGGCCTCGGGGGACCAGCCCCGGTCGCGGACAAAGATCAGGTACAGCTCTGGGCTGAGCAGCCCGTACAGCAGGTCGGCGGCGCGGGCGGTATCGACGTCGGGGCGGGCGTCGGGCTTGGAGGTCAGTGCCTTCGCCGCGGAGTGCTGGACGGTGTAGCGAGGGTCGGGGCCGGCGGGCCACTGCGCGGCGATCTCCGGGTCCGTGGCCGCCGCAGTGGCGATCAGCGGCATGACCGGGGCGACACGGCCGAGGATGTCGCGCACGCCCCGCACGTGAGCGCGCAGTTGCCCGGCCGCGGTGGGCTCGGCGCACGCGGCGCGGAACCAGTCGCGGTCCATCGTGGCGACCGGTTCAGCGTCGCCCGCGATGGACATGTCGACGACGTCCTTGAACAACGCACGCTTGTTACGGAACACGAAGTACACGGTCTGAACAGCCACGCCCGCGCGATCCGCAATCTCCTGGAGGCTTGTCGCTCCGTACCCCTGCGCGACGAACAGGTCCCGCGCCGCCGCGACGATCTTCTCGCGGGTGCGCCGCGAACGCTCGGCCCGCTTGTCGGGCCGCTTGACGTTCTGTCCGTCGGATCCCTTGACCGCATCCATGCCGGGAGTCTATCTCTAGAGTGACTCACTAGAGTTGGACTCTAGATTCTTGGAGGGGTAGCGATGAGCGAGACTCGGACGGCTGCGGAGCTCGACCAAGAGGCGGCTGTGCGCCGCGCGTTGGAGGACTTCTACCGGGACGGCAAGCCGCCGTGGGACAGCGGCATCACGCCGCCCGAGCTCGTGGCCCTGATAGAGGGGCCCGGCGCGCTGATGCCGGGCCAGGCCCTCGAACTCGGCTGCGGTACCGGGACCAATGCGGTGTACCTGGCCCGGCACGGCTGGCGGGTGGCGGCCGTCGACCTGGTCGACCGCGCGGTCCGGCAGGCGAGGGAGAAGGCCGCCGCGGCCGGAGCGGACGTCACGGTGCTGTGCGGGGACGCCACCCGACTCGACGAGGCGGGCGTGCCCGGCCCGTACGACCTGTTCTTCGACCTGAGCTGCTACTGCGGGATTCCACCGCACCGCCGCGACGCCTACGCCGCCGGCCTCACCAAGCGCGCCGCCCCCGGCGCACGATTGCTGATGTTCGGGTACGGGCCCGGGGCGTTCGACGACTCGTGGTCCGGCGTCACTGCGGACGAACTCAGCGCCAGGTTCGCTGGGTGGCAGCTGGCCGA
This sequence comes from Streptomyces sp. NPDC086080, assembly GCF_044540255.1. Lineage (NCBI taxonomy): Bacteria > Bacillati > Actinomycetota > Actinomycetes > Kitasatosporales > Streptomycetaceae > Streptomyces > Streptomyces sp. NPDC086080. The sequence continues at coordinate 14,539 of NZ_JBITRU010000063.1, forward strand.
CGTGACGCCCGGCACGAACCCCGTCCCGACGTTCTGGTTCACACTGCACCGCGCCGCCGCCGCGGCGTGAGCTCAGTCGCACCGGGCGGCTTCGTGTCGCGGACGTCGCGCACGGTCGTTCTCATACATGTTCATCTGTGAGGGTTCTGCGAAAGCCCCGGATTGATCACGCTCCCGCCGGAGCCCTGGCCGCGCCGTACGGTCACGCCGTGGTCGAGGGAGCGGCCCTCTCGGCGGGCTCCAGCTCTGCGGCGCGGAGGAAGTCGGCGACCTTGCCAGGCATGTCGAGGGTGACCGGCGGCTCCGGGGCCGAGGTGTCCGCGTGGCCGACGGTGGTGTACTCGGGCATGAGCTCGGCGACGGCCGTGCGGATGGCGCCCCGGCTGACGCCGTGCGCACGGCTTCGGCCTTCTCGGCCGCGATGGCAGGGCGGCGGCCACCCTTGCAGCCCTTGGCCTGACGGCCCGCAGCCCGCCGTACGTCAGCTCGCGCCGGCCGTCTGACGACACCATTCAGCCGGGGCGAGGAAGCCGGGGACCGGCGGAACACAGTGCGGGGTGTTTCTGACGCAATGCGCGCCCTTGTACGGAGTGGCCGCCCTTCACGGCGGCGAGGACGTCAATTCATGTGGGCGGCGAACCAGTCCAGCATTTCCTCGGGTTCGCGCTGGAAGTGCAGGTAGCCGTCCCAGCGGGCGGTGGTTCCGTGGACCCAGACCAGCTTCTTGTCTTCGATCGGGATGTTGTCGAACATCGCCCGGACGTCGTCGGGACGGGTCAGCAGGTCGTCGTGGACCTGGTAGAGGAAGGTGGGGACGGTGACGCTCCTGGCGGCCTCGACCGGCGACATCTCGGAGAACGGGAAGCTGACGATCAGGCGGACCTTCTCCTCCAGCTCGGCGAGGCGCTCGGGCAGGCCCAGCATCTCCAGAGTGCGCTGCATGGTGACGCCGACCGACAGTGGCTGCGGGGAAACGACGCAGCGCACGCCTTCGAAATGCTCGGGGTGCATCTGCATGGCGAACATGGTCGCGTTCGAGCCCTGGCAACGGCTGAACAGGCCGATGGTCATGTCCTTGAGGTCTTCGCGGGCGCGTACGTACTGCAGAGAGCCGACCACGTCGCGAGCTTCGAAGCGGCCGCCGCTGCCGATCCCGCCGTTGCCGGTTCCGCTGTGGCCGAGGTTGCGCATGTCGTAGGTGAGGACGTTGTATCCGGCCTCGTGCAGGATGCGGTAGTCGGGCACGAAGTCGACCTCGAAGTCGTTGCCGGTGCTTGCCCCGATCGACTTCCAGGGCTCCAGGTGGGCGGGAAAACCGTAGCGGTTGAACCACAGGGGATGGTTGGCGATGATCAGCTTGTCCGATCCATCGCAGGGGATGTACCAGGCTTCCAGCGGCACACCGTCCATGGAGGGGAAGGACACCTCCTGGTAGGCCAGGCCGTAGTCGCCCGGGGTCTTGAGGATCGGCGAGCGCATCGGGTGGCCGAAGCCTTGCGCGATGCCGTCCAGGATGCCCTGGATCTCCTCTTCGCTGTGGGCCTGTTCCTGGTGGATGGTGCTCATGTGCTCCTCTTTCACGTCGAGTCCGCAGGTCGAGGGATCTGCCGGTCGTGTGGCCGGTCGCTCTGGAGCCTCTTCAGGACGGGTCGCCGCCTGTCGCGCGGCTGAGCACGGACAGTTGGGCCAGCCATTCGCGCAGCAGTGTGGTTTCCGAGGCACGTAGCGTGCCGACGGGGCCATGCGGCAGCTCTGCTTCCAGTCGCGCGGCGGCTCGCACAAGCCGCGGCGTCACCGGAGGCGCTCCGGGGACGGCCGGCGGGCTGATGACGGCCGCGGTGACGGCGTCACGCACGATGGCCGACAGGTGGTCGTCGGCCGCCGCGCGGGTGCGGATCAGATGCAGAGTGACCCCTACCGCGGCCGAGGCCACCACGTCCGCGGCCGTCTCGGCCGGCAGGCGCAGCCGTCCGGCTCTCTCCAGGTCGCGCATCATCGTCACGAGAACGGCGTGGGCGTGATCCGCCGGGGCTGTACGGCCGTCCATCGGGCGGCCGTACATGATGGTGTAGAGCGCGGGGTTGGTCACACCGAACTCCACGTGCATGTCCCAGCCGCGAAGAAAGTCCTCGACCGGATCCCCGGTCGTCTCCAGGCCCTGCTTGCGGGTCAGGTAGCGGCTGAACCTGTCCGCCGCCACCTCTCGCAGCAGTCCGTCCTTGTCGCCGAAGTGGTGGTACAGGGTCGGCGCCGCAACGCCGGCCGCGTCGCACACCTCGCGGGTCGAGAACTCTCCACTGGCCGATGCCGCCAGAAGACCGGCAGCTGCGTCGATGATCAGCGCGCGGGTTCGCTGGGCCGGTGAAGCTTCCTTCGTCATGTAGCGATGGTACACAAAACTTCTCATGAAGCTCGAATAATGCTTATCGACGCTATACGAGGTCGGCGGTCCGTTCGCCTCATCGTCACGCTGCCCCCTGCGGCCATCGCGCTTCCCGACAGATGGTCGGACCGGATCAGCAGCAGCGCAGCGAAGTGACGCGGCCCGACTCCGGAGTCAGCCGGGCTGCCGTGTGTTCGGCAAGGTGCTGGGCCAGTTCACCGCCGAAGCCCAGGACGCGGACATCCTGACCAGGCGCCGTCATGAGCCGGACGCCGATCGCTGCGGCCAGACTTCAGCAGCAACCTCAAGTGCCCTCAGGGATCGTCCATCGGTCCGGGTGCCCAGGATCCGCGCCAGGGTGGGGATCACCACCGCCGCAGGGACGAGGTGCAGTCCGAGGAGGGCGGTGGTGCTGGCAGTGTCGGCCCCGGAGAGGAAGGGCGGGACCAACGAGATGGCGGTCAGCGACACTGCCGTCCACACAAATCGCTCGGCGGGGTGAGCGCTCCAGCGAAGAAGAACGGCGGCAATGACGATGCCCACGACCGAGAAGAAGCCGGTCACTACGGCGAACCCGGACAGCGGGATCGTCTCGCCACCATCGGTGACCTCGAAGTCGACGCCGGCGGCCCGGACAAGCGCGGCGGCGAGGGTGGTGACCGCCGTTGCCGCGAGGGCGGCGATGAAGCCGGTGCCGGCGAGTCGGCGGAGTCGGTGGGGGTGGCTGGTCCGGCCGGCGGCCGCGCCGGTCACGATCCCGGTTTCCTTCGTGCTGGTCATGTCGTTCCTCCGTCATTCGGTCATGGGCATGTCTTGACTGGAGTGCGAGGGTCTTGACGCCCGGGCGGAGTGATGATGCGTACTCTCGCCGTGCGGCGGCCTGGGTTCCGCAGGGCGCGGACGCCGGTGCCGCGGAGCCAGAACCCGGCATCGCGTTCGAGGACCGGACCCGGCTCGCCATCGCGCGGCTCCAGCTGCACTCGGCCACGGGTGACGAGGCAGAACGCGTCGTGCCACTCCGCCGCGATCACGGCGATACGCGCGCCGCCGCGCAGCGCGAGCGTCCGCACCGGGACTACTCCGTGCCGTCGGCCGGCAGGTGCTCCGGCAGCCCGAGCTGCGGGAACCGGTCGTCGTGAAACGTGACGATCTCGGTGATCGCCCCGCCGGTGACGCGCAGGACGTCGATCGTCAGCGGCAGGTACGCGCCCTCCTGCTGCTGCCAGAGGTAGAAGGCGAGGGCGGGCTGCCGGTTCACGGTGGTCCGGACGGCGCGCAGGCCCTTCATGCCCTCGAAGCCGCTCTCGACCAAGTAGTTCACCACCGTGTCGCGGCCGACATACAGCCCCGGCGTGGGCGGCATCGAGAAACGGACGTCGTCGCGCAGCATCGAGGCGAGCGCCTTGACGTCCGTGGCCACGCTGGCCTCGGTGTAGCGGCGCACCAGCTCACGCGTGCCGGCATCCTCCTCGCCGCCGGTCCAGTCCTGCCGCTCGGCGGGCAGGTGCTCCCGCATGCCGGCGCGGGCCCGCTGCAGTGCGCTGTTCACGGAGTTGACGGAGTCCCCCAGGATCTCCGCAACGTCCTTCGCCGGCCGGCCGAGCACATCCCGCAGGATCGGCCCCGGTGTCCTAGCTCAGACACCAGCCGCAAAGTAGCTACGAGTGACGCTCAGGCCGTGGGTCGACGAGGGTGCTGACGCGGTTCGCGTACTCGCGGCGGGCCTTGCGCTGTGCCGGGATCGCCGTGGCGTGGTCGAGTGGCTGGCAGCGGTCGAGGAGTTGGCGGTGGACCTCCGGCGTGGTGTTGACCCGCAGGGTGTAGCCCTGGCCGCGTCGTACGGTCACGCCCTGGTCGAGCGCGGCGCGCTCGGCGGGCTCCAGTTCGGTCGCGCGGAGGAAGTCCGCGACCTTGCCCGGCATGTCGAGGAGGACCGGCAGTTCCGGGGCAGGGGCGTCCTGGTCGGCGGCCGTGTATTCGGGCAGGAGATCGGAGACGGCGGTACGGATGGCGCCGCGGCTGACGTGGTGGTCGCGGGCGAGGCTGGCGATGGACTGGCCGCCCAGGTACGCGGCGCGCACGTCGGCGGTCTTGTCGGCAGGGACGGCCGGGCGGCGTCCGCCCTTGTTGCCCTTGGCCTCGGCGGCCCGGAGTCCGTCGTACGTCAGCTCGCGCTGTAGGTCGCGCTGGAGTTCGCCGGCGGCGGCGAGGGTCTGCACCATGAACTTCACGGTGAACAGCAGTTCTCCGGTGCGCGGGTGGCGGGCGGTGAGGTCCATCGCGGAGAACGCGCCGTCGTGGATGCGCAGGGCGACCTGGTCGCGGTGCATGACGTCGAGCACGTCGAGGATGTGGCCGGTGCCGCGTACGAGGCGGAACATCTCGGAGATGTGTACGACATCGCCCGGCCGCGCGTAGGTGAGCAGCTCGCTGAACTTCGGTCGTTCCAGCGGGTGGAGGCGGCTGGATGTGCCGGCGTCCTCCTCGAAGACGACCGGGTCTTCGATCCCGGCTTCGGCGAGGACGAGGTTCTGGCGGTCGGTCGACTGCTGGTCGGTCGACACCCGCTTGTAGACCAGGTTGGCCATGCCGCTCCCCGTGTCGGTGGTCGCATCCGACCCTAGCTGTCAGCAAACCCTGTCACCATCCGCCATCGGATCTCATTGGATCTGATCCGTTGTCAGGTCCTTCATTGGACACCGGCCGCGCCTGTCGTCATTCGTTCGTCTGCCGACACCGAAGACTCGGTCCGAGGTCCAGGGGGTAGTGCCTGGATCGGGGCGTCGACAATGCATACGGAGTCGGCACGACGGGGCCGTGGGCCATGGGGCGAGGAGGACCTATTCGGACCTTGCGTCACTCGGACGACCGAACCGCGTCGCCCCCGCCTTCAACGCCCCTGGAACTTCGCAATCCGGTCAGCGAGCATCGCAGACATGTCCAGGAGGCGTGTTGGGCCTCGAAGTACCGTGTCCCCGCCCAACTGCTGCACTACCGCGACGAAGGGACCGTACCGGAAGAAGACGTAGCGGCCGATCAGCTCCGGCGGTGCATCGGTGTTGGGGCTGCCGTCGCTGTGGTAGACGCTCTGCTCCCGGTATTCGAAGAACTGGCTCTCTTCGCCTCTCTTGGCCAACTGCACCTTTGGGTGATTTGGGTGACGGCTGTTGACGATGAGACCCACATACGCGAGATGGGCCGAGTCAGCATCCGGGAAGGCAAACAAAACGAACTCGGCGGAGTCGCCGGTGCCTTCGACTCCGTCGTACGTGACGCTACCGGCGGCTGTGGCTTTGTGGCATTCCGGCACCACTTGGCAGGCGGGAACGCGAGTGGCAGGCGCGAACTCAGGCGCTTCGGCTTTGGGGAACAGCTTCACATCCACGTCACTTCGTTCGGGGAGCATCTTGCGGATCGTGGCAGTGCCAGCGGCCGACGCCGTGACGCTGGGGTTGGAATCGCTCGCGTCGTGCTGGGTGGTCGTCTGGCTGTTCGGCGTGTCATCGGTGTTGATCAGTCTCACGCCGCCGTACGCGGCGAGTGCCAGCAGGATGAGGACCAAGGCGATTGCCGCTGCGAGGAGCATTCGTCCGGCAGGCGTGTTGTTGATCGTCAAAGGGCCCAGCGCTATCTGGTTGTGTTTCAGTCGGCTGCCCGTGATGACCACACTTCCGGTGGTCTGCTGGGTGGATGTGTGAAGAAGTAAGGCCAGCCGATCAGCGAACTCGGCGTCGCCGCTGATTTCATCAGTGAGGGCAGCTTGAACGTCCTGTTGGGCAGTGGGATCGCTGGGTGAAGCGCTCAAGCTGTCCAGAGCAGTACGTCCGCGAGCGGAGTGGCTCAATCTGTCTTGTATGAGCTGGGATGTTGCCGTGCTGGCCGCGCCCCCCAGGACGGAGATCAGAGCCTGTGTAGCCATTGCCGCCAGGTCGTTCTGGTTCACTCGACACCCCCGTGTGTCATCTCAGTCGTGACATTGTCGCCATGCTCGCGACACACCGCGACTGCTTCGCCAGAGGAGCCAACGGCTCCAGGCGCGAGTGGCGCGATCTGTCGCTCCACGAACCCGGCTCGAACTGGGTTCGTCGGACCGTGGGCGGACGCCTCTGACGCTCACGGGGTGGATCGCGCGGCCTGTGCTGCAACGTCTGCTGCCTGCCGGGGGCGGGGAACAGCCTGAGGCGCCAGGTCGAGCCGCTTGTCCATCTCCAGCCGGAAAGTGCCGTACGGGTTGATGTTCGACCAGAAGAGCGCGGTCAGGCCGCGCCGGTCCTCGTCCGAGAGCTTCTTCGCCCATGCCGGTTCGGCAAGAACGCGCTGAAGCAGCAGGGTGTTGATGTGGACCAGGCTGGACTGAAGAAGGTGGAGGGCGAGCATCGAGGTCTCGGCGTGCTCTTTGTCCGGGCCGGTCAGGGCGCCGTCCTTGCCGTAGTGCAGCACGGTGTTCGCCGAGTTCCAGTTCTCCACGACCTGAAGGCCACCGTGGATCTCGCGGCGCAGGTCCGGGCTGGCGAGGTAGTCGCAGGCGAAGATGGTACGTACCGCGCGGCCGAGTTCTTCGAGCGCGGCGTAGGTGGGGTGTTTGAGGCCGCCGCGGGTGAAGCGGCGCAGGACCTGTTCCGCCTCCGTGGTGCCCAGGCGCAGGGCGGTGGCGTACTTGACCATCTGGTCGTACTGCTGG
>NZ_JBITRU010000064.1:0-21327 GCF_044540255.1 Streptomyces sp. NPDC086080
CCGACAAATCCCAAACAGGACAGTCGAGACGTCAGTCAGCCGAGGGGTCAGACCCACCGGGAGCGTCACCACGTCACATCCTCACTGTCAGCCGTCTCTGCGGCCGCCCCGGTTGCCCGGCCGGGCGGCGACCCAGGCGCGGACGGTGTCGGCGTACCAGTAGGGCTTGCCGCTCTCCACGTGGTCGGGCGGAGGCAGCAGTCCGTGCTTGCGGTAGGAACGTACGGTGTCCGGCTGCACCTTGATGTGTGCCGCGATGTCCTTGTAGGACCACAGCCGTCGGTCGGTCATGGTTGCACCTCCCCGCGCGCACCACGGCGGCGGCCGGGGGTGGCCGTCATGGGGAGCCGGGTGCCGCGCTGGTGATCAGGCATGCGTTGTGCCCGGTGAACGAGGCCGGACCATGGCAGGGCAGGGGCTGTGCGCCGGGTGTGACGGAAGGGCCGCGCGGACGTGACGCCCGTGACCGTACGGGCGCTTTCGTGACAGAAGTGATGCACGGGCGCACCACCGCTCACCGGCGGGGCGCGTTGACTGCCGCGCCTTCGCTCGGCACCCCGACGAAATACCGTCAATTTATCGTCCGAATGTCCGGACAAAGCATTGACAGGGCTTCGGGACCGGGCTAGAAACCGGGGAGAGCCGTACGGACGGCGGAGCCGACAGCCGTAGGAGGGACCGCGATGGCGCCGCACGACCCGACCCGCCCACGGGTCCCGTCACCGGCACCCACTGAACGCCTCCGGCGCGGGAGGCCGCCTCGCTTTGGCAGGAGCGAGGTGCGAGCGACGACTCCCCGCCCGCCGCGGCCCCGCGCCGGAGGTTCCGCCGGACTCCCATCTGTCCACTCGGAGACCCGAACGGCCGACACTGTGTCGGGCCCGCCCGGGGCCCCGGACCTGGTGGGATGAAGACATGGCCCGGGCGGCACCGCACGAGCCGCAAGAGGCCACAAGGTCTGCTGTACGAGCTGTACGCGCTGTACGCGCTGTACGCGCTGCACGAACGGGCACGACGTCTCCCCCCGACGCCGCCATCTGTGAAGGAGTTCTCGGTCATGACGAAGATCGTCAACCACTGGATCGGCGGCAAGACCGTCGAAGGCGCCTCGGGGAACCACGGGCCGGTCACGAATCCGGCGACCGGCGAGGTCACCACCAAGGTCCCGTTCGCGTCCGTGGAGGAGGTCGACGCCGCGGTCGCCGCCGCCAAGGAGGCGTACCTGAGCTGGGGCCAGTCCTCACTGGCCGCCCGCACCGCGGTGCTGTTCAAGTTCCGTGCGCTGCTCGACGCCCACCGCGACGAGATCGCCGAGCTGATCACCGCCGAGCACGGCAAGGTGCACTCCGACGCGCTCGGCGAGGTCGCGCGCGGTCTGGAGGTCGTCGACCTGGCCTGCGGGATCGCCGTCCAGCTCAAGGGCGAGCTGTCCACGCAGGTCGCCACCCGCGTCGACGTGTCGTCGATCCGCCAGCCGCTGGGCGTGGTCGCGGGCATCACGCCGTTCAACTTCCCGGCGATGGTGCCGATGTGGATGTTCCCCCTCGCCATCGCCTGCGGTAACACCTTCGTGCTGAAGCCGTCCGAGAAGGACCCGTCGGCCGCGGTCCGCCTCGCCGAACTCCTCTCCGAGGCCGGCCTGCCCGACGGCGTGTTCAACGTCGTCCACGGCGACAAGGTGGCCGTCGACCGCCTCCTCGCCCACCCCGACGTCAAGGCCGTCTCCTTCGTCGGCTCCACCCCGATCGCCCGCTACATCCACACCACCGCCTCCGCGAACGGCAAGCGCGTCCAGGCCCTCGGCGGCGCCAAGAACCACATGCTGGTGCTGCCCGACGCCGACCTCGACGCGGCGGCCGACGCGGCCGTCTCCGCCGCCTACGGCTCGGCCGGCGAGCGCTGCATGGCGATCTCCGCGGTCGTCGCGGTCGGCGCGATCGGCGACACGCTGGTGGAGAAGATCCGCGAGCGCGCCGAGAAGATCAAGATCGGCCCCGGCAACGACCCCACCTCCGAGATGGGCCCGCTGATCACCGCGGCCCACCGCGACAAGGTCGCCTCGTACGTCACCGGCGCGGCAGCCGAGGGCGCGGAGGTGGTCCTCGACGGCACCGGCCACACGGTCGACGGCCACGAGAACGGCCACTGGATCGGCATCTCCCTCCTCGACCGGGTGCCGACGTCCGCCGCGGCCTACCAGGACGAGATCTTCGGCCCGGTCCTGTGCGTCCTGCGCACCGAGACCTACGAGGAGGCCCTGGACCTCATCAACGCCTCCCCCTACGGCAACGGCACCGCGATCTTCACCCGCGACGGAGGCGCCGCCCGCCGCTTCCAGATGGAGGTCGAGGCCGGCATGGTCGGCGTGAACGTCCCGATCCCGGTCCCCGTCGGCTACCACTCCTTCGGCGGCTGGAAGGACTCCCTCTTCGGCGACCACCACATCTACGGCAACGACGGCACGCACTTCTACACCCGCGGCAAGGTCGTCACCACCCGCTGGCCCGACCCCGCCGACGCCCCCACCGGCGTCGACCTGGGCTTCCCGCGCAACCACTGACCCCCGACTCCGGGCCGGGCCCGTCCTCACCCACGGTCCCGGCCCACCACCCGCAACCGCTCCGGCGGCACGGTCCACTCCCGCCCCCCGCCGACAGGACGCACGAACGCGGTCGGACACGGCCGCTGATCCCCACGCCAGGGCGGCACATACGGGGTGACGTCCTGCAACACCCCGACCCGCCCCGAATCCGGATCCACCACCAGCGCCCCGCACGGAATCTCCTCCGTACCGCGCGGCGGCGCAAAACCAGTCCACATCCGACACCCGCCGCCGGATCACCGCAGCCCGCCCCGGTGACTGCTCCAGCGATTGATCTCCCGGAGCCGCACACTCAACTCCGGTGCCCGCGGCTCAGGTTCCTCCTCGCGCGGGAGGCTGTTCGTCAATCCGGTCAGTAACCGCAGCAACAGGCGTCGGTCTTCCGCCGTGCACCGTTCCGTCCGCCCGTTCACCGGGACACCCCGGTGGCACCCCGCAGAACGGCCGCGAGCTTCCGGGCGGTGGCGAGGTTGCATACGTAACCTGACCCATGGAACACCCCCGCGTCGGCGGGGGAGAGGTTCGGCCCCGGTGCGCACCCCTCAGCGGAGGCTTACGCTTTCGGCTCTAGGCTGCGGACGTGATTGAGACCATCGTGTTCGACGTCGGCGAGACGATCACCCGGGACGATCAGTACTGGGCGTCTTGGGCCGACTGGCTGGATGTCCCCCGCCACACCCTGTCCGCGCTCGTGGGTGCCGTCGTCGCCCGGGGGCAGGACAACGCCGAAGCTCTCCGCCTGGTTCGGCCGGGCATCGACGTTGCTGCGGAGTACCAGGCCCGCGATGCCGCTGGCCGCGGGGAAGACCTGGACGAGAGCGACCTGTACGACGACGTCCGCCCAGCACTGACCGCGCTACGCCAGCTGGGCATCCGCGTGGTCATCGCCGGGAACCAGACATCGCGCGCCGGGCAGTTGTTGCGAAGCCTGGACCTCCCGGCGGACCTGATCGTCACCTCGGGGGAGTGGGGTGTTGCGAAGCCGCAACCGGCCTTCTTCGACCGGGTCATCGAGGTCGCGCAGACGGTCCCGGAGGCGACCCTGTACGTGGGTGATCACCCGGCCAACGACGTGTTCCCCGCGAAGGCGGCTGGGCTGCGTACGGCGCACCTTCGCCGCGGACCGTGGGGCTACCTGTGGGCGGACGATCCGAAGGTAGCGGCGGAAGCGGACTGGCAGATCGACAGCCTTACCCAGCTCACCGGCATCTTCGGCGCCTGACGGGCATAAACGGCTTCACGATGGGGATGGTTGGCGAGGCCGTTCCAGAACACCCGGCGTACAGAGGTGAGTACCGTGTGGAGTGGGATGCACCGAACTGGGAGCCAGTATGCCCGCACACACTGATGGCGGGGTGGGCCGCCGGATTGCCTACTACCGCAGCGTCATGCGACCGAAGCTGACACAGCAGCAGCTCGCCGACGCAGCCTGCGTCGCCCTCGGCACCATCCGGAAGATCGAGCGGGGCGAACGAGGCGTCACCGACGCCACCCTCGAGGTCATCGCCGACGCCCTCGGTGTCGACCCCGGCCGACTGCGCACCGACCGTGGGACAGCGCACACCCGTGTCCACGACGCACTGCCCGCGCTCTCCGCCGCGATCGCCACCTACGACGTCCCCGAGGACGGCCCTGTCCGTCCCCGGCAGGACCTGCACACAGCGGTCGCGGAGGCCACCCAGTGGCGGGTCGCGGCCCAGTACACGCGGATCGTGCGCACCCTCCCGGACCTGCTGACCGAACTCGCCCGCGCCTACCACGCGGCCCCCGCCGAAGAGCGCGCCGAACTCGCCGGCCTCCTGGTCAAGGCGTACCGCTCCGCTGATGCCGTCGCCTACAAGGTCGGTGCCCATGACCTTTCCGCCCGCCTCGTTGAACTGATGCGGTGGGCCGCCCTCGAAGCTGACGATCCGGCACTGACCGCGTCCGTCGCTTACGTACGCACGGAGACGTTCTTTGCGGCCCGCGCCCACACGGCCGGCCTGCGCGCCCTGGAGCGGGCCCTGGATACTGCGCCCGCCCCGACAACTGCTCCGACGATCGCCGCCTGCGGCGCGCTCCACATGCGAGCCGCCGTCATCGCCGGCCGCGCCCACGACGCCTCAGCCGCCGACCACCACCTCGCTGAAGCCCGTACGCTCGCCGACCGGGTTCCCGAAGGCGTGTACTGCGGTACTGCCTTCGGCCCCGACTCAGTAAAGATCCACGAAGTGTCTGTCGCCGTCGGTCTCGGAGACGATCACGTCGACCGCGCCCTGGAAGTCGCCAGAGAGTGGAAACCCTCCAAAGACCTACCGGCCGAACGCCGTTCTGCCTTCTACATCGAACTCGCCCGCGCCCAGCTGTGGACCGGCCTCGCCGATGATGCGTTCGAGTCCCTGAAAGTCGCCCGACACATCGCTCCCCAGCACACCCGCGAGCACCCATGGGTCCGCGAGGACGCAGCCACCCTGCGCCGCCTGAAGCGTTCCGACTTCGAGACCCTCACCAACTTCGCGGAGTGGTGCGCCGCCACCTGAGCGGGCTCCCCCCGACTACCCCTCGCCGGGGTACTTGTGACCTTCCCCTGCCCCCACCATCTGTTGCACGCGCAGGAACCAGCAGATGGGAACTGGGGTTGCACCAGGCACTCCCGCTCGCGCCCGAGGTCATCGACGGGCGCGTGAGCATCGTCCGACTGCACGGTGAGGCGTGCTTCGACTGTGGAGCCGTCCACCGGGCCCTGCGCGCGGCTGGGCACGTCGTGGTCCGTGGCAGCACTCGTGTGTGGGAGATCTCCACATGCGGGTGCCGTAGCCAGAGGGCTGCCGCATGACCGGCGTACGGATGAACTGGAGACCCCGGCGACCGTTGCGCGACGGTCCCGGGGCGTGGTCAACGCTGCGAAGGAGCGTCAACACCATGAACGCTACAGCCCCGCCGAAGCTGGGCGTCAAGCCGGGGACCGGCGTCAAGATGACGATTCAGGTCTACACCGTGAACGCGGAGGGGACCGTCATCGAGGACCGGGGTGAGCTGGTCGCCGTCGGGTTCGGGGAAGACCCGGCCGTGCTCGCCCCTGACGTCTACGGCTTCCCGCCCTGTCGGTGTACCCGTCACCGTGCCCGCCTGGCGGTGGGCCGGTGAACGCCACCCGCCCGGACACGCAGACCACACCGGTCAACCTCGTCACGATGCGCGAGGTCGTGAACCGGCTGCTGGACCCCGATGCCGTCCCCGAAGCCCTGCCGCCGACCGGTGACGAGCTCCGGATGCTGACCGAAACCGTGCGCGGTCACATCGAGGAGCTGGTACCCGCGGTGGAGGCGGAGGCCCGGAAGCTGAAGCCGGGCAGTATCCACCGCTACACCGTGCTCGGGTGTGTGTGGGAAGCCCGCAGCCGGCTGGAGGCGCAGCCGTCTCCCCGCTTCGGCGGCGCCCCCGGCTACGCCCGCCGCCTGGCCCGCGCGCTGAACGCCCTGTGCGACCACCACGAGATGCTGACCAAGGCCGTGCGGTGACCGCGCCCCTGCCCGTGTGCCGGGCCTGCCGTGAGCCGATCGAGGATCCCGACGATGCCGTCTACCTCGGGCACGAGGAAGGGAACTCGGGGCCCGGCTGGGACATCCACGCGCACCGCGCACACGTCAACCAGGTCGGCCCGGACCCGGTGGCGGCCCGTGCCATGGCCCGTGTCCTCATCGTGAGGGCCCTGGCGTCGTGAAGGCCGTCGTCGGCCTGCTGACCTACGTGGCCCTCGTCTCGGGCCCGGTCCTCACCGTGGTGCTGGCGCGGACCTCCAGCTGACGCACCCCCATGGCGACCGCAGGGTCAGGGTCGCACCCCATACGCCCGTCCCGCCGGAAGGTCCGCAAGCCTCCGGCGGGATGGGTCCCACAAGCCCCCGCCCCAGGACCCCGAACCCTGGACAGGCCGAGCCCTGGGGCGGTCCTGCAATGCACCACCACCCAATCATCAGAGGAGTGAGCATGTCTGCACCAGTCATGGAGTCCGTGTCGGCGAGGACCCTCGTCGACACGGACTTCTTCATCCGCCTGAGCAGGCGCGTCGCCAAGACCACCGCCCTCGAGCAGGCGCGAGCCGAGGCCATCACGGACCAGGTCCTCGCCTACCTCGCCACGTCGGCGGTCAAGCCCAAGGGGGCGCCGACGCTGTACATGAGCGCGGACGTCGACCCGGCGTGGCACGAGTTCATGACTTTCACTGCCGAGTACGACGCGTTCTTCCAGAGGCCGGGCTGGCACAAGGTCCACCACAACCCCTGCGATGGCTGGGGTGGCGCGACCTATCCCGCGCCCGAGGCCGCCATCTCGCCCACCGTCGACGCCATCCGGGCCGCCGGGTACACGGCGATCCCGGAGTTGTGGACCGCCAAGGTGGACTGCGGGGACACGTGCGGCGACGACGGCGGCCAGCCCGACCCGCTGCCCTGCGGTGACCACGGCTGACCTCTGACCTCGTGAGAGGTGGCCGGCCTCGCCGGTACAGAGACGGGTCGGCCACCGGGAAGAAAGGGACGCACCGATGGCGAGGAACCTGAGCAGCACTGGCAGGGTCACGATCTTCTCGATGCTGCACGACTGGGAGACCGGCTCCCGCTGCATCCTGACCTACACGACCATGGACACCGGTCTGACCGCGGTCCTCGGTGTGCTCCCCGTCGAAGGCAACCAATTCGAGCCCGGCGACTTGTTCGCCCTTGGCGGACGCCACGGTTTCGTGGGTGAGTGGAAGGGAAATCGCGACCAGCGGTGCGCCTGCTGGCTGGCCTGCACCGGCTACGGGTCCCGGACCGTGATGAAGCCCGGCACCGTCGACGTGCCGGACGCCGGCTGGTCGCTCGATATGGCGCACGCGGTCGCCTTGGACAGCACCTACTACGGCCACAGGCGGGTAGTGGCGGGCCGCATGATGCTGGACGATCCGGCGCTGACCGAGCGAGCTCACGCGCTCCTGGAAGGCCCGCTCGTCGCCGCGTAGCCCTCCGAGACCGGCCCCGTCCGTCCGTTGTCCCCTGTGGCGGATGGGCGGGGCCTCTTGCTGCCGGGTGCCTGTCGACGAGGCGCGCGCCAGGGGGATGTCGAGAGCGTCGGCTAGGAGGAGCAGGTTCAGGAGGTTCGGCAGGCGCTGTGCGGTATCCCACCGGTGGATCGCTTTGTGGTCCCGGCCGATGCGCTCGCCCAACTGCACCTGGCTCAGGTGGGCGGAGCACCCCCGCGTCGGCGGGGAAGACGTGAACAGGTCCTCCCCGATCTCCCGGAGGATCGGAACACCCCCGCGTCGGCGGGGAAGACCACTCCGTGGTCGCCACCACCTGGCGGGAAGCCGGAACACCCCCGCGTCGGCGGGGAAGACCGGTTGATCACAGCCGGTCATGGGCTGTGTAGAGGAACACCCCCGCGTCGGCGGGGAAGACGCCCTTCGCCCCCGCCGGACACCGGCCCGGGGCGGAACACCCCCGCGTCGGCGGGGAAGACACGGTCCGGGTCATGAGTGAGATTCCGGAGCACGGAACACCCCCGCGTCGGCGGGGAAGACGGCAATACCTCGCGCAGAACGTCGCGGAGTCGCGGAACACCCCCGCGTCGGCGGGGAAGACGCCGCCGTCTCCAACTGGCGCCGCCGCCACGACGGAACACCCCCGCGTCGGCGGGGAAGACGGTGAGGGCCGGCGCGCCAGCGCCTGGGGTGCCGGAACACCCCCGCGTCGGCGGGGAAGACGCCCTTCGCCCCCGCCGGACACCGGCCCGGGGCGGAACACCCCCGCGTCGGCGGGGAAGACGACGTCACCCGCAACACCTCCCACCGCGTCGCCGGAACACCCCCGCGTCGGCGGGGAAGACGGCGCAGCACCCGACCACCGGCATGCGGCCGCCGGAACACCCCCGCGTCGGCGGGGAAGACGGCGCCACCGGCGGCCTGTACACCGGCAGCGGCGGAACACCCCCGCGTCGGCGGGGAAGACCGCTGATGACCGCCCGCGCCCTACTCCTCGCCCGGAACACCCCCGCGTCGGCGGGGAAGACAGGCCGAGGAGCGGGCGCACATCCTGCGTGGTCGGAACACCCCCGCGTCGGCGGGGAAGACATTGCCGGGTGGCCGGTGGTGGGGCTGTTGTCCTCCCCGCCGACGCGGGGGTGTTCCGGCCGTCAAGGACGGATGGCAGCCCCGATGGGTGTCCTCCCCGCCGACGCGGGGGTGTTCCGCGACCGGACCCGAGCAGACCAACGAGCCCACCGTCCTCCCCGCCGACGCGGGGGTGTTCCGCGACGTGGCCTCGGAGTCCGGGCTGCTCTTGCGTCCTCCCCGCCGACGCGGGGGTGTTCCGCGACGTGGCCTCGGAGTCCGGGCTGCTCTTGCGTCCTCCCCGCCGACGCGGGGGTGTTCCGTCGCGGATCCGTGAGATGCCTCCGAGTACCGCCTACTCCCCGCCGACGTGGGGGTGTCTGCCCGGACTGGGCCGGGCCCCGGACGAGATCGAGCCTTTACCACCGAACAATGTCGCAGAGCCAGTTGCGTGGACTGGTTTATCCGCAATGTGGTCATATGTGACTCTTGGTCGTCTCTTCCCTGCGTACTGCGGATGCGGTACACGGCAGTCGTGGCGTACGCCGCTGGGAGGTCCCCCGGCTCGGTCTTCGGTCGGCATGGGGCCGACAGGTTCGACCCGTACGGTTGGCCCATGAAGATTCGACTGCCCGGAGTGCGGTGGCCGTGGTCATGGCGGCCTCGACGGACGGCCGCCGCCGTGGCCGCCGTCGTCGTGCTGGCCGGTGCCGGTACGTGGAGTGCCGTTGCCTCCGACGAGGCGCCCGCGGTGCGCCGCGCCGACCGGGTCATGGCCATGGAGGGCGGGGTGCGGATCGACACCTCGTACTTCACGTCCGGAGGGGACGGCCGACGGCCCGCTGTCCTGCTGGGGCACGGGTTCGGTGGCAGCAAGGAGGACGTGCGGGAGCAGGCCGAGGGGCTCGCGCGGGACGGGTACGCGGTGCTGACCTGGTCCGCGCGGGGGTTCGGGGAGTCGACCGGGAAGATCGGGCTGAACGACCCGGAGGGTGAGGTCGCCGACGTTTCGCGGCTGATCGACTGGCTGGCGCAGCGGCCCGAGGTGCGGCTCGACAAGGACGGTGACCCTCGGGTCGGGATGGCCGGTCGTTCGTACGGTGGTGCCATCGCGCTGCTCGGCGCCGGACACGATGACCGGGTGGATGCCGTCGCCCCGGCGATCACCTACTTCGACCTCGCCGACGCGCTGTTCCCGAACGGCGTGTTCAAGAAGGTGTGGGCCGGTCTGTTCATCAACAGCGGCGGAGGGTGCGAGAAGTTCCAGCCGGCGTTGTGCGAGATGTACCAGCGGGTCGCCGAGTCGGGTGTGCCGGATGCCGAGGCGCGTGAGCTGCTTCGGGCGAACTCGCCGTCGGCCGTCGCGGAGCGTATCGACGTGCCCACACTGCTGATGCAGGGCCAGTCGGACTCCCTCTTCCCGCTCGGGCAGGCCGACGCCGCCGCGCGGGCGATCCGTGGCAACGGCGCACCGGTCGACGTCGACTGGATCGCCGGTGGGCACGACGGGGGCGATCCGGAGACCGGGCGCCTGGAGGAGCGGGTAGGTGCCTGGTTCGATCGGTATCTGAAGGGGGATGAGGGGGTCGACACCGGGCCCGCTTTCCGGGTCACCCGCACCGGGGGTGTCGACTCCACCGACGGGCAGGCCGTGCTGAACGGGGCGAGTGCCGACCGTTACCCGGGGTTGGGGAGCGAGGGTCGGACCGTCGCGCTCCGGGGCAGGGCCGAGCAGAGCTTCGAGAATCCCGCCGGGGCGAGTCCACCCGCCGTCTCCGCGCTGCCGGGGCTCGGTGGTTCCGGGGGGCTTGCCGAGTTGTCCGCCCTCGGTGTCGGTATCTCGCTGGACTTTCCCGGCCAGTACGCCCGCTTCGAGTCCGCGCCGGTCGGCAGTGATCTGCGGATCACCGGATCGCCGACCGTCACCGTGCACGTCAGGTCCACCAGCGACGACGCCGTCCTGTTCGGCAAGGTGTACGACGTCGGCCCGGACGGCGGTCAGCAGGTGCTGCCGTCGCAGCTGGTCGCCCCGGTGCGCGTCGAGGGTGCCAGGGAGGGGAAGGACGTGACCATCGCCCTTCCCGCCGTCGATCACGAGGTCGAGAAGGGCCACCGGCTGCGCCTGGTCCTCGCCTCCACCGACCTCGGCTACGCCTCCCCGGCCGCCCCCGCGACGTACACCGTCTCCCTGAGGAGCGACCTCACCGTGCCCACCGCGCCCGGTGTGTCCACCGCCGCCGCGCCGCTGCCCGCGTGGGTGGTGTGGCTGCCGGTCGGCGGTGCGTTGATCGCCCTCGCCCTGTTGCTGACCGGTCGTCGGCGTACCAGCGCCCCGGCGCCCGACCCGGGACTGGCCGACGTCCCGCTCCGGATCAGCGGCCTGAGCAAGCGGTACGCCCGTTCCTCGGACCGGTACGCCGTCAAGGATCTGTCGTTCCGGGTAGAGAAGGGGCAGGTGCTCGGGCTGCTCGGGCCGAACGGCGCGGGCAAGACCACCACCCTGCGCATGCTGATGGGGCTGATCAGGCCCGACGACGGCGAGATCCGGGTGTTCGGGCACGCCATCCGGCCCGGTGCGCCGGTGCTGTCGCGGGTCGGCGCGTTCGTCGAGGGGGCGGGCTTCCTGCCGCATCTGTCCGGGCGGGAGAACCTGGAGCTGTACTGGCGGGCCACCGGCCGCCCGCCGGAGGACGCCCACCTGGCGGAGGCCCTGGAGATCGCAGGGCTCGGGGACGCGCTGGCCCGCGCGGTGCGCACGTACTCCCAGGGCATGCGGCAGCGCCTCGCCATCGCCCAGGCCATGCTCGGCCTTCCGGACCTGCTCATCCTCGACGAACCGACCAACGGCCTCGACCCGCCGCAGATCCGAGAGATGCGCGAGGTGATGATCCGGTACGCGGCGGCCGGGCGCACGGTGATCGTCTCCAGCCATCTGCTGGCGGAGGTCGAGCAGTCGTGTACGCATCTCGTGGTCATGGACCGGGGGAAGCTGGTCCAGGCGGGTCCGGTGCACGAGATCATCGGATCGGGTGACACCCTGCTCGTCGGTACCCAGGAGCCCGTGGACGAGCCGGTCGCCGAGAAGGTCGCCGCGCTGACGGGGGTCGCCTCGGCCGTCCGTACCGACGAGGGGCTGCTGGTCCGGCTGGACGCCGACGGCACCGCCCCGCTCCTGATCGCCGAACTGGTCCGCCTTGAGGTGCCCGTGGCGTCCGTCGGCCCGCACCGGCGCCTCGAAGACGCCTTCCTCACCCTGATCGGAGGTTCCGCATGAGCACGCTCACCGAGCGGAGCGAGCCCGCGGAGCCGACGACTGCGGCCGGGCCCGTCGAGGTCGCCGACGGCTACCGCGCGGGACGCACCCTGCCCCTGCGGGTGGAGCTGGCGCGCCAGCTCAAGCGGCGCCGCACCTACGTCATGGGCGCGATCCTCGCCCTGCTGCCGTTCGTGCTGGTGGTCGCCTTCGCCATCGGCGGTGAGCCGGACCGTCCGGGCGGCCGGGTGAACCTGATGGACACGGCGACCGCGTCCGGCGCCAACTTCGCCGCCGTGAACCTGTTTGTGTCCGCGGGCTTCCTGCTGGTCATCCCCGTCGCCCTGTTCTGCGGGGACACGGTCGCCTCGGAGGCCGGCTGGTCCTCCCTGCGCTATCTGCTCGCCGCGCCGGTGCCCCGGATGCGGCTGCTGTGGTCCAAGCTGGTCGTCGGACTGGGGCTGAGCCTCGCCGCGATGGTGCTGCTGCCGGTGGTGGCGCTCGCCGTCGGTACGGTCGCCTACGGCTGGGGGCCGCTCCGGATCCCGACCGGCGGCGCGCTGGAGCCGGGTACGGCGGCGCAGCGGCTCGTGATCGTCGTCGCGTATCTGTTCGTGTCGCAGCTGGTCACCGCCGGCCTCGCGTTCTGGCTGTCCACGCGTACCGACGCCCCGCTGGGCGCGGTCGGCGGGGCGGTGGGGCTGACCATCGTCGGCAATGTGCTGGACGCCGTGACCGCGCTGGGCGACTGGCGTCACTTCCTGCCCGCGCACTGGCAGTTCGCCTGGGCGGACGCCGTCCAGCCGACCCCGGAGTGGTCCGGCATGATCCAGGGCGCGGCGGTCTCCGTGACCTACGCGCTGGTGCTGTTCGCGCTGGCGTTCCGCGGGTTCGTACGCAAGGACGTGGTGTCCTGACGGCGCCGCCTGTCCCCACGCCTCCCGGACCGCGCGTCCGCCCCGGTTCCGGGCTCGCGTGCGGGCCAACCGGGTGAACTTGCGCAACCGATTCCGCCGAGTCGGGTTGATGAGGGAGTAGGCCATGCGGCAGCGGAGGGCCAGAACGCATGGCCGCTCCCGATTTCTTCAAGCAGGAAGACAACCACATTGCGACAGAACCTGAGCAGGGGAGTGTTCGCGGCGGCGGCGGCCGCCACGGGCATCCTGTCCCTGTACGGAACCCCCGCCCTCGCCGACTCGTTCGCGGCGGGCGGTGCCGAGGATTCGCCCGGTGTGCTGTCCGGGAACAACGTGCAGGCACCGGTCCACGCGCCGGTGAACGCGTGCGGCAACACCGTCACCGCGATCGGGGCGTTGAACGAGGCCTCCGACAACACGTGTGTCAACAGCTCCGGCACGTCCCACGACAGCACGCACGGTGACTCCGGCGGCGGCGCGCACGCGGTGGGCGGCACCAAGGGCTCGCCCGGTGTGCTGTCGGGGAACAACGTGCAGGCACCGGTCCACGCGCCGGTGAACGCCTGCGGCAACAGCGTCAACGGGGCCGCGGCCCTCAACGGCGCGACCGACAACACCTGCGCCAACATCTCCGACGGCGGCCACGGTTCCGACACGTCCGCGGACCGTTCGGTGGACCCGTCGTACCAGGAGTCCACGTCCGGTACCTCGCACACCGGTTCCGGTGCCGCGCACTCCGAGTCCGGTGGCGCGCACGCGGTGGGCGGTGCCAAGGGCTCGCCCGGTGTCCTGTCCGGCAACGTCGTCCAGGCGCCCGTCGACCTGTCGCTGAACGCGTGCGGCAACAGCGTCAACTTCGTCGGCCTGTTCAACGACGCCAGCGACAACACCTGCGTCAACGAGACGGGTCACGAGACGGAGAAGGAAAAGGAGAAGCCGGAGCCTCCCACCAAGGTGAAGACGCCTCCCACCGTGGACGAGGAGCCGCCGGCCGTGGACGAGCCCGGCAACCCGCCGCATCTGGCGGAGACCGGCAGCGACGGCCTGCTGGCCGCCTCGGCCGCCGGTGCCGCGCTGCTCGCGGGTGGTGCGGTGCTGTACCGCCGCGGACGCGTCGGCGCCCGCGGCTAGCGGTCCCGGGTGCCGGCCCCGCCCCGGCCGGCACCCGCACCCCTCCAGCGAAGCGTCCCCCGGACCTGATCGGTCCGGGGGACGCTTCGTCGTACTCCCTCCGCCGGTCAGCCGCGCACCGCCGACGGCGACGGCGCACCGCTGCGGCTGCCGCTTCCCGGCACCGGGACCGTGCCGCGCACCGGGGTCGCCCGGAGCCGTCGGCGCACCCCCTGGACCAGGGTCGACGCCGTGAACGTCGCGCCGTGCACGAAGCGCATCGCCGGGCCGAAGCCGGACGCGGTCACCAGGCCCGCGAGGAACAGGCCGGGGTGCGAGGACTCGAAGCCGTGGCCGACCGCGGGGGAGCCGTCGGGCAGCGCCGCCATCGAGCCGCGCAGTTCGGCGGAGAGCAGCCCGAGCCGGTCACGGTACGGCTTGAACCCCGTGGCGGCGATGACGTGTTCGGTCTCCACGCTGCGCCGTGCGCCGGTGTGGTCGGTCAGGTCGAGCCTGAGCCCTCCCGGCACCGCGGCGGCCGCGGTGACCTCGTGGCCCGGCAGCAGGTCCACCGCCCGCTCCACCCGCTCCCGCACCCACCACGCGCCGGCCGGACCCAGCGCCGTGGCCGCGATCCGCGAACGGGTCGCCTCGGGCAGCCGCCGGAACAGGCCGGGGCGCTCGGAGTAGAACCAGTTCCGCCACCCGGGGCCCAGCCCACTGTGCGGTGAACGCAGCGACTGCCACCGGGACCGCTCCCAGGCCGGTGGCACATCGTTCCACCGCAGCCGCTCGGCGCGGGCCAGCACCCGTACCCGCGTGCCCTGTTCGGCGAGGAGTGCGGCTGTCTCCAGCGCGGCCTGGCCGCCGCCGATCACCGTGACGTCCTTGCCCTGGAAGTGGCCCAGGTCGCTGTGGTGGCTGCTGTGCGTCACCAGTGTGGGGTGCAGTCCGCGCAGGGCAGCGGGCACCTCGATGAACGGCATCACCCCGACCGCCAGCGCCACCGTCCGCGCGTGCAGCGCCTCCCCGTCCTCGGTGACCACCGTGAAGCCGTCGGGGCCGGACGACACCCGGGTGATCATGCGCTCGTCCACCGCCGGCACGGCGTTGCGGGCGAACCACAGGCCGTACGAGGCGAACGTCTCCACCGGGATCGGCTCCGCATGACGTGCCGTCATACCCTGCTCGGCGCAGTACACGTCCAGTTTCCAGCACCCGGCCGGGTCCGAGAGGCTGGACGCCCACGGCTCCGACTTCAGGAACATGCCGGCGGGCATGTGATCCCGCCAGGACGCCATGGGCCGGCCGAAGACGCGCAGGTTCAGTCCGGCGGCCGCGGCGTGGGACGCGATCGACAGACCGTACGGACCCGCGCCCACCACCAGAAGGTCGTACATCATCAGCTGCTCGCTTTCTCGTTGCCGGTCGGGGAGGTCGGGGAGGTCGGGGAGGTCGGAAGGGCCGCGGTGGCCGGAACGGCCGGAAGGGCCGGGGAGGCCGGGAAGGGGGTGGCCGCCGCGGGGACGGGGCGCGGCGCCGGTACCGGGGCGGGCGTGATCAGCCGCTGCCGCAGCCGGCCGGACACATGGCGGGCCCACAGCGCCCACATCGCCCGTCCGGGAGCGCGGTCGTCACCGGCGTACCAGGCCAGTTCGCGTCCGGCGGGCGCCGTGCGCAGTGCGGCGAACGGCGCGTAGTTCTCCACCACGAAGGACCGCCCGGCCACCGCTTCCCCCTCCGGCACCGGACGGCCGGTCAGGTCCAGGTGCAGGGCGCGTACGACATCGAGTCCCGCCCGGTCCGCGAACAGCCGGAACTGGGCGCCGGGGCGCGGGTTGAAGTCGAGGAGGTGGTAGCGGCCGGTGGTGCCGCAGCGGCGGAAGTCGAGGTCGAACACGCCGCGGTAGCCGAGTTCGGCGGTGAGCCGCTCGGCGAGCGCGTGGACCTCGGCGTTCGGGGTCCAGTGGCCGACCGCGGTCAGTCCCGCACCGCGCGGCCAGGACCGCCGCTTGCGGCCGGTGCCGCCCGCGCGGACCGTGCCCGAGCGGTCGGCGTAGCCGTGGAAGAACCAGTCCCGGTCCTCGCCCGGCGGCAGATACGACTGGAGCAGCAGCGCGCTGCCCGCCTCGGCGGTGCGCGCCTGCAGCTCCCCGGCCTGCCGGGGGGAGTGCACCAGCTGGGTGCTGCGCAGTCCGCTGCCGGGCGGGAGCAGCCAGGGGCGGCTCCACTTCGCCACCAGGGGCAGCCCGAGGCGCCCCGCGTCCTCTGCCGCCCGGCCGGGGCTGTCGGGGAGCAGCGTTCGCGGGTGCGGAACTCCGGCGGCGGCGCACAGCGTGGCCAGTTCGGCCTTGTCGGCGACGCGTTCGGGCAGGGTGGCCGGCAGCGCGGGCAGCAGATAGGACGGGGCGAGGTCGTCGCGCAGACGTGCCGCGGCGATCGCGGTCGCGTCGTCCATGGGGATCAGCACGGCCGGGCGCCCCACCTGGGCGGCCACCCGGCGCAGCACGGCGAGGATCTCCTCCGCGGACGCGCCCGGGGCCGGCGGGGGATGCATACGGCGCACATAGCGCGAGCGCCGGACGGGACTTCCCGCGCAGTCGGCGACGACATGGACGTCCACGCCGGCCCTGCCGAGCGACCGTACGGCCCCCAGTGTTCCGTGATGAAAGGGATTCCGGTCGCTCCGCAGCACTACGGCGGGAAACCGGGTGTCAAGCAAGGACACGCATTCTCACTTTCTTCTGGTGCCGCGTCACCCGTACGGATGGGAACGGCACTCGAAAGCCGCAGTGACAGTGGCACCGGCGGATTTCGTATGACTCAATTCATATGACTGTTCGTCAAGGACAAGGCATCCGGACAAGGCTTCTGGCAGAAGGCGGACGCGTGCGAGAAGAGGAGCAGCCCATGGCCCCAGAGCACAGGCGGGTCCGGGCCCGCGGAATGGCCGTGGGCGCGGCGGTCTTCGTCGTGTCTGCCGCCCTGGCGGCCGGGCCCGCGGCAGGGGTGGGACAGGTGCGGGCCGACGGCTCCCGCCCCGCGGTGCCGGCCCCGCCGGGGCCCGCGATGGCGCCGGCCGTCCCGACACCCACCGTGCCCGCACCCACCGTTTCCGCACCTACCGTCCCCAGGCCCGCGATCCCAATGCTCCCGGCCGTCGGTATGCCGTCGCTCACCGCGCCGCCGGTCACCGCGCCGTCCGTCCCGGGAAGGGAGCGGGGTGTGCCGGCCTTCGGCGCCTTCCTCGCCTCCGACGCCCGTGGCGTGGACCGCATGGAGGAGTTCAGCCGCTGGCTGGGCGGGGCGGAACTCCGTGTCGGGCACACCTACCTGCCCGGCAACCGCTGGAGCGACATCGAGGGCGACATCCGGTTCCTCGAGGCGTGGGCGCAGTGGCGCAACGCCGACGACGACCGGATGCTCGTCCTCAACGTCCCCATGCAGGAGCGCAACGAGGAGGGCGTCTCCGACGAGGAGGTCCGCAGGCTGCTGCGCCGGGGCGCGGCCGGGGAGTTCGACCACCACTTCCGTGCCCTCGCCGAACGGCTCGTCGAGCTGAAGGTGCCGGACACGATCGTGGTGCTCGGCTGGGAGATGAACGGCGTCACCTACACCCACCGGTGCGGACCCGACCCGGAGTCCTGGAAGACGTACTGGAACCGCATCGTCACCACCATGCGCGCGGTTCCGGGGCAGCAATTCCGATTCGATTTCACGCCGAGCCGGGGCCGGGACGCCGTTCCCTGGACGCAGTGCTACCCGGGGGACGACACGGTCGACATCGTCGGAATGGATTCCTACGACCAGCCGTCCGGGATGTCCTTCGACGAACAGGTGAAGGAGCCCTACGGCCTCAAGGCGCACGTGGATTTCGCCAAAGCCCACGGCAAGCCCATCTCCTATCCGGAGTGGGGGCTTTTCCGCAACGGCGACAATCCCGTGTACATGCGGCGCATGCTCGCGTGGATGGACGAACACCGGCCGCTCTACAACACGGTGACGGACTACTGCCCGCACGGGGTGTGGCAGTGCGACGACAACCCCGACTCCTCCCGCGTCTACCGGTCCGTCCTTTACGGCCGCACCCATGACGCCGACCCGGACGGCACCCCGGCGCCCACCGCGCCCACCGAGCCGGTGCCCTCGGAGAACTGCTCCCCGCTGGACCTGGGCCGCTGGGTGGAACACTGGCTCGGCGGGAAGCTCTGTCTGCGTTTCGACTGGTGGTCGCGCAGCCGCTAGCGCGCAGTTCCTCCCGGCCGGGTTCACCGCCGTCATCGCTGCACATCGGCGGCGGTGGCCGGGGCGGGCACCGAGGCGGCGGGCAGCGCGTCCTCGTCCCGGCCGCCCCGCCTCGGCCGCACCAGCAGGGCAAGACCGCCGAGCAGCCCGCCGGCGCTCGCCCCCACCAGCGCGGTGACCGCGGACGACGCGGACGCCGGCCCGCTCGGCCGCACCGCACGCGAGAACTGCACCAGTCGCACCCGCGTGCTGCCCTTGGTGTCCTCCGCGTGCCGGGTCAGGGCGCGCGAGACCGCGTTGGCCATGTCGACGGCCTGCTCGGGCCGCGCGGAAGTGGCCGTGACGGACACCATCGGCGCGTCCGGCGAGGTGGCCGTGCGCACGCTGTCCCGCAGCGTCCGCACCGGCACCCCGGCCCACACCTGCGCGTCGCCCAGCACCGCGAGCTGGGTGGCGACCCGGCCGTACGCCTGTGCGAAGCCGCGGGCGGCGTCCGGGGTGGCGTTCCCGGTCGGTACGGCGACGACGTAACTGGTGGCGCTGTACGACGGGGGTGTCAGCAGGCCGTACGCGCCGCCGAACAGTCCGCCGACGAGCGTGCCCGCCACCAGCGCGGACCAGGCCGGCAGCTTCCTGACGCGGTCCAGGGACGGAAGGCGCCGACGGGTCGGGGTGTCGGTCATGACGGGCTTGCTCCCTTAAGAGGTGGAGGACGGCGGCGAGCCGGCGACGGCCGCCGCGTACACGTCCATGAGGCGGGCTGTGCTGCGGGTGATGCTGTAGTGGCGCGCGGCCTCCGCGGCCGTGCGCGGGGCGGGGCCCGCCGCGCGGACCTCGGTGATCGCGCGCGCGTACGAGTCCGGGCCGCCGCGCACCCGGCGGGCACCGGAGGAGGCCGTCGGCGGCAGGTCCTCGATCGCCGGGCAGGAGGCGTAGAGCACGGGCAGTCCGGACGCCAGCGCCTCCACGGCCGCGAGCCCGAAGGCCTCCTCGGCGGACGGGGAGGCGAACAGGTCCATCGCCGAGGTGAGCGAGGGCAGGTCGGGGCCCGGGGAGCCGTCGGGGACACCGGGGCGTTCCCCGGTGAACAGGACCCGCCCGGCCACCCCGGCCTCGTGGGCCGTGCGGCGCAGTACGTGCTCCTCGGGGCCGCCGCCCACCAGCAGCAGCCAGTGGTCCTCCGGGAGCAGGGCCAGCGCGCGGACCAGGACGTCGAACCGCTTGCCCCGGGTGAGCCGGCCGACGCCGCCGACGACGAAGGCGCCCTGCGGCAGACCGAGGCGCCGGCGGGTGCGCTCACGCCGTTCCGGCTCGAAGCGGAAGCGGTCCACGTCGATGCCGTTGGGGACGACCTCGATCCGCGGGGCGGGCACCCCCCAGCGCTTCAGCCGGTCGGCCACCGTCGGGGAGACGGCGACCGTCGCCGAACCGAGCCGTTCGCTCGCCAGATACAGCGTGCGTACTCCCGCCGTCAGCCGGCGGCCCTCCATCTGCGAGTCGCCGAGGGAGTGTTCGGTGGCGACGACCGCGCGGACCCCGGCGACCCGGGCGGCGAGCCGGCCGTAGACACAGGCCCGGTAGAGGTGGGTGTGGACCAGGTCGTAGCGTCCGGAGCGGATCACCTTCACCAGGCGGGGCAGGGCGGCCAGATCCCGGTTGCCGCCCATGCCCAGATGGACGACGCGGACCCCGTCGGCGCCGAGTCCCTCGGCGACCGGTCCGGGGTTGGTGAGCGTCACCACGTCGCAGTCGACGGGCAGATGGCGCAGCAGCAGCCGCAGCTGCTGCTCGGCCCCGCCGATGCCGAGGCCGGTGATGATGTGCAGTGCCCTCATCACACGCCCTCCACCGGGCGCCGGCGCAGCCGGTGCAGCCGGAGCTTGAGGTACAGGCGCAGTGCCGTGTCGTCCTGCCCCACGTGGGCGCGCGGCAGGGCGTGCGGGCCGGTCAGCGGGCCGGGATCGATGGCGCAGGCGTAGGTGTAGCCCGCCTTCCGCACGGCCTCGACCGCGCGGGCGTCGACCGTGCCGTACGGGTAGCAGAACCCGTGCACCGGAGCGCCGGTCAGTTCTTCGAGCCGGGCGCGGCTCTCGGTGACCTCGGCGGTGAGGACGGTGTGGTCCGCACGGGTGAGGTCGACATGGGTCAGTCCGTGCGAGCCGATCTCCACGCCCGCCTCGGCGACGCGCCGGACGCCGTCCGCGGTCAGCAGCGGTTTGCGCGGGCCCAGCGGGTCCCACTCGTTGTCGCCGCCGAGCCGTCCCGGCAGGACGAAAAGGGTGGCGCCGCAGTGGAAGCGGTGCAGCAGCGGCAGGGCGGCGGTGAGGAAGTCGGTGTACCCGTCGTCGAAGGTGAGACCGACCAGGCCCCGCCCCTCGCCCCGGGCCCGCGCGGCGAGCAGTTCGGCGACGGACACGCCCCGCAGCCCGCGCCGGCGCAGCCACGCCAGCTGCCGCTCCAGCCGCTCGGGCGTGACCGTGATGCGGTAGGGGTCGTCCGAGCAGTCGCCCACCGAGTGGTACATCGCCACCCAGGGGACGGGTCCGGGCCGGGGCGCCGGGAGTCTGCCGGTGTCGGGGGAGTCAACGGGAGCGGCCATGTGTGAGCTTTCGTGTGACGGTGCGTACGGAGCGCAGCGCGGATGCCGGGCCCCGGGTGCCGAGGACGGACAGGACGAGGGGGACGAAGACGGCGGTGACGGTGAGACAGCCGGCCGCGAGGGCCGCGACCGGGGACGCGAACCGGCTCGCGGCGTAGGTCCCGGCGGTGATGGCGAGGGCCGAGGCGAGGACGGGCCGGCTCAGCTCGGCGAGAACCTTGCGGACACCGACCGAAACCCTGGCCGGGACGCCGGCCGGGCCCCTGTCCGGGCCCCTGTCCGGGCCGCTGGCCGGGGCGTCGGTTGGGTCCTTGTCCGAGCTTCTGGCCGGGTTGTCGGCTGGGTTCTCGGTCGGGGCCGTGGTCGGGAGCCCGGCCCGTCGGACCGAGACGTGGGCCGGGCCGCTGCCCGGGGCGTCGGCTGGGTCCTCGTCCGAGCTCCTGGCCGGGTTGTCGGCTGGGTTCTCGGTCGGGGCCGTGGTCGGGAGCCCGGCCCGTCGGACCGAGACGTGGGCCGGGCCGCTGCCCGGGGCGTC
>NZ_JBITRU010000065.1:0-21082 GCF_044540255.1 Streptomyces sp. NPDC086080
GCGAGGTCTACCGCGCCCTGACCACCACACCAACGGAACGAATCACCCAAACCGACCTTGCTCCAGTGGCTTGACAAGCATAGGAGCATCCCGGCGGCCGGGAGCGGACGAAGAGGCCGGCGGTGGGATCTCCCACCGCCGGCCTCTTCTCGTTACCGGACCGGCGACTACTGGCAGTCCTGGCCGGTGTTGATGCACTCGACCATCTGGTTCATCAGGTTCTCGTCGAAGAAGTTGATGAAGTCGTTGTGGTCGGTGATCGGCTTGTGCAGCTGCTCCGGGAAGGAGTCCACCGCGAACGGGTTCACGACCTGCCCGTTCTCGATCTGCGGGGCCGGGATGTTGTCGTACACCAGGCGGACCTGGAGCTGCGGGATGGCCTGGAAGCCGTTCGAGCAGGTGCCGTCCGGCTCGACGAAGTCGACGTGGGTGCGGTGGTTGGCACTGTCACTGTTCTGGCCGTCCCAGCAGCTCTGGAAGGCGGTCGTCCGGACCACGCTGCTGCCCTCGGGGCAGATCGGGTACTTGTCCGTCACCTGCCGGTCCTCGAAGCCGGTGCAGCTCCAGGCCGTGTTGGCGTTGTTCAGGCCGTTGGTGAAGGCCTTCGCGTCACCGGTGATGATGCGCAGCGCCCTCGGCATCGCGACGACGTCGCTCGTGCGGTTGCCGACGAACTTCAGCTCCGCCGCGGTGGGCGCGACGATCTTGCCGACGTTACCGTCCTGGCCGCCGCCCGGCTGGCCCTGGTCGATGTCCTGGGTGCCGTCCTGGATCCGCAGGACCGGCCAGAAGTACGACGACCGGTCACCCTGGTTCTGGCAGCTGGTGTCGCCGTTGGCCAGGTCCTCGTCGCTCGCGAAGGCGGTGTTGGCCTGGTTGCCGACGTAGTCGTGCTGGTGCTGCGCACCGTTGCTGACGCCGGGGGCGACGATCACGTTGTCCGAGTTGCGCAGCGCGTTCTCGTTGGTGCCGCACTCGGTGGTGAAGGTGCCCGTCGAACCGCCGTCGCCGTTCGCGGCCAGACCGTTGGGCAGGTTGCGGGAGTTCGGCTGGACGTCCTCGATCCTGATGAAGTCGTCCGCGACGGGCCCGTTCTGGGCCTGTCCGCCGTTGCCCTGACCGCCTCCGTTGTCCTGACCGCCGCCGTCGTTCTGGCCGCCGCCGTTGTCCTGGCCGCCGCCGTTGTCCTGGCCGCCGCCACCCTGGTCCTGGCCGCCCCCGTTGTTGTTGCCCTGATCGACGGGAACGCCCTGGCACGGGGCGAACCGGCCGAAGTCGCGCGGTGCCTTGCCGCCCGCCCGGTTGATGTTGATACCGATCCGGTCCAGGGTGGCCGTCCGCTTGGACTTCAGCGGCCCGAGGATGGCGTTGTCGACGTAGTTCGCGTCACCCGCCTGGGCCTGGCGCGTCTCGGCGAGACGCGTGTAGGCCTCCGTGATCTGCCGGTCGAGCCGCGCCAGTTCCCGGGCGACGCCCTTGCGGGCGCCTCGCGGCACCTTCGTCAGCTTCTGGCCGACGTCCGGGCAGTTGATCGTCGCGACCTGCGCGCTTCTCGACTTCGTCCGGTTGTGACCTCCGTTGTCCTCGTGTGCCGAGGCGTAGAAGTTGGCCCAGACCAGCCCGCCCCCACCGAGCGCCAGGGCCGCCGCCCCAGCTGTCACCTTGGTGGCCAGTGGCATCCGGCGTTTTCTTGTGTTGCGTCCCATGGAACTCCTCTTGACCTTCCTTGCGGGGGCATCCCATTGCGCGGCATAGAGCGGCCCGACAGGAGTGAAGCGGCTCCCCTAGGTACGCAAGCCGCCCCACGGGTGTTCACCCGTCTCGCGAATCGATGGAAAGTCAGTACGGCCACGTGGGTTTCAACAGGCCCTGATAAACCGGGAGTTGCCGATCGTCCACCCGGAGTGAGGCGGTGGGGACGTTTTCACCGGCCGTAGCCGGGATGGGCGGGAACCGCCGACCCCGCGCCGGTTGTCGCCGTTCGGCACCTCGGGTCCCGGTTCAGTGAGGATGTTCGCGGTGTGCTCCACGATCCCCCGTTTCCCTCACCACCGGCCCGCCCGCGACCGCCGGGCCGGTGGTGGTGCCGGCTACGCCCCGCCGGCGGTGCCCAGTACCTTCGCCTCCACTTCCGGATCGAGCCCCTTGGCGGTGCGGTCCGGCCGCTGCGGCGCGATGCCGTCGAGGTCCGTCAGCCAGCGCCAGGTCCCGGCCACCGTCTCGGCGACCGGCCGGCAGCGCAGCCCCGTCGCGACCGCCCGTGAGACGTCCGCCGCGTGCAGCGCGTCGTGCAGGTCGCTGCCCGGCGGCACCCACACCGGCAACTGCGTCCACGGCTCGATGCCCGCGTCGAGGATCACCTCCGGCGCGGTCCACCGCAGCTCGGCCGGGCCCCCGGTCACCCGGACACAGGCCTCGAGCAGTTCGCCCGTCGTGGCGTGCCCCTGCGGGGAGATGAGGTTGTACGGCCCGCTCAGCCCCTGCTCGGCCGCGCCGAGGATCCACTGCGCGAGGTCGCGCGCGTCCACGTACTGCAGGGGCAGCTCACGCGGCCCCGGGGCGAGGACCGGGCCGCCGCGCGCCATCCGGTTCAGCCACCAGGGCAGCCGTCCCACGTTCTCGTACGGCCCCAGGATCAGTCCGGCCCGCACCAGCAGCGACCGGTCCGCGCCGAAGGCGTCCACGGCGGCCAGCTCACCGCCCCGCTTGTCCCGCGCGTAGTCCGTGACATCCGCGTCGGCACAGGCGCCCTCCACCAGGGGAGTCTCCTCGGTGAACCCGGCGGGCCGGGGCCACGCGTACACCGAGCAGCTCGACACATACACGTACCGCCCGGCGCGGCCCCGCAGCAGCCGCGCCGCGTCCCGCACCGCGCGCGGGGCGGCCGACCAGGTGTCGACGACGACGTCCCACTCCCCGGGGTCCTCGTCGAGCGCGGCCAGACCGTCGAGCGCGGTGCGGTCGCCCAGTAGCGTCCGCACACCCCGCGGAGCCTCGTGCCGGCCCCGGTGGAAGACGGTCACCTCCCAGCTCCGTGCCACGGCCGCCTCGGCGACGGCCCGGCCCACGAACTCCGTACCACCCAGCAACAGAAGTCTCATACGGCGACTCTGCCCGTCCGGGCGGCGGGAGGGAACGGCGCTCTGCTCTCGGCAGACCCGGGACCGTGCGTCCGCTCAGCGCCCGGCCGGGGGAACGTACGTGTAGCCGACCCGGCGCACCGTGCGGATCGTGTCCCGGTACCCGTCGCCCAGCTTGCGGCGCAGCCGGGCGATGTGGACGTCGACGGTACGGCCGTCACCGACATGGCCGTAGCCCCACACCGTGCCGACCAGCCGGTCCCGGGTGTGCACCTGGTGCGGATGCGCCACGAGATGGGCCAGCAGTTCGAACTCCAGGTAGGTCAGGTCGAGTGGGCGCCCCTCCACCTCGGCAATGCGCCGGCCGGGGTCGACGTGGATGAGGGGATCGCCGGCGGGCGAGCCGGCCGCCGGTTCCGGTACCGCCACGGGGAACGGCGGCTGCCGGTCGGCGGGGACCAGCACCAGATAGCCGACCATCGGGGGCTGTCCGGGCAGCACGGGCACGGCGTTCGGCGGCGCGGGCAGCCATGTGGCGCCGGGCGGCAGCAGATCCGCGACCGTCACCACCTCGTCCCGTGCGACGGCACGCAGCCGGGGAGAGGCGGAAGGGGCGGGGGAGACGGAGGAAAGGGAACGGGGGGTGATCGCCATGAGACGTCAGCTCTTTCGCGCGAAGGGTTCGTCGAGGACGTACGCGGTGCGCGGCGGCCGAAGGCCGGGAAGGATTCCGGGCGTCAGAGGGCCGGCGCGTTCGTCGCGCGACAACACACCCGGTCGAAGTCGTGGTGCTGACGGGACGGCCAGAACGGCTCGAGGTCACCGCGACCCGCCGCGTCACATGTCCGTTGGCCGACCATGTCCCCATTGAAGCAGACGGCGCGAGGGGCGCCCACCGGAAATGGCGGACGCCCCTCGCATCGACTGCGGTACGGATCAGATCTGGCCGGCCTTCTCCAGCGCGGTGCAGCACGTGTCGACGAGCAGCCGGGTCACCACGTACGGGTCGACGTTGGCGTTCGGGCGGCGGTCCTCGATGTAGCCCTTGCCGTCCTGCTCGACCTGCCACGGGATGCGGACCGAGGCGCCGCGGTCCGAGACACCGTAGGAGTACTCGTTCCACGGGGCGGTCTCGTGCAGGCCGGTGAGGCGGTCGTCGATGCCGGCGCCGTAGTTCTTGACGTGGTCCAGCGGCTTGGAGCCCTCACCGAGCGACTCGCAGGCGGTGATGATCGCGTCGTACCCCTCGCGCATCGCCTTGGTGGAGAAGTTGGTGTGCGCGCCCGCGCCGTTCCAGTCGCCCTTGACCGGCTTGGGGTCCAGGGTGGCGGAGACGCCGAAGTCCTCGGCGGTGCGGTAGAGCAGCCAGCGGGCCACCCAGAGCTGGTCGGAGACCTCCAGCGGGGCCAGCGGGCCGACCTGGAACTCCCACTGGCCGGGCATGACCTCGGCGTTGATGCCGGAGATGCCGAGACCCGCCTTCAGGCAGTTCTCCAGGTGCGCCTCGACGACGTCCCTGCCGAAGATCTCGTCCGAGCCGACACCGCAGTAGTAGCCGCCCTGCGCGGCCGGGAAACCGCCCTCGGGGAAGCCGAGCGGGCGGGCACCCTTGAAGAAGGTGTACTCCTGCTCGATACCGAAGACCGGCTCCTGGGCGGCGAACTTCGCGGCGACCTCGGTCAGCGCGGCCCGGGTGTTGGACACGTGCGGCGTCATGTCCGTGTTCAGGACCTCGCACAGCACCAGGACGTCGTCACCGCCGCGGATGGGGTCCGGGCAGACGAAGACGGGCTTGAGGACGCGGTCGGAGGCGTGCCCCTCGGCCTGGTTGGTGGAGGACCCGTCGAAGCCCCAGATCGGCAGGTCCGCGCCCTTGGCGTCGTCGCCCATGATCTTCGTCTTGGAACGCAGCTTGGCGGTCGGCTCGGTGCCGTCGATCCAGATGTACTCGGCCTTGAAGCTCACGGTCCACATCCTTCGGGGGTGGGGCTGACGCTGGTGCGGGTGCTTGCGGCGCTGCGGCACTGGGGCGCCGCCGTCGATGGCACGCAGCTTGTCAACAGGCGATTTCCCGGCCGTTGCCCGTATGTGAACCCCGTGTTACCGGGCACCGGCCCGCCCCGCCGCTCTCTGTGAGCGCGCGTGGGGCGGGGCCGCGGTGTATGCGAAGGCACGTGAAGGGGCCCGCCGCTCCCGACCGTGAGCAGCGGGCCCCTCCCGAGGGAATCCGGACCTCACCCCACCTTCTCGATCACCGCGCGGCGGATCACGAACTTGCCGGCCTCACGGACCTGCTCGTAGGCCGCGTTGTTGAGCAGCACACAGCTGCCGGACACCGAGGTGACCTCCACCGTCGTGGACTTGTTGTTGTCCAGGTTGGTGACCTTGAGCTTCGTCCCGGCGGGGAACTGGTTGCTGGACGCCGCCGGGGCGCCGTCCTCACCGGAGAGGGTGACGGTCGACCCGTTGCACACCTGCTCACCGGAGGCCTGCCCGGCCTGCCCGGCCTGTCCGCCCTGATCACCCGCGGCCGGCTGGGAAGGCGCGGCCTGCTCCGGCGGTGCGGCCTGCTCCGGCGGCGCGGTCTGGGAGCCCTGAGCCGACTCCCCAACCGTGCAACCGGACGCCTCCTGCTGGAGCCGGATCTGGGCGAGGACCGCCTCGCGGTTGGCGATCCGCGCCTCGGACTGGGCGTCGGGGTTCGCCCGCTGGCCCTCGATGAACCTCTCGTTGTTGCCGAGCGCGGTGGCCAGCCCCTGACAGACGGTCGAGTCCGCCGCCGACTTGGTGGTGGCCGCCGGCGGGCTGGCGTTCGAGGTGGTCGCCATGACGAAGGCGCCGCCTCCCGCCACCGTGGCTGCGCTCAGCAGCAGCGCGAGCTTCTTCTTCGGGCCGAGCGTTCTCCTGCGCGACATGCGCGCCTCCTGAAGGGATAGGGGGGCGTACGCCGCTATGTACGAGATACCGAACGGAGTTGCTCAGCGGCCGGGCCAAGTCGCCGAAGTGGCCTGCGTCACAAGGGTGTTCAGGGTTGGTCGCTCAGGGTCGTTGAGAGTCGCTCAGGGCCGCTCAGGGTAGCTCAGGGGTGTTCAGCGGGAGAGGGCGTCCCGTACGGCGTCCTCCGTGCGGGCCACGACCGCAGTTCCGTCGTCCGCCGTGATGATCGGCCGCTGGATCAGCTTCGGGTGGGCGGCGAGCGCCGCGACCCACCGGTCCCGCGTGCCGGCGTCCCGCGCCCACTCCTTGAGTCCCAGCTCCTTCGCCTCCGCCTCCTGGGTCCGTGTGATGTCCCACGGCTCCAGCCCGAGCCGCTCCAGCACTGCACGGATCTCGTCCTCGCTCGGCACCTCCTCCAGATACCGGCGGACGGTGTACTCGGCCCCCTCGGCATCCAGCAGGCTGAGGGCGCTACGGCACTTGGAACAGGCCGGGTTGATCCAGATCTCCATGCCCGACACCGTACGCCGTCATCCCGCTGTTCGATTTCCCCGCCGTGCCGCGGGTGCCTGGTGTGAGCGCTGTGACACGACGACAAAACCCATGCCCACCAGCGCATTTGCCTGCCCGTTCAGGCCTGCTGATTGTCAGTGCCGGGCAGTACACTGGGAGCAGTGTTCGAGGGAATCGCCGAGGTCGTCGTGGACCTCGGCGGGCCGCCCCGACCGCGACAGGAGGATGCCTGTGCCCGCTGCCGCACTCAAGCAGAAGCCCCTGCCCACCCAGTCCACCGCGAAGCGTCCCGTGCCGCTCGAAGTGCCCTGCGCCCCGGTGGCGAAGCGCCCGCTGCCGCCGGGCCGCCCGCGGGACTGGTACGTCACGCACAACCGCCGGCTCAAGGCGATGCGGCTCGCCATCGCCCTGCTCGACTCCGGTGTCTACCTGCCCGGCCAGGCCCGCAACGAGAGGATCCGCACCACGGCCGCGCTGATCGGCGTGCACCCGCCGTCGGACACGACGTGCCACATGGTCCGCGCCTTCATGCGCTACAACCGCTGAGACCGAGACCGAGACCGGTGCCGGGCGCCCTCCCTGGGTGAGGCGCCCGGCACCGCCGTGCCGCACGCCGGCCGCCCGCTGAGGCACTATGGGGCGGGTGAGGGCACACCACACCCTCCCTCACCCCCGAAGTCACCGTGGGCCGACCGGACTTGCGCCGGTGGGCACGCGGTCGCGGCCCTGCCGGAGAAGAAAGGCACGACGGTTGGCTCAGCAGAGGACGGTCCCCGTCCCGTCGTCCTGGATGACGCCGTCCGGCCGGTACGGACGTGCCGTCGCCCGGGCGTGCGACATCGGTATCGCGCTGGTCGTCCTGGCGGCGGCGGACTACTACGGCGTCGGCTACGACCTGCTCCTGGGCGGCCTGATGGCACTGAGTCTGCTGGCCCGCAGGCGGTTCCCCGGCACGGTGCTGGCGGCCGTGCTGGCGCTGACCCTCGTCCAGTTCCTCCTGCACGACCTGCCCGAGGTACCGCTGGCGTCCGCGCCCGCCTCGTACAACGTGGCCGTGCTGTTCGCCATGATGTCGGTCGTCCACCACTCCCGGACCAGCTGGATGCCGTATCTCGCGGGCGTCACGGTGCTGTTGGCCACGGCGGCCGGGACGGTGGGGATGCCCGCCCTGGGCCTGGAGCCGTTCGTCGACCTCGACATGCTGTGGATCTTCTGGGGGATGACGCTGACGGTCTGGCTGACCGCCTTCGCCCTGCACACACGGCGCCTCTACGCCGAGAGCCAGGCGGCCCGCGCCTGGCACGCCGAGCGGGAACAGGAACAGCGGGTCCGGCTGGCCGCGACCCGGGAGCGGGCCGAGATCGCCCGTGAGCTGCACGACGTGGTGGCGCACAGCCTGGCCGTGATGATCCTCCAGGCCGACGGCGCCGGCTCCGTGCTGCGCAAGTCCCCGGACATGGCGGAGTCCGCGCTGAAGACGATCGCCGCCACGGGCCGGGACGCGATCGACGACATGCACCGCATCGTCCGGGTGCTGCGCGAGGGCAACCCGGACTCCGGCACCCCGGATCCGACCGACGGCAGCCCGCCACGGCGCCTGATCACCCTCGACGAGATCAAGGTCGTCGCCGACCGCGCCCGGGCCGCCGGGCTGACCGTGGACGTCTCGGTCGAGGTCGGCGAGGGGCGGCTGTCGCCGACGGAGGAGATGACGGCCTTCCGCATCGTCCAGGAGTGCCTCACCAACGTGCTCCGCCACGCCGGAGCCGGGGCCGGGGTCGGCATCCGGCTCCACGAGGAGCAGGGCACACTGCTGATCGAGGTGACCGACGACGGAGCGGGCACCCTCGCCGGGGGCGGCATCGGCACGCGCTCCGGAGGGAACGGACTCGTGGGGATGCGGGAGCGGGTGGAACTCGCCGGCGGCACCTTCGAGGCGGGACCCCGGCTCGGCAGCGGATGGCACGTACGTGCCTCGATACCGACAAGGACGGCATGATGGCACAGACGGGCAGACCGATCCGGGTGGTCGTGGTGGACGACCAGCCCCTGATCCGGGCCGGTTTCTCCATGGTGCTGGCCGGTCAGGACGACATCGAGGTCGTCGGTGAGGCGGAGAACGGCGCGGACGCCCTCGACCTGCTGCGCAAGGTCGGGACGGACGTCGTCATCATGGACATCCGCATGCCCGTCATGGACGGCATCCAGGCCACCGAGCAGCTGATGCGGCTCGACGACCCGCCCGGTGTGCTGGTCCTGACCACCTTCGACAACGACGAGGACGCCTTCGCGGCGCTGCGCGCCGGAGCCGGCGGTTTCCTGCTGAAGAACGCCCCCGCCGCGGAGGTCGTGAACGCCATCCGGGTCCTGGCCGCGGGGGAGTCGGTGGTCGCGCCGCGCATCACCCGGCTGCTCCTCGACCGGGTCTCGGACCGGCTGGCACCGGCGAACGGACAGGCCGAACGGCTGGACGTCCTCACCGCGCGCGAGCGGGACGTACTGGGCCTGGTCGCCCGCGGGCTGTCCAACACCGAGATCGCGGCGGAGCTGTACGTCGCGGAGGCCACGGTGAAGACACACCTGGGCAACCTCATGGCCAAACTGCACCTGCGGGACCGTGCCCAGGCCGTCGCGTTCGCCTATGAGTCCGGGCTGGTCCGTCCCTCCCCCTGAGGGTGCACAGGCGCCCCCGCGTTCTGCACCCGGGGGCGCAGGAACCACCCCGTCCGGTGTGCCAGATCCGCCGCGTCCGATCTCGGATCCGTGGCCGATGTCCGGCGGGCCGCCGAACTCCAGACTTCTCACTGTCGCCGAACGCGGCCGAGAAGACACCGGAGGACCCGATGGACACCACGCCCACCACGCAGAACCCCAAGCGCAACCGTCTCGTCATCGGCGCGGTCACGGCCGTGATCGCCGGCGCCCTGGTCGCCGGGGCGGGCTACTGGTGGCTGGACCGTGACGAGCTCAGCCAGGCGTCCGCCGACGACTGCCGGCTGGCGCAGCGCATCATCACCGAGGCCGGGAGGATCTCCACCGGCCCCGCGCCGGAAGCGGAGGCGTGGTGGAAGAAGACCGGCGACGAGCGCCGCGCGCAGATGAAGGACGGCTACCTCGGAGCCAAGATCTCCCAGTACGAGGGATGGGCGCTCGCGACC
The DNA here is from genome assembly GCF_044540255.1 of Streptomyces sp. NPDC086080. Classification (NCBI taxonomy): domain Bacteria; kingdom Bacillati; phylum Actinomycetota; class Actinomycetes; order Kitasatosporales; family Streptomycetaceae; genus Streptomyces; species Streptomyces sp. NPDC086080. The sequence goes on from NZ_JBITRU010000065.1 coordinate 9,689, forward strand.
GCCCAGAAGTCCCCCGAAGCACCGTCCGCGAAGGACGTGAAGAACCTCCAGGAAGAAGCGCGGGGACACTGCTCGGACTCCGGCGTCACCCTGACCATGCCGCCGCTCGGCGCCTGAACCGGAACGCGAGAACCGCCCCCATGGCTGTCCACACCGCCGCCCGCGGCCACACACCGGACGACGACGTCATCACCACCACCGCCCTGACGAAGACCTACCGGCAGGGCACCACCGAGGTGCGGGCCCTCGACGGGGTGTCCGTCGGAGTACGGCGCGCCCGCTTCACCGCCGTCGTCGGCCCCTCCGGGTCGGGCAAGTCGACCCTGATGCACTGCGTCGCCGGGCTCGACACCGTCACCTCCGGCAGCATCGTCCTGGACGGAACGGAGATCACCGGACTGTCCGACCGGCAGCTGACCCGGATACGCCGCAAGCGCGTCGGTTTCGTCTTCCAGTCCTTCAACCTGCTGCCGCAGCTGACGGCCTACGAGAACATCGTGCTGCCCGTCACCATGTCCGGCGGGCGCCCGGACCGCGAACTGGTCGACCACCTCTGCGAAGTGCTCGGCATCGCCCACCGGATGGCGCACCGCCCCGCCGAACTGTCCGGCGGTCAGCAGCAGCGGGTCGCCGTGGCCCGCGCACTGGTGGCCCGGCCGGCCGTGGTCTTCGCCGACGAACCCACCGGCAACCTCGACTCCCGGGCCGGCACCGAAGTCCTCACCATGCTGCGCCGGTCCGTCGACGACCTCGGCCAGACGGTCGTCATGGTCACCCACGACCCCGCGGCCGCGCGGTACGCGGACCGGGTGCTCACCCTCGCGGACGGCCACGTCGTCAAGGACGAGGACGCCGCCCCCTCCGGGCGGACCGCCGCGCCGGTCACCGACATCACGGGGAGGCGGCGATGAGGAACCCCTGGCGCGCGACCGTCCTGGGCTCCCAGGTCGCGGAACTCCTGCGGCGGCCCGGACGGTTCGCGGCGACCGGACTGTCGTTGCTGATCGCCGCGTTCGTGGTCTTCGGCACCGTCATGGCCCAGCAGATCATCACCGCCACCGTCGTCGAGAAGTTCCGCGGAACGCCCGAGGCGGTGTCGCTGGTGGTCGAGCCCGGCGACGGGGAGGCCATCGGCGAGGACCGCCTCCGCGAGATCCGCGGGATCCCCGGAGTCACCGAGGTGGTCGGCCGGCTCGACGGAGGCAGCCCGCTGGGTGGCAGCGCCGTCGAACGCTATCTCGACCTGTCCGCGGACCCCGGCACCGGCGCCCTGGCCCACGTCCGTCTGCTGGACGGCACCTACCCCTCCGGGCCGGGCCGGCTCGCCGTCAACACGCAGGCCGCGCGGGACTACGATCTCGCCCCGGGCTCGTCGCTCACCCTGTTGCGGCCCGAACCCGACGGCGAGACCACCCGACGCGTCACGGTCGAGGTCAGCGGCATCGTCCGCAGCACCGCCACGAACGACGCGGCACCCACGGGATACGCCCCAGGCCCTTACCTCGGGGACCTGCTCGGCGCCTCGGACTACTCCCGCGTCGACATCCGCACCGGCCCCGCGTCCTCCGGATCGGCGGACCCGGCGTGGCTGACGGAGCGTATCCGGCAGGCGGTGCCCGGAGCGCGGGTGCGGTCCGGGGACGAGGTCCGGGCGGAGGAGGCCCGCGAAGCGGTGACCGCGGCGAAGGACACCCTGGACCTGGTCACCGTCTTCCTCGCCGTCGCCGTCGGCGCGGCCGTGCTCGTCGCCACCTCCACCTTCCGCATCGTCTTCGCACGGCGCGTACGCCAGCTGGCGCTGCTGCGCGCCATCGGGGCGACCCCGCGCCGGCTCGCCGCCGCGCTCGTCGTCGAAGGAGCGGTGGTCGGGCTGCTGGCCGGCGCCGCCGGCGTGCTGGCGGCCTGGGGCTGCGGCCGGCTCGTCCCCGCGGTCGCCGGACGGTTCGGGCACGACCTGTCCGTCCCTTCCGGACTCCCCGCGGCGGAGGCCGTTCTCACCGTGCTCGGCACCGGTCTGCTCGCGGTCCTGGCGGTCCTGGCCCCGTCGCTGACCGCCTCCCGGGTCTCACCGCTGCAGGCCCTGCGCAGCGCGGCGTCCGGGGAGGGCCCGGCACGGGGCGTCGGCCGGGCCCTGCTGGGCCTGCTGTGCGCGGTGGGCGCCGCGCTCCTCGCCCGGCAGCAGTACGCCGGACTGCCCCAGCCGGGCGACACGGACTACGACCGGTTCGCGGCGCTGATCGCCGTGGTGCTCTCGGGCGGGCTGGCCTTCCTGGCCCTGATCGCCCTCGGCCCCCGTCTGGTCCGGCCGGTGCTGTCGGCGGTCGCGGTGCCGCTGCGCCGCACCGGTGCGGCCGGCCGCCTCGCGGTCGCGGGAGTCGGAGGCGCGCCGGGCCGGGCGGCCTCGGTCTCGGTCGTCGTCGCCCTCGGTGTCTGCCTGGTCGGCTCGACCCTGACCTGCCTCGCCTCCCTGAACACCTACGAGCGGTACCGGCAGGCGGTGGAGGCCCCCGCCGACTTCCAGCTGTACACGAGGGACAGTGAGACTCTGGACCGGTCGCTGGCCGCCGATCTGGCCGCACACCCCGAACTCGCCGACGTGACCGCGTTCCGCACGGCGGAGGCCATCGAGATCACCCGCAGCGTGACGGTCTCCGACCTCGACCTCGGCACCGTCCGTTCCGGGGTGAGCCTGGCCGCCCGCACCGGCTCCCTCGACCACCTCGAACCCGCCCACGTCGTCGTGGCCGCCGGCCCCGCCCACCGGCTCGGCGTCCGGGCCGGCGACCGTGTGACGCTGACCTTCGAAGGACGTCCCGTCCGGCTCACCGTGGCGGCGACGCTGCCCGGAGCCGGACCCTACGGGGGCGACTTCTTCGTCTCCGCCGCGGACCTCACCCGTATGGGAGCGGACGCCGCGCCCACCATGGTCACCGCCAACGCCTCGGAGGACGGCGCCCAGGGACGGATAGGCGCGCAGCGGGCCATCACCGACACGCTGACCGGTCCCCAGCGCGGCGACGGCCGGGTCATTGCCGAGGACTCGGCCGGACAGGCCGACGCGTCGGACGACCTGCGGACGATGGCCACGACGGTGATCATGGTCCTGGGGCTGACCGTCCTGGTGGCGGTCGCCGGAGTCGCGACCACGGCGAGCCTCACCGTCGTCGAACGGGGGCGCGAGTTCGGGCTGCTGCGGGCCCTGGGCCTCGGCGGAGCGGCCGTGCACCGCATGGTCACGATCGAGTGCGCCCTCTACGGCGTACTGGGCGGAATCCTCGGTCTGGCCCTCGCCCTGCCGTACTCCTGGCTGGTGGTCCGGGTCGTGCAGACGGACGCCCCGTTCAGCGTCCCCGCGGGGCAGCTCGCGGCTGTCCTCGCCGCCCTCGTCCTGGTGACCGCCGCCGCGGGCATGGTGCCCGCCCTCCGCGCCTCCAGAACCTCGCCCATGGTCGCCGTCGCCCAGGCCGAGTAGTCAGGGGTGGCCGGGGTGGCCGGGGTGGCCGGAACGAGGACGGACGGGCGTGGGCGGCGGTGCTGACGGGATCAGTACGGCCGGAAGTTGATGTACCCGAGCAGCACGATCACCGCGGCCACGCAGCCGAGGACCACTGCCGTCGACACCCAGGAGGAGTGGCCGGATGAGCCCCTGTGCTCCGGTTCGCCACGGAACGGGACCGGTCCTGGCGGGTTGTCCTTCCAGCGGGCGGCGAGCATCCGGGCCCGCGCCGACGGCTCCTTGTGCACGGCGCCGTCCGCCCACTTGATGTCGAACTCTCGTTCCTCGTCGTCCCTTTCGGGCATCCCCGTGACCTTCTCTCGAACAGTCGTGTCAGCTCCAGGATCCCTCCCCGGCCGGGCAGAGGGAAGCTTTCCGGTCAGCCGGAACGCGTCGGCGCCCCTGCCTCCGGTTTCCCGGAGGCAGGGGCGCCGTACGAGCCCACGCGTGATACGCGCGTCGGCCGCATCACACGTCGAAGTACATCTCGAACTCGTGCGGGTGCGGGCGGAGCTGGAGCGGGGCGATCTCGTTCTGGCGCTTCAGGTCGATCCACGTCTCGATCAGGTCCGGCGTGAAGACGTCGCCCTGGAGGAGGAACTCGTGGTCGGTCTCGAGGCGGTTGAGGACGGCGTCGAGGGAGGTCGGGACCTGGGCCACGTTCGCGTGCTCCTCGGGAGCCAGCTCGTAGAGGTCCTTGTCGATCGGCTCGGCCGGCTCGATCTTGTTCTTGATGCCGTCCAGGCCCGCGAGGAGCAGGGCCGAGAAGGCCAGGTACGGGTTGCCGGAGGCGTCCGGGGCGCGGAACTCGACGCGCTTGGCCTTCGGGTTGGACCCGGTGATCGGGATACGCATCGCGGCGGAACGGTTGCGCTGCGAGTACACCAGGTTCACCGGGGCCTCGAAGCCCGGCACCAGACGGTGGTAGGAGTTCACCGTCGGGTTGGTGAAGGCCAGCAGCGACGGGGCGTGCTTGAGGATGCCGCCGATGTAGTAGCGGGCCGTGTCCGACAGGCCGGCGTAGCCCTGCTCGTCGTAGAAGAGCGGCTCGCCGCCCGCCCACAGGGACTGGTGGACGTGCATGCCCGAACCGTTGTCACCGAAGATCGGCTTCGGCATGAAGGTCGCGGTCTTGCCGTTGCGCCAGGCGACGTTCTTCACGATGTACTTGAAGAGCTGCAGGTCGTCCGCGGCGGCGAGGAGCGTGTTGAACTTGTAGTTGATCTCCGCCTGGCCGGCGGTGCCCACCTCGTGGTGCTGGCGCTCGACCTTCAGGCCGGACTTGGCCAGCTCCAGGGAGATCTCGGCGCGCAGGTCGGCGAAGTGGTCGACCGGCGGGACCGGGAAGTAGCCGCCCTTGTAGCGGACCTTGTAGCCGCGGTTGTCCTCCAGCGCGCCGGTGTTCCAGGCGCCCGCCTCGGAGTCGATGTGGTAGAACGACTCGTTCTCGGACGTCTTGAAGCGCACGCTGTCGAAGACGTAGAACTCGGCCTCCGGGCCGAAGTACGCGGTGTCGGCGATACCCGTGGAGGCCAGGTACGCCTCGGCCTTCTTGGCCACGTTGCGCGGGTCACGGGAGTACTGCTCGCCCGTGATCGGGTCGTGGATGAAGAAGTTGATGTTCAGCGTCTTGTCACGGCGGAACGGGTCGATCCGGGCGGTCGACAGGTCCGCGCGCAGCGACATGTCGGACTCGTGAATGGCCTGGAAGCCACGGATCGACGAGCCGTCGAACGCCAGCTCCTCGTCCGGGTCGAACGCGTCCGCCGGCACGGTGACGTGCTGCATCACACCCGGGAGGTCGCAGAACCGGACGTCGATGAACTTGACGTCCTCGTCCCCGATGAACTTCTTGGCCTCGTCGGCGTTCTGGAACATCCAGCTCCTCCTACTCCCGACCATCCCGCCGGGGTGGTAGATCGTTCGTGCGGCCAGTGCGGGTGGCACACGCTGCACTCGACCCTAGAGATGGGTCATTTCTCGTGCGTGACCCATTTGTTTCACACAAGTTAACCGGTCCCTCTTCCACGGTAGCCCCGGAGCCCCCCGCCGTCCTGTGGTCATATCCGGGCGCAGTACCGTGGACGGGTGGACAACAGGCAAGCAATCGGATCATGGCTCTCCGGACCGCGTGCGGCCATGGAGGACGCCGGTGCCGACTTCGGCTACCGGGGTGAGCAGCTGGGGCTGCCGGAGGACGGACCGGGCTCGATCGCGCGCCCCGGCCGCAGGCTCGGCGCCCTCGCCGTGGACTGGGGTCTGTGCATGCTGATCGCATACGGTCTGATCACCGACGGCTACGACAGCCGGTCGACCGGTAACTGGGCGTTGCTGGTGTTCCTCCTGCTGAGCGTCCTCACCGTCGGCGCGGTGGGCTTCACCCCGGGCAAGCGTCTCTTCGGACTGCGGGTCGTCGGCCTCGACACCGGACGGGTCCAGCCACTGCGCGGCCTTGTGCGCTCGGTGCTGCTGTGCCTCGCCGTCCCCGCCCTCATCTGGGACCGCGACGGGCGCGGTCTGCACGACCGGCTGGCCCGCACGGTCGAGGTGCGGATCTGACACCCGTTTCCGCGTCCGCCCCGGCGGAGTACGACGGCGGTAGGACGACGGGGGCGCCGGAAGTGATTCCGGCGCCCCCGTCGTCGTACTCGTTCAGCGGCCGCGCTGGCCGCCGCCGCCCTTCGGCAGCTTCATGCCCTTGGGCATCGGGCCCTTGGGGAGCGGCATGTTGCTCATCAGGTCGCCCAGGGCGCGCAGCCGGTCGTTGGTCGCCGTGACCTGCGGGCCGGAGAGCACGCGGGGCAGCTTGAGCATGGTGGTGCGCAGCTTCTTCAGCTCGACCTGGCCCTCGCCCGTGCCCACGATCAGATCGTGCACCGGGACGTCCGCGACGATGCGGCTCATCTTCTTCTTCTCGGCGGCCAGCAGGCTCTTCACCCGGTTCGGGTTGCCCTCGGCGATCAGCACGATGCCGGCCTTGCCGACCGCGCGGTGCACCACGTCCTGGCTGCGGTTCATCGCCACCGCGGGGGTCGTCGTCCAGCCCCGGCCGATGTTGTCGAGCACGGCCGCGGCGGCGCCCGGCTGTCCCTCCATCTGCCCGAAGGCCGCACGCTCGGCCCGGCGCCCGAACACGATCGCCGTCGCGAGGAAGGCGAGCAGGAAGCCCAGGATGCCGAGATAGATGGGGTGCCCGATCAAGAAGCCGATCGCGAGGAAGACACCGAAGGTGACGATTCCGACAGCCGCGAGTACAAGACCGATCTTCTTGTCGGCCCTGCGGGTCATCTTGTAGGTCAGAGCGATCTGCTTCAGTCGCCCGGGGTTCGCAGCGTTCGCTGCGGGTTCCTTCCTCGCCATGCCATGAAGTCTACGTCCCGCCCGGAGCGCCTTCGACGGCAGTGCCGGTGCGGAGGGGTCCGGGCGGGTCCGGGCGGGTTCCGGCGGGCCTCAGGGGCGGGTGGAGGTGGCCAGGTCGAGGACGCGCTGGGTCTCGACCCGGTCCTTGGCGCGACGGCGGTCCTCCAGGACGGAGGTCCAGGCGTTGCGGCGGGCGGTGCGCTGACCGCCGCTCATCAGCAGCGACTCCACGGCCCGCAGGGCGGTGGTGAAGGACGGGATGGCGGTGGCGCGGACGGGCGCGGCCTGCATGGCGGACGACTCCCTCGGTGCGGGCGGGTAGGGCTGTACGTGCGGTGATTCCAGGCTCACTGACTGGTGTTACCAGGACGTGACCGGCCGGTCAAACAGGCATGAAGCCCTTGTGGGCGGGTCCGGAACGCCGACGCGGTCCCGACCTGTGCCCTCATCTGCGAGGACGGTCGGGACCGCGTTCTCTCGGCCAGTACTGGCCGGTAGGGCCTTGTGCGTGAATTCACACGCTGTCGCCCGGTGTCGTCGGGCCGTCCCGTCCGGTGACTTCGGGCCGTCCTGTCCGGGTGGCTTCAAGCCGCCTTGTCCGGGTGGCTCAGGGCTGCCCTGGCCGGGTGGCTTCGGGCTGCCGGTTCAGACGGCCTGGGAGGCCACGTACGCCCCCCGCTTCTCGACGGCCATCCGGTAGAGCCGGCCGGCCCGGTAGGAGGAGCGGACCAGCGGTCCGGACATCACACCGGAGAAGCCGATCTGCTCGGCCTCCTCCTTCAGCTCCACGAACTCGTCCGGCTTCACCCAGCGCTCCACGGGGTGGTGGCGCACGGAGGGCCGCAGGTACTGGGTGATGGTGACCAGCTCGCAGCCGGCGTCGTGCAGCTGCCGCAGCGCCTCGCCGACCTCCTCGCGGGTCTCGCCCATGCCGAGGATCAGGTTGGACTTGGTGACCAGGCCGTAGTCACGGGCGTCGGTGATGATCTTCAGGGAGCGGTCGTAGCGGAAGCCCGGACGGATCCGCTTGAAGATGCGGGGGACCGTCTCGACGTTGTGCGCGAAGACCTCGGGGCGGGAGGAGAAGACCTCCGCCAGGTGCTCCGGCACGGCGTTGAAGTCGGGGGCCAGCAGCTCGACCTTCGTCCGGCCGTCCGCGCGGTCCGCGGTCTGCGCGTGGATCTGGCGCACGGTCTCGGCGTACAGCCAGGCGCCGCCGTCCTCCAGGTCGTCGCGGGCGACGCCGGTGATGGTGGCGTAGTTCAGGTCCATGGTGACCACCGACTCGCCGACGCGGCGCGGCTCGTCGCGGTCCAGCGCCTCGGGTTTGCCCGTGTCGATCTGGCAGAAGTCGCAGCGCCGGGTGCACTGGTCGCCGCCGATGAGGAAGGTTGCCTCGCGGTCCTCCCAGCACTCGTAGATGTTCGGACAGCCGGCTTCCTGGCAGACCGTGTGCAGACCCTCGCTCTTGACCAGGTTCTGCATCTTGGAGTATTCGGGGCCCATTTTCGCCCGGGTCTTGATCCACTCGGGCTTGCGCTCGATGGGGGTCTGGCTGTTGCGGACCTCCAGGCGCAGCATCTTGCGTCCGTCGGGTGCGACTGCGGACACGACCGGCTCCTAGCGATTGATTCCTCGGCGTCCTCAAGCGTACGCCCGTGGTTCTGCATGCCCGGCGAGGGTGTGGCCTGCGGAGGGCGGCCGCCCCCCGTCCTCGCCGCCCCCCGTCCTCGCCGCGGCCCGGCCGGCCGTGACCTCCCACGCCGGCCGCACGGCTCCTATGCCGGCGTGCTCTCGATCTCCCGGGGCTTGAGATCCGCGTTCCGGAGAATCTCCCCGAGATGCCGTTCCACGACCGGGAGCACCTCGTCGATCGTCACGTCACGGCCCAGCTCGTTCGCCAGGGAGGCCACGCCCGCGTCGCGGATCCCGCACGGAATGATCCTGTCGAACCACTTGTTGTCGGGGTTCACGTTGAGCGCGAAGCCGTGCATGGTCACGCCCTTGGCCACCCGGATGCCGATCGCGGCGATCTTGCGGTCCTCGCGGCGCTGGCCGGCGTTGGAGGGCGCGTACTCCGGGCCGTTGAGGCGCGGGTCGAACTCGTCGTCGTGCAGCCGGGGGTCGAAGTCCAGGGAGAGCCCGCCGAGCGCCGGGCGCTGGTCCACCGGGTCGCCGAGCACCCACACCCCGCTGCGGCCCTCGACGCGGGTGGTCTCCAGGCCGAACTCCGCACAGGTGCGGATCAGTGCCTCCTCCAGGCGCCGGACGTGCGCGACCACGTCCACGGGGCGGGGCAGCTTCTGGATGGGGTAGCCCACCAGCTGGCCGGGGCCGTGCCAGGTGATCTTGCCGCCGCGGTCCACGTCGATGACCGGGGTGCCGTCGAGGGGGCGCTCGCTCGCCTCGGTGCGCCGGCCGGCCGTGTAGACCGGGGGGTGTTCCAGGAGGAGGACGGTGTCCGGCACCTCGTCGGCGAACCGCGCCGCGTGCACCCGGCGCTGCTCGTCCCAGGCCTGCTGATAGTCGACGGCCTCGGCCCCGAAGCCCATCCGGACGAACCGCAACTCACTCACGGCGAAGCGCCTCCCTAGAAGGTCGTCAGGCACGAAACGCGCCCACGCCACTGTACGACCGTTCGAGCGAGCCTCGACCGGCGGCCGATGCCGTGGCCGGCGCCGTGGCCGGCGCCGTGGCCGGCGCGGTGGCCGGTGTTGCGGTCGGTACGGCGGACAGGTCGAACCGGTGCTGTGACCGGTACGGCGGTCAAGAGGGCGACCGATTCGGCGGCCGGTTCGACTGCCGCCTGTCGGTTGCGCGTCAGTTTCCGGGTCAATCCTCACACGATCGGATGAATGCCGGTCGATGTCGGCAATCGGGTGCTTACTCTCCGCTACATTCACGCCGTCCCATGAGGCCATCAAGGCTGCTCACAGGCAATCCCGGCGCATCACGAGCCGGAAGGCAGGAGACCGCACCGCCGATGACGGAACGACCCGCGCAGCGCACCCCCAACCGACAGCTTGCCGCGCTCATCGCAGAAGCGGGGTTCTCCAACGCGGGACTCGCCCGTCGCGTGGACCAGCTCGGTCTCGAACACGGGCTCGACCTGAGATATGACAAGACCTCCGTCACCCGCTGGCTGCGCGGGCAGCAGCCGCGCGGTACGACACCAGCGCTGATCGCCGAGGTCTTCACCCGGCGCCTGGGGCGCCGGCTGAGCGCCCAGGACCTCGGACTGGACGCCTGCGCGCCCGTCTACGCCGGTCTGGAGTTCGCGGCCACGCCGGAAGAGGCCGTCGACATCGTCGGCGGGCTGTGGCGCAAGGACTCCGGCAGCCACGCCGAGCTGCGCAAGATCGCCTTCACCTCGGCGGGTCTTGTGGTGCCGAGCCGGGACTGGCTCATCGGACGGGCCGACGAGAAGGTGGCCCGTGCGGAGCCGCCGGTGCGGGTCCCCGCCCAGGGCGGCCGCCTCCCGCTCCGGTCCACGGCACCGGCCGAACTGCTCGCCCGCAGACGCGGTACGGCCGAACGCGGGCCCGGGCAGCGGGTCACCGGCGGCGACATCGCCGCGCTGCGGTCCGTCGGCGAGCTCTTCCGGACCCTCGACGACGCGTACGGGGGCGGGCACGCCCGGCAGGCCCTCGTGCGCTACCTGGAGCACGAGTGCGAGCCGATGCTGCGCGGCACCTACGGCGAGCAGACCGGGCGCCGGCTGTTCGCGGCCGCCGCGGATCTGACCCGGCTGGCGGGCTGGACGTCGTACGACATCGCCGCGCACGGGCTCGCGCAGCGCTACTTCGTGCAGGCGCTGCGGCTCGCGCAGGCGGCCGGGGACCGGCCCTATGGCGCGTACGTCCTGGTCACCATGAGCCGGCAGGCCGTCTACCTCGGCCACGGCCGGGAGGCCGTGCAGCTGGCGCGGGTCGCCCAGCAGGGTGCGGGCGGTTCCGCGCCGCCCGTCGTGCAGGCGCTGCTGCACGCGGCCGAGGCGCGCGGGCACGGGGTGCTCGGGGAGGTGCGGGCCTGCACGGCCGCGCTGGTCCGCGCCGAACGCGCGCTGGAGAGCGGCCGGCCCGGTGACGAGGTGCCGTACTGGGCGCGCTCCTTCGACGAGGCCCAGCTCGCCGACGAGTTCGGGCACTGCCACCGGGACCTCCAGCAGTTCCGGGCCGCCGCGCAGCACGCGGAGCGCTCGTTGCAGCTGCGGGCGCCGGGGTATGCCCGGAGCCGGCTGTTCTGCCGGGTGGTCCTGGCCACGGCACGCCTGGGCCTCGGCGAACTCGACCAGGCCTGCCAGCTGGCCGCCGAGGCGGCGGGGCAGGCGGCGGAGATGCGCTCGGTCCGCGCGCTGGAGTACGTCCGCGACTTCGAACGCAAACTGGAGCCCTACCGCGACGCGGCACCCGTCCGCACCTACCGCGACAGGGTCGCGTCCCACGGCTGACAGTGAGGATGTGACGTGGTGACGCTCCCGGTGGGTCTGACCCCTCGGCTGACTGACGTCTCGACTGTCCTGTTTGGGATTTGTCGGC